>JARGOZ010000058.1 GCA_029213025.1 Verrucomicrobiales bacterium
CACTTCATCGATGCAATGATTCGACTGCTGCGACGATCCAGTTGAATAGCTACGACGACTTTTTCCCCTTCATAGACCCGACCGAGTTGCTCCGCAAAGGGCAGCAGCAGGTCTTTCGCCAGGCCCCAGTCGAGGAAGGCACCCATTTTCGGGTGAACACTGAGCACTTCCAGACAGGCAAATTCCCCGACCTGGGCGAGCGGCGTCTCAGTGGTAGCGATGATCCGGTCCTTCGAATCGAAATAGACAAAGACATCGAATTCCTCACCGGGTTCCGCGTCTTCCGGTAGATATTTGGACGGGCACAGGATCAAACCGTACTCGCCGCCGTCGAGCATCAGGCCGCGGTCCGATTCCTCGACCGCCATTAATTTGTTCCATCTCCCCGGATTTGCCATAGGAGAGCCAGTTTCGCTCAAAGGAGTTATTCCTCAACCTCAAGCTGTCTTCGAATCTCGGAGAAATAGCGCAGAACCTGATTTCGACGGGTCAAAGGCAGGGTTTGTTCGTCGAGAGCTTCCTCTTCGACATCGATAAAATTCTTTACGATTTCTTTGCGGCTCAGTTTGGCCTGCTCCTGTTTGGCTGCACCGCCCTCGACGGCGCGAAATTCGGAATCACCTTCGTTCAGCTGGGTGGTAACGCGGGACTCTTTCTCCGCCTTGGCGATGTCGCTGAGTTGATCAAACATCTCCATCGTGCCGCTGCCGGCTTCATTGCCACCGGCCGATCCGTTGCCGTTGCCTCCGCCGGGCGTTGTGCCGCCGAGGCCTGCGCCCGGTGTATTCATACCAGGGGAAGCACCGGGAATCGGGGCGCTGAGCATTCCGCCAAAACCGTTGGCTTCTTCGCCGCTTTCTTTGAGTTGCTGCATGGCCAGTCCGCCCTGTCCCGGTTCACCATCTTTGCCCTGGGCCGGTTGACCGGGAACCGGTGCCATCGCGCCTTTGCCACCATCCTGGCCTTTTTCACCGCCCGGCTGACCGGGGGCCGCATTTTGACTCAGCGACCCGGGAACCGGCATATTGGCCCCACCCGTCTGGCCGGGCTGCGGGGTTTGCGGGGCCATCAAATTCTGCAGCTGCTGCGCCATCGGCATCGCTTCGACGGGCTTTAAGCCGTCGGGAAGAGGTTTCGGGGTGTCGGCGATTTTTTTCAGGCTCTCCAGTTTGCTGCCACTGATCTGGCTGCCGCTGTTGCGCAGCTGGGCGGCGAGCTTTTCGAGTTTCTTTTGGGCTTCCTCCCGCTGGGTGACGCGACGGAAGTGTTTGGAAAGAGCGTCAAATTCCCGGGCTGCCGTTTTGGGCTGGCGGGCGGTCATTTTCTGAGAGGCATTGCCAATTCGTTCGCCAACAGGCCGCGATTCGTCTTCCTCGGTCGCCTTTGCCAGGGCTCTTTCCAGCGCAATCGTAAAACGGTCAGCGGTTTCCCTTTTCAACTCGTCCTGATCCAATATCTCTGCTATGGCGGTGGATTGTTCAGCGACGAGATTCGAGTTTTTATCTTTGATTCCGATAGCCAGATCCGCCGTATCAGCGTGCTGACTCAATTCGCGAACAAATTCCTCCGAAGCCCATTGCTCATTCGATAAACCGAGCCGTTCGGCCAGTCTTTCTGCGGCGCGGGCTCTTGATTCCAGCGTGGAAAGAACTTCGCGTGCCGTTTGGCCTTCCGGGCTGGCGATTTCATCAGCGGCAACATCAACGGAGGATTCCAGTTTTTTGAGTTCCTCTTTTTCGGTCTCGTCGAGGGCTTCGAGGCCGCTGAGGTCGCGGGCCGCTTTACGAATCCGTTCCGCTTCAGCGCTGGCGGATTCAATCATTTCCTCGGTTAACGTGGTGTCGCCGGGATCAATCGCCTTGCGTAAAAAAGGGGTGACAGAAAAGAGAACTGCAATGAGCGGTAGAATCCAAACTTTCGAAAGTCGGGGCAGAGGCAATGTCTCCGGCAGGCGCTTGATCGCTTCCCCAAGATCTTTCCGGGCGCGGTTGACGTGAAGTTCCTCGCCTTTGGTCAGTGCATTGCGTTTGGTTTGGAGAAAGAAAAACGCCGAGGAAAACCGGTCTTTCCAGCCGCCGGTCTGGTCAAACACCGATAATGCTTTGAGCGATTCGGGACGGGCGATCCAGCCCTTTACCAATCCGACCGCCAGCCAAATCAGGAAGAGTCCGGCTACCGCCCAAATTTCTCCGCTCCGCCACTCCTGAGATCGACGCAGCGCGATGACCAGAAGAATGCCGACTGCACCTGCGATCCAGTGGCTGCGGTTCAGCCAGTTGGCAAAGGTCACCTGGCCGATTCGATTGCGAACCCGGGCGGCGGCACTTTGAAATGGCGATATATCGTGAATATTCACGGGGGCAGACTTAGTTGTTTTTGAACGTGTTCAAGACTCTTTCGATTCGGCGACGAACTTCCGGATCGGGGTTCAGGTTCAGTTCGCGTCGCAGCATCGGTATAGCATGATAACCGAATTCGGGCAGTTCCCGCGTGGCCTGTTCGCGGATCTCCCAGTTTTCGTCCCCGAGTTTGGTCACTAACTCGGCTACTTTGACCCGGTTCTCCCGGTTCAGAGTCGGCCCGGCGGTTTCAATTTCCAAAATATCAATCGGAGGAATCACCCATTCCTGGCCCTGAACATCGAAATTCAGCTGATCCACCCGGAGAAATCCCTCGATCCGGCCTCCGTCCCACATTTCTGCGAGAAACGGGTGATTGACCGGATCCTCACTGCCATATCGCATGCTGCTGAGGCGGCGAATCTCCCCGGTTTTCAGCGTGACAGGCTGGCCACCGCTGATCAGATCAATTTCCTTTTCCCGAATTGTTCCGTTGATCCACTGGTCCGCGGTGAGCCGGATCCGGGTTCCGGTGTTGGTATTGCCTCCGGTTACTGCCGGGAGAATCGCCCGGACCGAATTCAGATTCAAAGTCAGTTCTCCGACGTAGCCGGTGTTTACGATCAAATCGCGACCGGAGAGATAAACGAGGCATTCCGTGCCGTTTTTGAGCTTCACCTGGTATCCGGGGAAGTCGTCGGGAGCAGGGATCAGCCAGCTTAAATCAGCGAGAGAAAAAGAAAGTTCGCCCCACGGGGTTAATCCGAAAAACAGCAGGTTGTCGTTGCCTTTCCATTTCAACTGGTCACCCGCCCAGGTCTGAATCATCGCTTCACCGGCGCGGTGCGGGACCGGCGGATGTTTCGCTATGACGAGGCGGTCCAGCTTTTCCATAGACAGTTTCATCTGCCCGCCGCTCTTCATCGCAAAGGTGATTTCCCCGGCCGGTATCTCGCCGGAAATGATTTGGCCGTCCTTCAAAAACACCCGGACCTGGTCGCGCAGCCCGCGGTTTTTACCGGCGATTGCAGACACGTTGTCTACCGGAATGGTCGCATTGCCAAAGCCGGTATCGATCTCGAGGGGCCCGAAATTTGCCTTTCCAAACAGCCGGGTTTGCTCCCCGATGGCGAGCACATCGGTATCCGCCCGGTCGACGCCGAGGGACTCGATGGTATCGCCGCCGAGCAGCAAACCGCTACGCGATTGACGAACCGAACGGTTGGCGATGGTGTCCTGAAACGGATCGGGAATCGTCCGGCGGGCTTCTTCCAGAGAGTAGGCGTCAAACAGGCGCGACAGAGTTTTGCGATCAAATTGCGACGGCACAATCGTCTGCGCCACAACATGGGCGAGCCCTTTCGTTTCACCTGGATTCAGCGTGAGCTGGTATTGAAATTTCAGTCCATAGCGGCTCTGCGTGGATATCGTCGGCTTATCAGGTGCTTCCGGACCACACAGAACAAAGAGAAAAGCCCGGTTTGACTGCGATGATCCCGGAGTCACGAGGATACCGGTTTCGCCTTCGCTGAGCATGACCGGATCGATATTGGCGCGGTCGGTGACAGAGGTTTTGTAATTGCCGGAAAAGCTCGTCGCCAGCTCCACGGACAGAGTCACCGGGCTGGCTGATCCGTTGAAAAACAGTTCGAGATAACGCAGCGAACCTTTCTCCTCGTTAAACCGGATTCTGCGCACCACCTGGATTCCGGCGAGGCCGGGCATCGACCGACCGTGGATGACGAACTCTTTGCCGTCCCGCGTCATGCGCGGCTGAAAAGTCTCGAAATTTTGCTGATTCACCGAAAGCACCAACCCGCTGTTGACCATCGTGCTGCCGACCCGGCCGAGGACGCCGTTGCGCTCCACATTCCAGGAATTTCCCTTCCGGTCGGTGCGAACGCCTATGGCGGCCGGGATCAGGTTTTCCCCCGGTAGAGACAGCACGGCGGACGAAGTCGGCTCCGGCGATGCCAGGCTGTCCGATTGGGCCCGAAGGCCGGTGGCGGCCATTGCGAGGCCGAGAATAACAGATAAAAATGGTTTCACTGGTCACCTCCCGTGGATTGCCAGGCTATGATGTGTCGAACCGGAACATTCCAGCTTTCCTTTTCCGAACCGATCAGCAGAGTCGTCTGGCTGATCCCGCCTTTGATCAAATTTCCGTTCACCAACTCGATCTCGAACCGGGGCAGGGGAGAGCGCAGCGAAGGATCCAGCTTCCGCATCGAGACGATCTGCGAAGGCGAGACATCGAGCGCGGAAGTGCCGTCCACCACAGTGATCGAGGCTCCCTCCGCAAAGCCGCCTGCGTACAAATTATTTCCCTGAAGGATAAAGCCTTTTTCCGGCATGAGACCTTTCGGCACATCGGTCAGTTCGATCCAGCGCGCTTCGAAAAGGTCCGGTTGCGATGGTATGATGCCTTTCTGCCAAATCCGGCGAATGCTTCTCGGGTCGACCGGGCGAACCTCTCCGCCGGCCAGAGTGAACTCGATTTTCTCTTTGCCCGGCAAAATGCTGATCGACGAACCGTCGGCAAGGCCGAGGCGGTATTCCGGCCAGGGACGGGACAAATATTGCAGTTCGGTGATTTCCTCCAGCTTCACCATCCGGCGTCCCCACATTGAAACCAGTGGAATATCGGCAGCGGACTTTTCCACTGCCAACACCTCGCCGGAGCGCAGTTCAACAAAGGCAGCTGTCTTCGGCGGGGCGACTCCGTCCGTTTTGCCAAGAACAGGCAACAGCAGATTCAGTTCCGCGGGTTGCCATTCCTCCACCGACCATTCGCCGCCCACTTTGAGAGCAAAATCTTTCAATTCGATATCCCCGGCCAGCACCCGCCCGTCCCGTAAAAATACCCGCGGGATTCGCCCGACTCCACCGCCGCCCTGGATCGCCGCGATGTCCGCCACCGGAATCACCGTTTCACCGTGGACAACCGTGGCTTCCTTTTTCACTTCCCCTTCCAGTTGATTGCTTGAACTGAGCAGCAGCAGATCTTTGTCCTTCCGTTTTACCCCGAAGCGGGCGAGCAATTCATTCAGCGGCACAAGACCGGTCAAACCCGGCGGAGGCCCCGTTTCATCAGGAAATGCCGTGGCCGGGAAATTGTGAACAGTTCCGGCCAGAGACGCAGGCACCCGCGAATGGATGAATTGTTTGCGGTCGTAGAATTCCGAGGTGAGTCGGCTGATATCCTCGAGTTTACCTATGTTTCGGCGCAAAATCCAGTGCACCAGAGACCGGCTTTGACCGGCGGGAATGGAAAGATTGTAAGTCAGCACCAGCTCCCGCGAATTGGACGAAGCCGAGACAGCCGGGGATTTTCCCCCATCTTCGCTGCGCATCAAGATAATCGTATCCTGCCGTCCGTCCGCCGCGCTGAACTTCACCGCGATGCCATGATCTCTCGGTGCCGGCGCTACTTTGGCTGTGCCGCTGAGGATACCGCCACCCGTTCCGACCAGATTTTGCCAGGGAAACTGAAAGGCCGATTTCAGTTCCACCTTAACATTCGCCGTCGCGCCGTTGTTTTTGATCGTATCGATCACCCGGACGCCGCCCCTTTCCAAATCGAACCAGAACTGCCGGTTTACCTTGAGGGTTTTTCCCGCATCGGTCACAGAGAGATCCAGCTCGCCGGTGGCAGTGTTTTCCGTTAATTTTCCCGACTTCGGTTGGAAGGCTTTGCCATTGAGAAAAAGCTTCATGCCCGAAGGCAAATACTGTGTCGCTCCGGAAGTTAACGCGGCTTCATTATTCGCCTGCCAGAGAAATCCGGCATCGTCCTGGTACTGCTCAAATTTCGGTGGAATTTCTTTATACTCCACAACCCGGCTTTCCGCGCGGGCATCGCTGCAAAACAGGAAAGCCGCAGCCACCACGCACCCTGAGAAAAAAAACGTAACCAGTCTGAACATCACCACGGGGTAAACCCTAGCGTTTATCCTCCGTTTGAAAACCGGGAAATTGCGCTCTGTGGTCAATTAAACAGGGTACAGTCCCTGATTCAACAGGGTACAGTCTGAGACTTAACAGGGTACAGTCCGGCGGGAATCGCCGGAGCGGGAACTTTCGAGGGAACTATCGCATCCCCCAATATTACTGCTTAATGCGCGTGGTCGTGATCGTGGCCTTCGCCACCGCCCCACTGCCAGCGGAATTGCAGCCAGGCTGCGTGCTCGCTTTCGAGGCCGTTGTCGTCACTGTAGTCGTATTGGATTCTCGCCTGGAGACGCTTGCTTTCTCCCGGGAAAAAGGTCAAAGCGGGGGAAATCCGGTGTCTTTCGTGAAGTTTCAGTTCGTCGCCGTCATCAATCGCTGAGACCCAGTCATACCTCATCGACAGGGTGGCGGAGTCGCTTAATCCATAATGCAGAGCGGTGGATGTTCCGTAATCGTTGTGATCGGCAACCTCTCCGTCTTCGGCCACGGTGAAATCGCGGGCCAGAAATTCACTCCGAAACAGCAGTGAACCACAGCCGAAACCGTCTTCTCCGCCACACAGCAGTTTTTCTAAACCTACTCCGTAAATGGAGGTGTCCTCCCCGAAGCCGTTTTCGCCGGTTACGTAGGATGCGGAAATGGCAGTCGTCTCGTCGCAGCCGATGTGAAATTTGTAGTCGAGCGCCAAAACCCAGTCGTTGAAGTTTGCTTCATCAGCATGGCCGCCTTCCTCCTCTTCTTCGCCGCCGTGAGCGTGAGTCCGGACACCGCCCCCGCCGATCGTCAGATCGCCGTTTCCGATGTGAACGATGCCTTCGCCACCTTCGATGATCAGTTCGCCTTCATTGAGCATGCGGCTGTTGACCAGGTTTTGATTTACGAATTTCCACTGGTGAACGTGTTTTTCACTCTGCCAGCCGACCCGGCTCAGAAAGCGGCCACCACCGATCGCCAGATTGTCGGTTACATGATAGTGAAGAAAGGCTTCCTCCAGCTCACCTTCCCAGTCTTCTTCCTCTCCCCAATGGATAAAACCGGCCAGCAAACCGGTGATCTTTTGGTTAATATCGATGTGTAATTCCGGTTCGATTGCCTGGAAAGTCGCCTCATGAAGCGGATCGTGCTCGGAGGTGGCAAAATCTTCAGCATTCGCTCCCCGCTCAAAGGCCCCGCCGGCACCGATCACGAATATCTCGGGGAAAAGAAAGCCGCCGATGTTCACCCCTGCGCCGGTAAAGATATTGAGTTCTTCGATGTGCTCGTGCTCATGCTCGCTGTGCCCGTGTTCGTGGTCGTGACCGCCTGCATGATCATGACCGGAATGATCGTGCGCAGAGTGGTCGTGGTCGGAATGATCGTGATCGCTGTGAGCGGAATGATCGTGGCCGTGCCCTTCGTGACTGTGCCCGGAATGATCGTGATCATGGTCATGCTCGGACAGGTCATCGTCCTGACCAACAACGTATTCAAATACCTCGCTGTCGACATGGTCGTCGTGATTGTGGCTTTCCTCCTCCTGGGCGACCGCCACAGAAAGAAGAAGAAACGAAAGGGATGAAAATAGAAGAAACGGTTGAAGACTCATTATAGAATGCGTTAATGCAAAGTGCTTGCATTTAAAAGTGATTCTGTGATAATGCAAGCAATTTGCAAGAGGAGACTTCCTGTTTTCCTATTTACCTACAATTCTATGAAAAAAATCACACTGTTTACGATCGCGGCCATTGTCTCTGTTTCCATGAGTTCCCTGTTGGCCGATGATACCTACACCGCTCAGCTTTCCGGTGTTGAATGCGATGGATGCAAAAAGACGATCGCCAGGTCACTGGCAAAGATTGACGGCGTAAAAACCATCCGAATCGTGAAAAACGCCGACGGCACCCATGCCATGACAGTCACGACTGACGATGGTACACAGATCACTGAAAAGCAGGCTGCGGAAGCGATCAAGCACGCAGAGCACTACAAAATCCAGTCCTGGAAAAAAGCCGACTGACAGGCAGGGCGGGGCGAAGTAGCAATCAGTCTGGAAGAAAAGTGGGGGAGAGTCGTATCTACGATTCCGGCACCTGTGTTTTCCTGGTTGCCGTCATCGAGCTTGGCGATTAACCGGCGAGTTCCGGCGGAGAGCATTAAAAAAACCGCTTTCCTTTCGGAAAGCGGTCAAAATACCAAGTGCGTTTTATAGTCTTGTCTGACTCTAAAGGCCTAGAAGTCAACTCCGAGGCGAACACCTCCGTGGAATACATCGTTGTTATCCACAGAGCCGCCAGTGACATTGTTGACAACGCCATCTGCCTGCCAGGTGTCGGGCGTTCCGTTGTATCCAATATATGGAGTCAGAGTTGCGCAGCGTCCCACAATGATGGGCAGTGCTGCTTCGATGTAGTAGTTGTTCCAACCGGCGGCACCGGCATCAGCTCCATAAAGAGAAGTTTGAGCACCGTGATCCCATACACCATCGGTGTAAAGAACCCCTGCGGTGAGGTCGATACCAATGCAATCAGTGATGCAAAAGGACTTGCTCAATTCAGCTGTGTGAATCCATGCGCCATTGCTATCGTGATCTTCATTGAACAAAGGTCCATTAAAGATTGCGCCGCCAGCACCAGGGGTGTTGAAGTCATACTGTGAAGTCACAGCCAAATTCACACCGCAGAAGAGGTCTCTGGCAATCGTGATGCCAACTGCGCCGTGGGAGTCACCAACATGAGTTCCGTTAAGCGGGTCGTTCGGCAAACGAAGGTTAGGATAGAGCCAGTGGTCATAACGCACAGCCAGGTCAAATCCGCAAAGACTGGGAAGGCCAACCTCAGCAAAGATGTTGTGCTGATCACCACTTGGTCTGCCCATTCTGGTAATGTTTGGATTGCCGAGATTACCCTGATTGTTCAGGTTGGAAGTGGAGTTAAGAGAAGAAATGTGATTAAAACCGACCGTAATTGGCAGGCAGCATTTTTCAAACGTGTAGCTGGCACTCAATCCAACTGCGTCTCTTGAGTATCGCACACCCCGAAAGATGTAATCACTCATGTAGGAGACACTGACGTGACCGGGAAGGTCTTCGCAGCAGTCTACCGGACACTTATCGTTTTTAGCGGACGGCGGACAATAGTTTCCGGAACCGGCAATCGCTCCTCCAATGGTAACAGACCCGATTAGGGTAGCTAATAGTAGTTTAATTTTCATTTGAATCTTTTTTGGTTACTCAGCTTCGCGCATTTATTAAATGTGAGAGGCTGTTTTGCGACTATATCTCGAATGCGAGAATCAAATCAAGAGGTAAATTACATTTTCTCTAAGAAATTTTGTTTCCTCCGACTCAATCAATTACGTAGGGTTGCTTTTTCGATGCTTCGCTTCTGAGGTGTATTTAATCCGCTGGAATTTCCGGAGCCGTCGATTTAGAAAACCTCAACCGGATGCAGCTACGACTTTCCCCTTTCCAAAGGGCTGGCTCAATTTTACTGTGTGCCAATGAGTAAGTGGTTTGGTTTCCTGTGGATTTTGCTGATGAGTTTCCTGTGGTTACCCGCAGTCGGGGTGTCGCAGGAGGATTCTATGTCGGATAAAATCGTGGTCGTGAAGCTTCGTTCGGATGATCTGAAGGAGGCCAAAGGCGTGCGCGAATGGGAACAACTCCTCAATAAAGCAGAGCAAGAGGTGCCACAGGTCCTGATTTTCGATTTGAATTTGAAAGGCGATCTGCCGTGGTCGGTCCAGGAGCGGATTCTTGAAAGTCTCTCGGAGCTGAAAGTGCCAACGATCGCTTATGTAAATTCGACCGCCACCGGTGCCGGAGCGCTTATCGCTGTGGGCAGCGATTCGATCTATCTCTCGAAAAGCGGCATCGTCGGCGGAGCGGGGATCGATGTCGTCGATATGGAAAATGAGGAGGCCCGCAAGCGGCTCCTCTCCCAGCAGCTTTCCCTGCTCAAAGCCCGGGCCCGAAGTCTCGCCAGGGTGAAGGGCCACCGCCCGGAACTGGTAGAGGCGTTTATCGACAGTGAAATCGAGGTGATTTACGGCAATGATGTCGTTTCCAAACGGGGCGAAATTTTGACCCTGACTGCGACGGAGGCGGTGAAGCCGATCCCGGATGGCAAGCCGCTGCTCGCCAAAGGCATCGCGCCTTCGTTGGAGGATCTCCTGAAAATGGAAAACCTGAAGGGTGATAGAGTCGAATTCACCCCGCGGGAGTTTGTCCAGCAGCGCAACCAGGCCCGTTTCAAAACAACCCTCGAAAAGAAGAAAAAAGAGGAGGATACCGAAGATTCCGACAGCCTTTTTGCGAAGCGCAGCGGCGAGAGTTATGAAGGCAAAATCATCATTCTCGAAGTGGGACTCGATGCGCTTTCCAGCGGCAAAGCCCAGTTCGATTTTATGGATCGCACCTTGAAAAAGGCCCAGCTCGACGGGGCAAAGGCGGTGATTTTTGATCTCGACACGCCCGGAGGCTACGCCTGGTACACCCAGGGCCTGATTCTCAACAGTCTTCAGGATGTCTCCATCCCCACTTATTCCTTTGTCAACACCCGGGCTGAATCCGCCGGGGCCATTGTCGCTCTCGGGACCGATCACATCTACATGCGCCCCGCGGCATCAATCGGCTCGGCACTGGTTGTCACCGGCACGGGCTCGGATTTGTCGAGCTCGATGAACAGCAAGCAGACTCAGATGATTATCAGCGTGGTGCGCAATATGGCTGAGCTGAAAGGCCATAACCCGGATATCGCCGAAGCATTTGTCACCCGTGACAAGGAAGTGAAAATCGGCGGCACAGTAATTCATCCCAAAGGCGAGGTGCTCAACCTGAATACCATCGAAGCGATGGAAGTAATCGACGGCAGACCGGTTCTCGCCAAAGGCATAGCCAACACTCTGGAAGATCTTGTCGAGCAGGAGGGGCTGGAAGGCGAAATCATCAAAGCGGAATCCCTCGGTATGGAGACCTTCGCCCACTGGGTGCAGAAATTTTCCGCGATCCTGATCATTATCGGCATCGCCGGGGTCTATCTGGAGATGAAAACACCCGGTTTTGCTCTGCCGGGGTTGATCGGCCTGGGGGCGTTTGCGCTGTATTTTTTCGGCAATCATTTTGCCGGAAATCTCGCCGGCTACGAGTTGGTGGTGGTGTTTGTGCTTGGTTTGATCCTCATCGGAGTGGAAATTTTCCTTTTCCCGGGGCTGATGATTCCCGCCCTCGTCGGCGGGCTGATGGTTGTGGGTTCGCTGTGGCTGGCTCTGGTGGATCGCGTCGATCTGGAATGGAAATGGTCGGATCTGCCCAGCTCCGGCGGCTGGACCGGTGACGAATCGGCGGGCTGGTTCGATATTTTCCGGGGCGCCTTCAATACCATGGGGCTGGGCATCGTCGGCGGTCTCGCCGCTGTGTTGCTGATGATGCGTTTCCTGCCGAAAACAAGGTTTGCCGGTATGTTGATTCTCAAAGAATCAATCGCTTCCGGCGCTTCCATCGATGGCCAGATGACCCGCTCCCCCAATCCGGAGGGCCGGGAAGCCGTTTCCTACCTGGGTTGGCAAGGGGAGGCTACTACCGATCTTCGCCCGGCGGGCAAAGGCCGTTTCCGGGGTAAACAGCTCGACATCATCACCGAAGGGGAGTTTATCCCGAAAGAAACCCCGATTGTCGTTTCGCGTCATGAAGGAAGTCGCATTGTAGTGAAAAAGGCGTAATAATAGCGTGCGCCACAATTCCTGAATTCATTCCAACCAATGCAAATTTCAAAAAAATCAGAATATGCTGTCCGGGCGATTGCCATTCTGGCCTCTCATGGCACAGAAAATTCGATGCAGGCCCAGGAATTGGCGCAGGCCGGTGAGATCCCTCAGAAATTTCTCGAACAGATTCTGTTAATCCTCAAGCGCGGCGGGCTTGTCGTCAGCAAAAGAGGCGTGGGTGGTGGTTACCGGATTGCGAAACAGCCCCGGCTCATCACCGTTCTGGAAGTCATCATCAATATCGAAGGCGACATCAACCCGCTGCCCGAGCCGCACAGCACGCGGGAGTTCCCCGGCTCCAAAGGGATCATCCATTGTTTCACCACCGCGACGGGAGCCTACCAGTCTGCTTTGGAGCGGACTACGATCGAGGATCTCCTCGAGCACGACTCCGGTGACAACATGGCCGGATTTGGGATCTAACCCTGTTAGGTCCGAAACTGTACCCTGTTAGGTCCGGCATTAAAGAGGGTACAGTCCGGTATCAGCTTTCGATCTGTTTCATCAGCCACGTTTCGAGGCTGATGGATTGCAACGGATCGGGAAGATCGGTTTTTCCCTCCATTTCCTCTTCCAATAGAAAGAAATTCGACGCGTCGGAAACCCGGTAGCCCCACGGGCCGGGATCACCTTTGAAAACGATATGCCCTTTCCGGTCGACGACAAAAATCCTCGCCGGCCACGCCGCATACCGGATAGCGGCCCGGTCGTCCATCGAATCTGTCAGCACCGGAAAATCGAATTCGAATTTTCGGCACAAGCGGCCCGCGACATTGCGACGGATTTCCAGGGTGGTGGGATCAATGATTCTCGGGAATTTGTCCTTCTTTGAGTAAAACCCGTCGGCTGGATGGGCTTCGCGAATATAGACAAATACAAAATGAAACTGATCCCCGAACCGGGCTTGAAGCTTGCGCACGTGCGGTGCTCCGTTAAAAGTGCGGTCACAGCTGAGGCTGCCGAAAATCAGGACGGTGGGTTTTTCTTTCCAGAACGATGAAAGTTTCACCGAGTCACCGCTGTCATAACGGGTGAGAGAAAGGTCCGGTGCGGGTGCTCCCGGCTCCGGCGCGCTTTTTTCCCGCAATTCGATAATTTCCATCGCCATTTCCTTATCCGTGACAGTTTTGGACCGGAAAGAATCGCCATCCCGGCAACCGGGGCAGATCAAACAAATCAGGCCGAGTAGTATAAATGGGCGCATAGGGCGGGGTGAGAGGCGAATTCGAAATGCCGACGGAGCCGACGTTCGGAAAGGAAATATGCCCGGTCTGATTGACTGCGCAAAAAAAATCCACATTTGCTGATAAAAAGAGTCACACAGAATCGGGCGGAGACAATTTTTGGTAAGAAGAAACTCAAAAACGGTAATTTTTGCGTTTACAAAGCGTTTTCCACCTGCCAAATCTTAAGATTAGCTTTGCTGAAGCCGCTTTTTTTTAAACTACTATCATCCTCCGGAAAATAATTTTATGAAGACCACAGCCTCTCGTTTAAGAAGAAACTGGTTTATTCAAAGTCTCTGCACGATTTTGATGATACCCGGTTTGGTATTGTTTCCCGTTGCCATTCAAGCGAATCCAGCTGGAGCGAACGTGGTGGCGGGTGCCGTCAATTTTAATGGACTGGGAACCTCAAATCTAACCATCAATCAATCGTCGAACACGGCATTGATTAACTGGAACAGTTTCTCAATCGGAACCGGGGAGATCACGCAGTTCGTCCAGCCGAGCATTAATGCACTGGCGATCAACCGGGTTACAGGCGGGAATCTCTCGGCGATCTACGGGCAGCTGAAAGCCAACGGAAACGTGATGGTAATCAACCCGGCCGGGATTCTTGTCGGGGCCAGCGGGGTCATTGATATCAAAGGCTCGGTGACTCTGTCGACTTTGGATGCTGCCAACCAGGATTTGCTCAACGGAGGTTCAACCCTGTTTAGTGGAACCGGCGGTGCCGGCGTGACCAACTACGGGGTGATTTCCGGTCGCGACGTAATTTTCCTCGGTAACTACATCGACAACCAGGGGCGCATCACAGCGGCTCAGTCGATTGCAATGGGTGTCGGGGGCGAGATTCTTCTGGGCCAGACTCCGGATGGAGCATCGATTTCCGTTCGTGGCGGCGGAGCCGGTGCAGATACCGGTATCAGCAACTCCGGTTCGATCACGGGGGGCAACGTGTATCTTGAGGGACACGGAAACTCCTACAACAAAGCGATCAATAACTCCGGCACAGTTCGCGCCACAGGATTTAACTTCCGCGGTGGTCGACTGACTCTCAAAGGCGGTTCCGGCAGCCGGATTGTGAACACCGGTAATATGTATGCCCGTCAGGAAAACGGCACAGGCGGTGAAATTGCCGTATCCGGAGGAACGGTTGATATCAACTCCGGAGTGGTTGATGCGTCCGGCACGCAGGGACGTAACGGTGGATCGATCGATGTACAGGCGGAAGATATAACTTTCGGTGAAAATGCCTTGATGATTGCTGACGGTAAAGACGGCGGATCTATCAATCTCGATGCTTCAAATACATTGACCGTTG
Organism: Verrucomicrobiales bacterium; assembly: GCA_029213025.1. Lineage (GTDB taxonomy): Bacteria > Verrucomicrobiota > Verrucomicrobiia > Verrucomicrobiales > DEV007 > Arctic95D-9. Next base: position 14,580 of record JARGOZ010000058.1, read on the forward strand.
GAGGAACCGCAACCTCCACCGGCGACACCGGAGACGGTGGTTCAATTGATTTGTCCGGTGACATTGTTGAAGTTCAATCCACTGCGATGGTCGATGTATCCGGTTTCTCCGGTGGCGGTTCCGCCCGTTTCGGAGGCGGTTTTCAAGGCAGTGATGACAGCATTCGGAATGCGACCAGCCTTAATGTAGAGGAAGGTTCTCTGGTGCTTGCTGACGGCACGTTCGGTGATGGTGGTACCGTGATTTTTTGGTCTGATTATGACACAACTTTCCGGGGTGAGGTTTCCGCTCAGGCTCTCGGAATGGTTGGAAACGGCGGGCTCGTCGAAGTTTCCGGAAAAGACACTCTGACCTTTCGCGGTGTGGTTTCGACCCTCGCGTTGAAAGGTAGAACGGGGACTCTTTTGCTCGATCCCACAGATGTTACTATTGTTGATGGGGCACTAGGTGCTTCTGCAGGAGCAACATTGACTGATGATGATGTGAATTTTGCACTTCAGAGCAGTAACGTGATTATTCATACCGGCACGGCTGGTTCCGATGCAGGAAATATTCTTGTCGACAATGACGTGAGAATCGAATGGGGTACACCCAATACGAACGCAGCTGCTGCTCAGAATTTTCATGATCTGACCTTGCTTGCTAACGGGGACATCACTGTTGAAGGGCACATTATCAGTCATGGTGCTGGAAACGTAAACCTCTTTGCTGGTTGGGACGGGGTGACGAATGTCGCAGGTCTTGGGATTCCTGATGTGAATTTCCCCAATGCCAATCAGGCTCCGGGGAGGATTGATTTCGCTGCGCTTCGCGAATTCGGAACCCCGGTAGAAGGTCGGGGTATCGTCTCGATCAACCACATTGGGAATGATCAGGCGGTTCAGGTCGGTAGCCGTTTTGGTGAAACCAATGTGATCGCCACCGATTTGAAAATCGAAGTGCCTCTCGGAGGTAGTGATCGTTTTGCTCATCTGGGTTACCGTGCCACGACACATACGGAATCGGGAGGTGCCGGTCAGTATGGATTGATTAACTCTTCCGTATTTCGTCAAGGGTACACGGGGGGAAATACTGTAGGCACCGCCGAAGCCGGGTTTGAGGTGGATCTAACAGGTTCAGTTTTCGATGTTAATAACAATCCGGACATGGCTAATAGTGGAAACATCAATGTCGAGGTGGAACGCAGTATTTTTCTCACAGGCGAGCCCGGTGGTGGTGACTCACGGAAGTATGTGCAAATTGGTCACGGCGGTAGTTCCGATGTTCGTGATACTGATCTTCGCACCGGAGGTAGCACCAACCAGATCGAACACAGTTTGATCAACGCGGACCATTCCGGAAATATTCATGTTGTAGCGGGTCGCAGCCAGGCGGGCATTATACAGATTCAGGCCGGTCGGGAGACCAGTTACGGCAAGATCGGTCACGGAGGCCTCAGTAACCCTGCTGCAGATGTTACGGCCAGAGGGGCCGGTGCGTATAAAGGAGATATTAGCGTTATCAACCAAAACGGCAGCATTATTGCCTTCGGTAATGATGAGAACAGTGGTGGATGGGCCGGATTTACCCAGATCGGTCATGGAGGTTATCGGAATTCCCGGACTGCTGAAGTAACCGAAGGTCTCGCTACCGGAAATACAAATGTTCTGGATTACGATGATGCGAATGGAGCTACCAAAGATGATGACGCCGGGAATCCCAATTTTGACCAGACTCTGGGAACCCGTGTTCTCGATCCGGACTTACTCACTCCGGACGGAAACGCCGTGGGTGACCAGGGAAATATTCGTGTGGAAGCCATTAACGGTATTGTCCGGTTTCAGGCTGGTAATAGCAGTCGCTCCTCGGCCAGGATCGGTCACGGTGGTCACGAAAGACCCGGTAATATCGGTTCATTCAACGCTGACGGCACAGTGGCGGAGAATGCGGACATAACCGTGATCGGTGATGCCGTTTTATTCCTGAATACATTTGACAACGACGACCAGAGGATGGTTCAGATTGGTCACGGTGGTTATATGTCGCCGGGGAATGCAGCCGGAAACATTTATGTGGAATCAAAGACGGGGAAGGTCGAGTTTGAAGCTGGAGGGAACTATGGTTTTGCGATGGTCGGGCATGGCGGTCATGTCCACACCTGGGACACCGATAACCAGGGGGTTTCCGGAACACTCAGCGGGAATGTCACTGTCAAATCAGCAGGGGACATAATTTTCGGCGGTGGAGGTCGTCCGGATAATTTCATTGCAACGAGGGCCTGGAAGCAGATCGGTCACGGTGGTTTTGGTTGGAATTCACAATCAGGAAATGCTGATCCACTGAGAAACGCCCACTACGGTGATATCAAAGTGACAGCCGGTGGAGAGATTGATTTTAAAACATCTATCGTGAATGAGATTGGCGGTTACCAAAATTTTTCCCTGATCGGTCACGGTGGTTATGCCGCGAGAGGAAATCACTACGGCAAAATCGATGTGAATGCCGAAACCGGTATCACCTTTGAATCTTTTGGCGGATGGGATATCCGGGAGGATGACTTCGGGGCTGACAGTGCCGGCGGGAATCAGAACTTCTCTATGATCGGTCATGGTGGTTATGAAAACGATCACACAACTGGCGCAACTGGAGGCGGCGCAAATGAAGTTGAGTTAGGTGGTAAAGCCGGCACGGCGCGGGATTCCTCCATCAATGTGAATACAGCTTCAGGTGATATCATTTTCATTGCTCCACAGAAAGACAGAGTGGAAGCAACCAGAGCCCTGGCGGAAGCCGGTGGTGGGAATTTTTCCAATGATGGCGATGAAGAACTCGATTATTTGAGTGCCTATGCGGAAGACTCTTTTGTGCAAATCGGTCACGGAGGTACCGGTGAGGGTAGATATTACGATCCGACTGATGGTTACAACACCGGTGGTGTAAGCGGCGATATTACCGTGACGGCAGGTGACGGGAAAATCGAGTTTGTCGGCTCGACAATCAAACGGGAATATTCATCCCACATATCTTTGCTGCTCAACGGTAATGCCGATGTATACGGAGATGAAGGGCGGGACTCGTTTAATTCACGCCAGTCTGTATACAACTACGCTCAAATCGGACACGGCGGCGAAGCGATTCGCGGCACCAAGTCCGGCGATATTGTGGTCACTGCTCAGGATGATATCTTTATGGAAGCCGGGGACGGGTCCAGATCCTATTCAATGATTGGTCACGGTGGTTGGGATTCCGATGCACCTACGGATAACAGCACCAATGCGAATCATGCTCCACAAACCAACATTGGGATTGTAGGCGAAGGTAATATCATCGTGAACAGTATCGGAGGTAGTGTCAAAATGCATGCCGGAGATGGTGACGGGACGTTCGATGTGTCCGACCTCTCATGGACGCAGATCGGTCACGGCGGACGCAGCTCCAATGGCTCAGTTACTGACTCGTTCATTGAGGTGACTGCTGGCGGCGGCGATCTGGAGTTGTATGCCGGTGTTTCAGCCCGTGAAAACTTTGCACTCATCGGTCATGGTGGTCGCGACAGCCGGGCGCAAACTTGGGGTGGTGATATTGATATTTACGCAGAAAACAACATCACTTTAATTAGTAGGGAATCCGGCTACGAACAGGCTTCCGCCTTTGCCCAGATAGGTCACGGTGGTTATGATACCGATTTTCAGGGCAACAATGACATCCCTCTGTATGGTCTTGGTTCGGTAGTTACAGGGGAGATCAATATTGTCGCCGCAACCGGCGATATCACATTGCTGACAGGTGTTGACGTAACATCCGCCCACTCAGGTGGAGCAGGAAATTTTCGCTACGAGGGCGATGATCCGGTTCTGCTGACAGGTTATGCCGGTAACAGTGGTACCGAAGGTAACGTAGACGGTAATACAGCCAGCACAGACTTCGCCCGCGGACCGGATGGCGACCATGGATTTGGTCCTGACGGCATAGGATGGAACGCTGATGATGATCTGGTCGCCCGGGCGGACAATGTGGAGCAAGCCGGCGCAGATGGAAACATCCACACAAGGGCCGATAATATCTATCAAATCGACCGCAACGGTGACGGTATTTTTACAGATGACCCCGACCCTGCCGTGGATGAGGTATTTATTGGCGAAATTCCGGTATCAGCCGGTTACATGTTCGGCGGTGGAAGAGGCACGATTGCCGAGCGGTATGACCACGATAACAACGGCAGTAACGATGGTGTCAACTACGCCGGAGCTCAGGGTGGGTGGACCAGGATCGGTCACGGCGGACAGAGCACCAATATCACTGTGATCAACCAGGACATCAACATTACCGCTGGTGGCAATATCATAGGCGTTGCCGGTGAAGTTCGCGATGCTATGGTCCAGCTCGGACACGGAGGTGGCCCTGATTCGTGGAGTGGGAACAGTACCCGACGTAGAACGGTTTCAACCGGGGATATCGATATCACCGCAGGATTGAATATCGAAATGTATGCTGGAAGCGGAAACAACTCCGCTGTAAAAATCGGAATGGGTGAATACCAGCCAACCGCTGACCGCAGCAGAGTGGAATCTGGAACTAACGCCCAAAGCGGAAATCGCGTTGCTACGTGGGAGGGTGATATTTTTGTCAAGGCCGGTGAGAACATTATTCTCGATGCGGATGAGACCGCTACGGTCGTATTGTTCAATCGCGATATTAACGTGGCTGGCGTTGGTGACATCATTGGAGTTAATCAGTTTGCACTCCAGGATACCCTCATCAACGGAAATGACATGAACAGAGTTCTGATTGGGCATCTTGATACAAATGATAACCGGGCTGGCCACGGGAACCTTTCTTCCTCAGGCGACACTTTCATTGCCGTAAGTCGGAATAATCCCGATTATCTGGGAGGGGGAACCGGTTACTTAGAAACCAGGGTTAGTCCGGGAAATGCTAACGGAGTTGTGTTGTCCAGCGGTAACAATGGCTTTAATGGGGGATTGAGACTTTATATGCCAAACCGCCCTCAGAATGATATTGCCAGTGGCACGGTCATTAACGGCGCGCAGTATATCAACCCGGGAAGTACGGCAGTTTCACTGGAAGGACTTGATTTCCGGGGAGATGAGAACCTTGATTACTTCGAGTTCACCTTAGATTACTCGAACGGGTTTCCGGAAGGCGAATTCACTCCGGAGGGACTTTATTCGACCGTCAACGGACTCGGGGGATTTTACCAGGTGTATTATAATAACTTGGAGGACGCAGCTGCGGCTGCTGATCCACCGGTTGAAGTGGATCTTGTTGAACATGTTGGTGCCTTTGCCTATGAAGCCTTTGACTGGCCCTACGGTCTGTTTGAATGGGATGGTTACGAATCCAACGGGTTGTGGGGCAATCTCGGTGCCAATGATGCGATCGACGAAGGAGCCGTGCCGCGTTCCGGCTTTGAGGCGATGCTGGATGCCGTTTTAGGACCCCGCCGGGGAACCGGAATTCCCGGGTCAAGCGGAGGTCCGGCAGAAGGCTCCGACGGGTCCACTGCCGGGTTATCCTCGGCTGAGGCGCAGGAACGGATCGAAGAACAGGAGCGGGTTCATGTTTTCCGCACCAGGGCTACCGGAAAATCGCAGAACGAATATTTCATTTATTCTCCGGCTTCGGGAACGTACTCCAGTCTCCGTCTCTTTGGTGTTCCTGCTTCAGATCTTCCTGCATTCGAGCAGTAATTTGACGCGTCACACGAGACTCAATCGAAACAATAGAAAGAGAACGAAGACAATTTCATCTCCTACTCCAGTAATTTTATGAAAGTATTTCAATTGATCAGAAAATCCAGGGTATCGTGCGCCGCCTTGGTCGCCGCGCTGATTCCTTCGGTGTCGCTAGTCACGGTGCCAGTGTCGGCTAATCCTGCAGGCGCGACGATAGTCAATGGCGGGATTGATATCCAGGGCCTCGGGACCAGCATGGTCAACATCAATCAAAGTACCCAGTCGGCGATTATTAACTGGCAGGACTTTTCCATCAATGCCGGGGAGACAACCCACTTCAACCAGGTGGCCGGCGGGATCGTTCTCAACCGGGTCATCGGTGGAAATCCTTCCGCCATTTACGGAACCCTGAGTGCGACCGGAACCGTAATGGTGGTGAACCCGCAGGGCATTCTGGTGGGACCTTCCGGGGTTATCGATGTGAAAGGCGCGCTGACACTGTCCACACTGGATATCGATAATAACGACTTCCTCAACGGTGGAGCCAATCGGTTTTTCGGGGATTCGACTTACGGGGTGACTAACTACGGGAATGTCAGGGCGACAAACGGTGCCATGTTCCTGGGTGGTTTTGCTCACAATTTCAATACAATCGAGTCAACCAGGGGCGCTGTGGCTCTCGCTTCAGGGAGCGAAATTTTGGTGGACCAGTCAGGGGATTCCATGATCACTGTTCGTGGAGCTTCTGATTATACGGGTATCGGAGTGAATCAGCAGGGAACCGTAACCGGCGCATCAATCGACCTTCAGTCGCATGGAAATGCTTATGCTCTCGCGATCAATAATGGAGGGATTTCCCGGGCGACCGGTGGCTACAAGCGCAACGGTCGATCGGTTCTCAAGGCAATGGGCTCATCCAGTCGCATGGTCAATACGGGATCGATTATTGCAGAAAATACAGACTCCTCCGGTGGAGGCGGCGGTGAAATTCGAATGGAGGCAGATGTAATCGAGAACTCCGGGACGCTCAACGCCGGTCGTAACGGAACTGTAGATGTTATAGGTCAAAGTCTGACTTTCTCGGATGAATCAAAGATTATCGGCAACGAAGGGAGTGTGAATCTGAATGCTTCCGGAATGGCTTCGATTTCAGGGGATATCGATGTGTCCTCGGTTGATTCACGGGGTGGAGACGTCGTGATTACCGGTGAAGAGGTTATGGTCAATGCGATTGTTAACGCTTCCGGTGCCTCCGGCGGTTCCGCCAGGATCGGGGGAGACATCCAGGGAACAGATGCGAACGGTATTCAAGCATCGTCTTCCAGTGTCATCGGTTCCGATGCGTTGTTTGATGTTTCAGCTACATCGGGTGACGGTGGTCAAATCGTCGTCTGGTCCGATGGCAATACATTTTTCGAAGGCGAGGCGAGAGCCAATGCCACCGGCACGATTGGCAACGGTGGTTTCATTGAGGTGTCAGGTAAGAATCAACTGACCTTCCGCGGTCTGGTTTCCGCTTATGCCACTTCGGGAAATTCCGGATTGGTTCTTTTCGATCCGGGCGACCTTGTAGTGGGGAATGATATCACAGCTGATATTCAGAATGATTCGATTAACAATACCCTGCAGGGAGGTACCTCGGTTCTTCTAACGACATACGATGGTGACATCACATTTCTCGATACAGGAGACGGGAATGACCGTGACGGGGCGATACAATGGACCAACTCGAACGCGAGTTTTGGAGCTTTTGCCGGTGGTCAGATTTCCGTTCAGACTCACATCCGGACTTCCGGTGCGGGTTCCATCAACCTGATCGCAGGTTGGGATGTGCCGGAGTCTGCGGAAGCGGATGTTACGGCCATGTTAGCGGATAATATTTCTGTCGCTGATATCTTCGATACCTATGTTACGGCAGGTCAGTTCGGTGCATCGGGAGGGAATGTTCTGGTAGGGAATACTTCGATGACTCGCTATGTAACGGTGGGATCCCGTTTCGGGGACACGAATGTAGCGGGAAATGATGTAATACTTGCGGCCGGGGCGACGAACGGAACAGAGATGACTTTAGCCCAGATTGGATTCCATGATTCAGGCCAGATTTTTGCTCCACGGATGGGGACTCTCGATCTGAACAGCAGGGCATTGGAGGAAGATAACAACCCGCTTGTAGGTATTGTAGGAGTGAATGAGAGAAGTGACGGAATGGGAGTCTATGCGATGAATGCAGAAGGTGTTCACGATGGGGGCGGACCCTTATCCAGTGGGACCAACGAGACTTTTATCCCATATGCCAATGACTACATGGACGAAAGAAACGGCAACTGGTGGTGGCAGCAAATCGATTTAAGGTCAAGAACTTTGGGAGACTCAGAATATATTGCGTCTTATGCCGCAGTAAACGAAACTTTAGGTGCGCTCCGTCCTGAGTCTGGAGCGGGTTTAGCAACCGATACGGCAGATATCAACGTTTTGGCCACGGGAAATGTTTTCCTTTTGGGGGGCGGTGCTCATCTCTCGTCGGCGCAAATTGGCCACGGTGGATCTTCCGCAGCGACATATGAGCATAAAGCGAGAAGATCGACAGGCAACCAGAGTGGCGTTGATACCAACGGTGGAAATACGACTGCAAGTACTCAGACTCTGCAGTATTGGTCCCAAAACGGGGCTACCTCTGATCGTTCTGCCATGGCGATTGCCCGACTGGCTCCGGTTTACGGCAACATTAATGTGTTAGCCGGTGTGAATGTGGATGCCGGTGTCAATTTTAATCATGACGGGAATGTTACGGCTATTCTGAATGCCGGTGTTGGAGATATCCTCGTGCAAGGCTTACAGGCGGCGGGAGGACGCAGTTCAAATCCGGAAGCAAATAATGCATCGCAGGGAACCCCTTCCATGATCGGTCATGGTGGGATTGGTCAGTTCGGTACTTTTGATGGAGATATTCAGGCAAGGGCCGGGCGGAATGTATCCGTCATCGCCGGTAGTGGCACAAGAGCTTATGCTCAGATTGGTCATAACATTGACACATACCACTATTGGGATCCACCAAGCGGCGACCATCAGATTCGGTTCTTTGCCAATGCTTCTGACTTTAATGATCCTCTGTTGCGCCGGGGAGAATTGTTTACCGGTTTTACAAATATTGCCCAGGCATTGTCAGCCGGTACAACAAGTTTGGGTGAGACCATTCTGGGAGATACTTTTGTGCCGTTCGGTACTTCGACCAACGGAACTGCAGATCCAAGAAACGATACGGCTGGTAACCTAAACAACCGCAATGAACTTTCCGATCCCATCGCTCCTGGGCCGAATGCTGTTGCGGTGGAGGCACTCGATGGAAGTGTCGTCAGCGGATTTCATGGTGATGTTGTCGTTGAAGCGGTAAGCGGTAATGTAACAGTTGAAGGGTATAGCACTCCGAATACCTCTGAAACAGGTTCGGGAAATTCAGGTGATGCTGGTCTCGCCACAAGCAGAGACCGCCGGTATGCCAGAATTGGCCATGGTGGAACTTCGTCCGCAGTAGGGGATGAGCACTCAGGGTATCGGATCAATGGTACGAATCGTTATCGGGAGCTGGTCCAGGTGTACTTCGCTACCGATGATGACAAATATGAAACCGCTGCTGCTACGATTACAGGGCAGAGCGGAAATGCCCGCGGTCGTGGATTGACTTTCATGACTATAACCGGAGACATTGATGTAAGGGCTGGTAGCGATATCTCGGTATTAGCAGGCAATGACTTGTTTGATTTCGCTCAGATTGGTCACGGCGGAAACACGCTGGCGGATTACGAGACGTCCAGCGTTATGGCTGGAAATATTGATCTTCGCGCGGGAAGAAATTTAACCATCACAGGAGGTGGTGAAGAGGAGTGGACTGGAAATCGAAATAATCAACATACCCGCGCACAGGCTCATGTAGGACATGGTGGATACCGGACGGGATTTCTTCACCAGGTAGGAGACATCAGCGTGAATACGATAGGAAATGTAACGATAACAGGTGGTGCATACGGCGACTCCTACGCCAAGATTGGTCACTTGGGTTCCGATGACTTTGGTTCGGTAGGTGGAGATTTCACCAGAGCTGAGAACTTCAATTTCGACGGAGTCTCCATTAACATTGACTCTAAAATAGAAGGGAATCAGCTCACCGTTACTTACAGCAATGGACCTGATAATGTGGGATCCCCTTTTACGACGGCGTATACTCCTTTCGGCGTGGATAAACTCGAAGGGGCCACAACCATCAATCGAACCATTACCAGCAACACAGCGAACATCTACGTTGATGCAGGAGGGCTGGTGACACTTGATCACCTGGCATCCGCCAGAAGATTGACGGCTACCCAGATTGCTGCCAATCGAAATATCGCAGACACTGAAGTTACTGATGGCAGGCGCCAGGATGCCTATGCCCAGATTGGTCACGGAGGGAGCCTTACGGATCAGGAATACCACAGGGTTGCCTCCTTTAACTATGACGACATGGTTGGAGATATTACTGTCGACGCATTCGGGGTTTTGCTGGAAAGCGGCGACATTCTGGGTGCGTGGTCCAGAATTGGTCACGGCGTCACCGGCGACAATATGCGTGTTCGTCATGGTGAAGAGATGCTAATTGGTGGATTTATCAATGTGTTTACAGAAGATGACGTCTTCCTGAATGGAGCAGCTGGCGCAGAGAAAAATACATACGATGACGAGGCGGATATTGATGTTCCAGCAAAGGCAAACGGGGTTGTCATAGGTCACGGTGCAATTCTGAATCGCCGTGGTGGAGACATCGGTCAGATGGCCGTTCTCGACACAGGCGGGGTTATCAACGGAGTTACCCTTTCTTCTTCTACCATTACAGTCGATTCAGGTGGAGACGTGAAGTTGTATGGAGGAAACGGAGGGCAGGATCAGAACGGAGCTGCTCCGGGAGGATCCGGTACTCACGCGCAGATTGGTCACGGGGCACCTTCACTGACAGGTCAAAATGTTTCATCTATTGGCTACAACGGTGATATTAATGTGATCGCCGTTGGTGACATTGAATTGCAGGCAGGTAATAACGACCTGATTGAGGGTATCGCAACCTGGGCCTCTTCAGGTGGTGCCGCCGTCATCGGTAATGGAGGTATCTATATGGATGCTCCCGCTTCCGGCGACATCAACGTGCAGGCCGGAAACGATCTGAAGATCACGGCAACAAAGAGGATCGATGTGGCGGACAATGGTGATCTTGCGGTGAATCTCTATACCCATTTAAATTTCGCTAAAATCGGCCATTTCTCGGCAGAGACTTCGAACTCCAACTCGGTCGATGTGGGAACATTCGAGGGCGATATCTCTGTAGTTGTAGGTAACGATCTGGTGATGACAGGCGGACAGACAACCGAGCACGATTCTTCCGGTTTTGCTGATCTTGGGTTGATTGACGATGAGTTTGAAGGTGACAACTTCCATGATTTATATGGTAGGCGGGGGGTTACCGCTTCTTTTGCACAGATTGGTCATGGTGGTCCCGGAATACGGGGGAGAATGGACGGAAATATCGAAGTCCTTGTAGCCAATAATATGGCGACGTTTGACGGAACAATTGATAATAATCTGAATGATTCCGAATACAGTTCCGGTTTTGGCGCTGCATTCAACCCCAACAACTATGTAAAAATTGGTCATGGAGACTGGATTCGTGACGGAACGAATACAGATCCTGACTACGGCGGAGTGCGCAGGGCTGCATCAGGTGTTATGGAGGGGAATATTGTGGTAGCGGTTGGAAACGAGGCTGATCTGGAGCACACTCTTATCGGTCATGCTGATCCAACAGTTTCCGGTGCCTTTTCTACTTCGGGAACTACAGATATTGCCGTAAGCCGTAATGCTCCATTTTATTCAGAAACCGGAACTGGCAGCCTTATAACGGAAGGAATTATCGTGCAGTCAGACGTCGACCCGACTGATACACTGAAAGGCACAAGGCTCGTATCGGGAACGGTATTTACCAGCGGGGGATTCGGGGATCAAGCTCTCAGCATCTACATTCCACAAAGATCCCTCAATGAAATGAGTGATACGACCCGTTTGAATGCTGACACTTCCGGAGACTTCTATCACGCCAATTTCGGATTGACAGATTTCCCGACTGGCACCGGAACTTTTGCCGGTGAAGACGACGAAGTCTTTTTGGCGCCTGACCTCTGGTGGATGTCTGATGAAGATGTGGCTGAAGCAATTGCCAAGAAATATACAACCACCGGTCAGTTCCCTACTGCTGCCGGAGGCGGCCAGGGTGGCATCGTTGCAGAGGTTGATGGTGAGGGTGGACTTCCCAATCTGACAGCTTTGACTTCCGGGGCACTGGGATCTTCTCCAAACGGGGCTCTCAGTCGCGCAGGTCACAGTCTTTCCGGAGGTGCGTATACCGTGTTTTACGATGCAATTACCCCGGTGTCTGATACCTTCGCATTTGCTCCGGCAGGCCCCGGACCGGACCTTGCGCCTTCGGTCTTCAATGAAGGAACGTTTGATGTTTTCGAGCGTCAGGATGATGGTTTTGATGCTTTCTTCGGAAATCTTTCCGGTCTGCCAACGGAAAACCTGCCGTATCGTGAACAGGACAGTGATGAACTCGGAGTCCCCGGGCAGATCATGGAGGAGTTTCTCGATATGATCTTCGGGCCGCGGAGAACCGGAGGTTCCCAGGTTAATAACAGCGGCGGGGCCCTTCAATCTTCAGATCCTGACAGCGATAGTTCAAGATCTCCGGGTGTAGTGGCACAGGAAGACAACGAAGAGTTGGAGAGACAGCAAAATCGCAACAACCGTCCATCCGGTATAGGTGGCACCGAAGCCTATATCCATACTCCGGGAAGTACCTCCTATTACTCAAGTTTCGAAATATTCGGGGAGATTGAATAGTAAGGAATTGTGAAGAGGTTCTTTGAGTTTTTTACTTGCAGTCGAAGGGCCTCTCTCACACAATGACCGATCATGAGGTTGTCATCATTTAGCGGCATTTTACTGGTTGTCCTTTCCCTTTCCTGGACCGGTGTTCAGGCTGAGGAAAAAGCGGGAACCACACTGTTTAAAGCACTGGGTTCGCTGATGAGGCCCGGCAAGGACGAAAAGTGCAAGGTGGTCGCTGAGGTGCCTCCTATGCCGACCAACAACCTTTCTTCACCTTCTGACGGGTTGACTCCTACCGGCAACCGGCTGCAGCCATTCGGTCAACCTGCCTACTGGGATAGAAAATCGACAGCGGCGGCTGCGCAGCCCGACGATGAACTGGCCCTTTTGCCGCCTTTGCCTGACTTGCGGACTCCTGATCAAATTACCAATGCAGAACGTCGTAGAAATGCCAAGAATGCGAAATTCGCAGCCCGTCAGGCGAAAAACCAGGCGGCCGAGGAAGCCCGCCGGATGGCTGAACTGGTGGAGTTGGAGAGAAATACGATGCCTGATCCATCTACGGCTTTGATTCAGGTCGAATCTTCCAGGAAGAATGCCCAGGGTTTCGGTAAGCCTGAAAGACCTTCAACAGCAAACGGCGGATTGCTTAAGCCTTTTAATGCCGGCTCGTCCTACACCGAAGATTGCGAAGTGAAGTTTCAGTGGTCCGATCATCAGTTTGTCGAGAACCAGCCCGATCCGGCTGAAGACGAGTTGGGATTTCTCCCGCCTCTTCCGGACCTGCGGACTCCCGATCAGGTAACCAGGTCGGAGCGAATGAGAAATTTGCGCAATCTCAAGTTCCGGTCCCGTCAGGCGAGAGAGAGCGCTCTGAGAAGAGAGGCTGATGAAAACGTCTACACACCGGTTTATCCTTACCGGTAGGCGGAACGTAGACGATTGAGAAAGTTTTCGTAGTAGTTCTCTTCGAACCACTGCTTTGTCCAGGTAGTGTTGGACAGAATGTCCCCGGCAAAATCTTCCGGGATTTCATAGATTTCCGCTGCAAGTTTTTTTCCGGAATCCAGTTCCTCCGCCTCGATAGTTTTCCGGATGTAGAACTGATCTTCGTAGCAGTCCATCCTCATCACTTCGTCCGGGGTGAGATCGTAGAGTATTTCGCCAGTTATGTGGTGGCTTTGACCCGCGCGAACGACACCGGGGAAATCCGCTCCACTGACCTGAAAAATCTGATATCCTTTCACCCGTGCCGCCCGGGACGTGAAGTCTCTTCCCCCGACCATTTTCCGTATTTCGGGGAATAACAATGTTCCATAGACAAAAATATTCATGAGAAGCGAAGCATTCACCGCGAACTTGCAATTTGAGCTGAATTAACAGAACATTACCCTGTGCCGAAAAAGTTACCATATCGTTTCTCCGGGATAGTCTTTTTGGCGATGTCCGCCTGTCTTGTCGGGTGTAATACCGCTCCGGCGGGTCTGTTAGCTCCTCCCGGGAAAGTGAAGAAAGCCATAAAAAAGGCTGACAAAGAAGCCACGGAAGATGACCGGAAACTGCCGCTGGCGCAGTCGATGCAGGTGCCGATCGGGACGGTGCATATGATCGATAAACCGGGCAAATTTGTTTTGATCAAATCGAACCGGACCACGGTTCTCGAGCCGGATACGGAGGTAAAGGCTTACCGGCAGGATTCTTCGGTATCGGCCAGTCTCAAAGTAAGTCCGGCCCGGAAGGGTTCTTATCTTACCGCTGATTTGATCGAGGGTATGCCTTCAGTCGGCGATATTGTGATGATGGTGTATTCCGTGAATGCCAAACCTGGAGAGAAAGCGGACGGGACGCAGTCGCAAAGCGACGTGCAGGTTTTGGAGTAAGCTTCCGTCTTTCCGCAGCAGCTGTCAGGAGGGCGGTTCTGGAAACATCAAGGGGTGGCGACATTCCTGCCGGCCAAGTGGCCCTTTCATTGTTCTCATTGCAGCCGTGCGACAGGATTGTCGCACTTCCTTGCAGTTCTGCTGACAAATAAACAGCCCGGTTATTGCAGGGCGATCTTAACATCCGGGCGGCAATCCAGCGACTTGCTGAATCCGCGGCCCAGTTTGCAGTTTTCCAGGGTAATTCCCTGCAGTTTGAGCAGGCCGGTCTCGAATTCCGGGATGGGAAATTCGATCTCCGCCCCGGCGAGATACAGGTCTTCCAGCGCGGGAAATCCCTGGCAGATCATTTTCATCCCCTGCTCGGTAACTTTGCCCTGGAGATGGAGAATTCGTAAATTGGGAGCTTTTTTGACAATTTCTTCAATCACCTGGTTGGCTTCCTCCCCGATTTGCAGGTCGAGGAAGTTGACAATTTCCATGCCTTTCAACTTCCTGATTTCTTCGGCGCTGATTTCGGGGTGGAGATTGCGCAGCACTACGGTGGACGTTTGGGCTTCGCAGTAGTGATAGCAAAATTCCCGTGCTGCGGTGGGGAGGGGAAGGGATTCAATCATCCCGGCCCGTCTCCGATAGGAAGGCGGTGCGGTGGTTTCATCGGCATAAACGAGCATGCCTGGAGCCGAACTGAGCTCACGAAGTAAAAGCGTGCGGGGCAATCCGGAGGCGAACCAGATTACGAAAATCAGAAATACCGACGCAATGGCGATCCCTGAGAAATTTCGAGCGATACGTTTCATCAATAAGCTTTTAATTATATCATCGGAATTCGACGTTTGAGAAGCCCCGACTTGCACAGAAGGTGAGGAGAGTCTTCAATCACTGTATGGCGATACCGGGAAGAGAAGACGGGGATTTTGTCGAAGGAATCTACAATTGGTGCGATCGATGGTGCGAGCGATGCCCGATGACGACGCGATGTCGTCAGTACGCGATCGAATGTACCCGGGATGCGTTCAATGCGGATGGCAGTAATGATGGCGACAACGTGGATTTTATGGAATCCCTGATTTATACGGCCGGTGAGTTTGAAAGTGGTGATTCCGGGGATGTTTCTGAATTTGGCTACGGCGACATGAATGTGGATTCTGATACTTCCGAGCCGGATTTTGAGGAAATCGATATGGATGATTATCTCGCGGAGAGGGAGGCGATTGAAAGAGCGGTCGGCGAGACGGAATGCGTAAAAATTGTCGATCTCTATATGGCCGGGGGCACTTGCTGGCTGGATGAGTGGGATATCCTGCTGGAGGAATTGCAGAAGGACAACGAAGCCATTCTCGACGCGGAGGAGGTTATTCGCTGGGACCTTTTCCAGCTTCCTGTGCAATTGCGCCGGGCGGTGAGTGGAAAAATTGAAGGGGACTTTGAGTTTGAGGAAGACGTTTTCGGTTCGGCGAAGGTGGTTTTGCTCGGAGCAGACCGCAGTTTGGCTGCCTGGAAAGTCGTCCGTGAAGCACTCCCTGAAGAGAAGCGCGATTCCGTGGCAGATGTAATTCACCATCTCGAAAGGCTGGTCAAATCCATTGAGTTGGAGATCCCGGAAGCCAGATCGTTCAAACGTCCGGGATTTGATGATTAAGTCGTTCATTTCCTCAACATCAGGAATCCAAAGACAAGCAGGATGAGGCCCGCCGAGGGGAGCAGCCATGCTTTTGCCGTGACTCCGGGTTCCAGAACAGCTGTTTTCGGATCAGCCGGATGGTAGGCAACTGATACCGGTTTGCCTACCGGATAACGGGATTGCACGGCCCGGGCCGGGCTTTTCGAGGGAAAGGCTCCCTCGCCGTAAGCGACTTTGGCTGCTTCGTAAACGGTGCCGTCAACCTGGTAGCGATAGGCGATCTGCGGACGGTAGCTCTTTTTCCTCAGCCCGGACTGATTACTGCCTGGCCGAAGAGTCTCTTTTACTACTGATCCGGTAATTTGTCCGTCCACAGTTGGCCAGGACGAGCTTGCCACCGCCTCCGAAATTTGCAGAAAACTCCACGCACAAAGGGCGATTCCGGCCGTGAAAAAGGCAAAGGGGAAGATTCGTTTCATCTATCCTGTAACGATTCAGCGGGCCGGTTGTTTTGTTTATCAGCCGGTGACCGGAATCACCCTTGCAGATACTTTTGCCAGGCGATTGCGGTTTTCTCGTCGGGTAGATAGATTCCCTTCGACGGGGCCGCGGGGAAATCGCGAAACGGAAATATTTTCAGGGTTTGCGGATCTCCGAGCCACGCATCATCGCGGCGGACGGGTTTAATTCTGCCGGTTTTTCCGGCTTCGGCCGGCGGTGCGAGCCGGCGTTGTATGATTGAGTCAAGATAGATCCTTGCCAGTGTCACGCTGCCGCCGATTCCGTGGCCTTCCTCCGGATGCAGGGCCAAAGTCCACGGCGCCCCTTTTCGAACGCCCGATGCAATATTTCGCAGGGAATTTTCAACCCAGGTGGAATTGTCCTTCGCACCAACAGCAAACAGCATCGGAATTTCTTCGGTTCCGTTTTTGTCTCTGGTCGGTCCACGGGTGCCTTTCGAACTTGCGAAGCAAAGGACCCGGCGCGGATTAAAACGGCAGAACCGGGCGGATAGATTTGATCCGGCAGACATCCCCCAGAATGCGAGCGGCGCGCGCGCCATTTCGGGGTGCTGACTCATCTCCGCGAATTTTCTGACGGCCTCTTCAATGCTGCGGCAGGTTACGAATTTTTTGTCATCCTGATACAGGGCAAAGTCACCATCGCTAAACCGGCAGCCGACAACCGCCAGGTGGTGCTTTTCTGCGAGAGATCTCCAGCCACGATCATTCACGAGAGGGCGACCGTCGCCATGTGTACCGGGAATCAGAACCAAAACCCCGCGAACGAAAGTGGCGTCAGGCGGTAGGTAGCAGCGGTACTGCACGGTCTGCAACTTTACCTCCGGCAGTCCGCCGGCGTCCCATTCGAGGATCTGTTGGCCGGTAAGGAGCGTTGGGAATGTGCAAAACAAAATCGCAGCTGTCTTTTGCATAACGGGGCTCATATTTTCCGGGAACGGGTTGATATCCAGTGTTCTCCGGTTCTGTTCGGTTTCAAGCCCGGTATTGAATCGATACCCGGCCAAAAGACCCTGATGATGCTGCGGCAAATCGTCGAAAAAATTGCAACACGCCGGCGCGGATTTGTGGTAGAAAGAGAGAGCTTCCTTATTGTTATGTTATTTCCATTATCCGACGACGACCGATCACTGAAAAAGACCGGATGGGTTACGATCATTTTCATACTCATCAATATAGCGGTGTTTTACTACCAGTTTTACGTGAACCCCGATTTCACGGCGGGTTACAGTGCGATTCCGAAAGAGATCATGACCAATACCGATTTGATCGGTTCCGAGACGATCCAGTTCGAAGGGCAGATAGCGGAAATCAAACACACTCCGGGGCCGTCGCCGATTTTTCTCACTATTTTCAGCGCCATGTTTATGCACGGTGGCTTGCTTCACCTCGGCTCGAATATGTTGTTTCTGTGGATCTTCGGCGACAATGTGGAGATTCGTTTCGGGCATCTGCGGTTTATTCTGTTTTATGTGGTCAGTGGTATTGTGGCGAGTTTGACTCACATCATGCTTTCGCCTGAATCGGTGATCCCCTCGCTGGGGGCTTCGGGAGCGATTGCCGGCGTACTGGGTGCCTACCTTGTGCTGTTCCCCAGGAACCGGGTGAATGCCCTGTTCTTTATCAAAATCATATCGTTACCTGCCTGGATCGTGATTGGTCTATGGGGCGGTATGCAAATCTTTACTATGATGATGCAGCCTCCGGGAATGGGGGGCGGTGTAGCCTATTCCGCTCACGTGGGTGGACTTGTCGCGGGTCTGATTCTCGGTCTGGCGTTTCGGTTTATCATCGATACCGAACCGAACTCCGTGCTGTATCAGAACTACGCGCACGACGATAAAGCGAAAAGACTTTGGTAGAGCAAACTGTACCCTGTACGGTCCGGGACTTAACAGGGTACAATGGCGGATTCAACAGGGTACAAATTCATGGAGGAAATCCGTATCAGTTCCTTTTCCGAACTGCACGATGCTCTGGAGAGTCTCAAGTCGAAGCAGAATACCATTTTCCGGGGCCAAAAAGATGCAACCTGGCCGATTTTGACCAGCGTAGGCAGGTTGCAACCATATCGGGATGTCACCCCGGAATATATGGAAAAACGCCTGTTCCAACTCTTCAGGGAATCGGCCGTGCCCCACATCGTTCACGAGCCGAAATCCGACTGGGAATGGCTGGCTCTCGGGCAACACCACGGACTGCCAACCCGCCTGCTCGATTGGTCCTACAATCCCATGGTGGCGACCTTTTTTGCGGTCGAAAACGAATCCGATACCGACAGTGCGATCTATACTTTTTGGGGTGGGCGGATGATGACGATCGAAAAAGATCCCCATCCGCTGGAGGTAAATGCGGTAGTTCGCTATCGCCCGGCTCATGTCACCAACCGGATCACAGCCCAGTCCGGTTTGTTCACCGTGCATAACGACCCGGGAACACCTTTTGAGCACAAGTCACTGTTAAAGATCGTCATTGCCACCGACTGCCGTCTCGATATCAAAAAGACTCTCTACAAATACGGGGTCAGCCGGAAGTCCCTGTTTCCCGGTCTGGACGGACTCGCCGCGGACCTGCACTGGCTGGAAGCGAAAAAGCACTAAGTCACCTCAGTTTCACCAGGAATCCGCAGCGAACCCATGTAAAGTGCGCTTAGATGACTGAAACTGATCTGGACATTGCACCTACCCAACCCTGGGAGCGACTTTCCGAGCTGGAAGCTACGGGCGAAAGCGCGTCGATTGCTGAATATGTCGACAGCCTTTCCGCCGAGGATCAGAGGAGATGTCTGTCCCGATTGAGCAATACCGATCAGACTCACCTGATCGAGCAATTTTCCTGCGAAATCGCGGCCGATGTGATTGAAAGTCTTCCCGAGGCTCAGGCGGCGGAAATTCTCAGTAATCTGGAACCGGAATTCGCGGCGGATATTGTCGAGGTGCTGCCCGATGATGTCGGTGCCGATATTCTACAGGAAATGTCGACCCTCGAATCCGAGGCCGTTCTGGAAGAACTCGACGATGCTGATGAAGCAGACCATCTCCGCGAACTGACATCCTATGACTGGGACACGGCGGGTGGTTTGATGTCCTCGGAATATCTTACCGTTTCCACAGATGATACCACCGGGGATGTGATTCGGGAATTGAGCCAATATGCCGAAGATCATGACGACATGGAGATACAGTATGTCTATGCCGTGGATCAATCCGGCAAGCTTGCCGGGGTACTCAGACTGCGTGATTTAGTAGTGAAAAGACCGGGGACATCTGTAGTAAAAGCGATGATTGCCGATCCGGCCACGGTCAGTGTCGATGATGATTTTGAAGCACTTCAAAAAGTATTCGAAGCCAATGCCTATCTGGCCCTGCCGGCGTTGGACCAAAACGGCAGCCTCGCTGGTGTAGTTACCCGGAAAGCGGTTGAGGAAGCGACTATGGATCACCAGACGGAAGATTACCTGCATTCGAGCGGTATTCTTGGTGGGGAAGAGCTGCGCAGTATGCCTATGTTAACCCGCTCGCGTCGGCGCCTCGCCTGGTTGGCCCCGAACATTGTTCTCAATCTCGTGGCCGCCAGTATTATTGCGATGTATGAAGATACCTTGCAGGCGGTGATCGCTCTGGCTGTGTTTCTACCGATTATTTCCGATATGAGTGGCTGTTCCGGTAACCAGGCGGTAGCGGTAAGTATTCGCGAGCTGACTCTCGGAGTTATCCGGCCCACCGAGTTTCTGCGAATTGTTTGGAAAGAAGGTATTCTGGGTATGATCAACGGGGCCATACTCGGTTTGATACTCGGGACGATAGCGTTTGTTTGGAAAGACAATATCTACCTCGGAATGGTTGTGGGCGGGGCCCTGTTACTGAATACGATCCTGTCCGTATTGCTGGGAGGAATGGTTCCGCTGCTGCTGAAAAAGTTTAAAGTGGATCCCGCTCTGGCTTCCGGACCGATTTTGACCACCTGCACGGATATGTGCGGTTTCTTCCTCGTGCTGAGCCTCGCGTCTTCGTTGCTTTCGAAGCTGGGATAAATTTTCTGAATGTCTTGAAGCGCGAGCTACATCTTGAATATCCCGACCTGCCCGTCGCGCGGGAGAAAGATACGATTCTTTCGGCGATGGAGAAACATCAGGTGGTGGTGGTGGTCGGCGACACCGGTTCCGGAAAGACCACCCAGCTGCCGAAGATGGCGATGGAGTTCGCGGATAAACACGGGATCAAGCGGGGCAGGGTGGGTTGTACCCAGCCGCGACGGATTGCGGCGGCAAGTGTAGCCCAACGGGTGGCGGAGGAAATGAAAACAACCCTGGGAAATGTAGTCGGATACCAGGTTCGTTTCCTCGAAAAGGTAAGTAAAGATACCTCCCTGAAGTTTATGACGGACGGGATATTGCTCGCTGAAACCCAGGGGGATATTTTACTCAAGCAATATCACACCATCATCATTGATGAAGCGCACGAGCGCAGTTTGAATATTGATTTTCTGCTCGGGTATTTAAAACGCTTACTACCGAAACGCAGGGATCTGAAAGTATTGATTTCCTCCGCCACACTTGATGCCGGGGGATTTGCGGAATTTTTCGACAACTGCCCCATCGTCGAGGTGGAAGGGCGGACCTTTCCGGTAGAGGTGGAAAATCTGCCGGCTCAGGATCGAGAGGATCTGCCCCGGCATGTGGCGAGAGCGGTAGAGAATATCAGCGAATACGATGAACGGGGAGACATTCTCGTCTTCCTCCCCGGCGAACGCGAAATCCGGGAATGTGGCGACATGCTGGAGGGGCGTCAGTACCGGGCGACGGATATATGTCCGCTGTTTGCCAGACTCGGGCTGGGAGATCAGCAGCGTATCTTCAGCCCGTCCCCGGGAAGGCGGCGGATTGTGCTGGCGACAAATGTAGCGGAAACGTCGCTGACGATTCCCGGAATTGTTTACGTGATCGATTCCGGCCTCGCCCGGGTGAGTCGTTGGAATCCGGGTCGGCAGGTGCAGCGGCTGCAGATTGAGCCGGTGTCGCAAGCCAGCGCCAGGCAGAGAAAAGGGCGCTGTGGCCGGGTGAGCGAAGGGATATGTATTCGCCTGTACGATGAAGATGACTTTCAGGAACGACCGGAATTTACCGATCCGGAAATTCGCCGTTCTTCGCTCGCCGGTGTCATTTTGCGAATGAAGTCTCTGGGGCTTCCGGATATCACAGAGTTTCCCTTTCTGGATCCGCCGAAAACCGGAAACATCACTGAAGGATATAGAACGCTCCGCGAAATCGGCGCTCTTAATAAAGCGAAAGAACTTACCGAAACCGGGAGAAAACTCGCCAGAATTCCGGTGGAACCCCGGCTGGGAAAAATGCTGGTCACTGCGGCCGAAACCGGCTGCCTTGGTCCTGTGTTGATAATTGTGTCAGGGTTGACGGTGATGGATCCCCGCGAGCGACCGGCGGAAAAAAAAGAGGCGGCTGACAAAGCTCATGCCCAGTGGGAGGATGAAGATTCGGACTTTCTTTCCTTCCTGCATCTCTGGAATGAATTGCTGGAGTTTCGCGAGGGTAGAAAATGGAAGAAGAATCAGCTGCGTAAATACTGCAAACAGAACTTTCTGAATTTCCGCCGTGTGTTGGAATGGGACAACCTTCGCCGGGAGCTGGGGCAACTCGGTAAAGGGCAGCTCAAGTGGCGCTGGCAGGACTTCGAAGGGCACCATATCGAAACCGGTGAATACCAACTGATCCACGAAGCACTTCTTTCCGGTGTCCCCCGCCAGTTCGGTCTGCTTGATACTGAATCAAAAGACTACAAAAGTGCGACCGGAGGAAAGTTTGCGATATTTCCCGGATCAGGCTTGTTCGGAAAGAAGAAACCCGACTGGTTACTCGCGTTTGAGATGGTGGACACCACCCGGCTGTGGGCACGTCGCGTCGCCCGCATTGATCCTGCCTGGGTGGAAAATGTAGCCCCACACCTTTGTCGGAGTCGCTATCACAGTGCCTATTGGAACAAAAAACAGGGGGCTGTTTATGCGAAAGAGATTGTTGTATGCGGAGGGCTCCACGTTATCGATGACCGGAGGCTTCACTACGGTCGGATTGATCCCGCCGCGTCCCGGGAAATCTTTATTCGGGACGGATTGCTCGGCGATGGTTTAATCAAGCAACCGGCCTTTCTCAAACGCATCAAGGAACTAAAGGAACAAGTTCATCTTATGGAGCAGAAAACCCGGCGGGTAGGCGGGCTCTGGCACGAAGATGCGATTTATGAATTCCTTTGTTCCCGGATTCCTGAGGAAATGTGTACCGCTAAAGCCTTTCACCGCTGGATGCGGGAGTCGGCCCATGTGGATGCGCTGATGCCGGAGTTGAGCGATGTGATTCTCGAAGATCCCGACGATATTGGTGTTGGGCAGTATCCGGACACACTGGAATTTGCAGGCGAGGAATACCCGCTGCATTATCTCCATTCTCCCGGTGATGCCTGTGATGGCGTTACTATAGAATTGGCCTTGAGCCAGCTACATAATTTTCCCGACTGGTTGCCTTCCTGGGGTGTGTGGGGAGATCTTGAAGGGCGGGTTATGCTGTTGATTCGTTCTCTGCCGAAAAGTCTCCGGGTCGCCTGTCAGCCCGTCGCGGAAACGGCCGTATCATTTCTTGAAGCCTGGAACGGATGGGTTCCCACTCAAAGTCTCTATATAGAATTGGCCGGTTTCCTGTCTACCAAAACAGGTAAAGAAAT
>JARGOZ010000059.1:0-3437 GCA_029213025.1 Verrucomicrobiales bacterium
CGGGAATCAGCAGTGAACGTCTCTGTCTCCGGCCTGGCACCTTTCACTATAGTATAATCCAGTGCGCGTCGGGCGGCTTCCATATAGCGCATAAAAAGCCCCGGGGAAATCGCGAGAGCCTCACCATTATTATCAAATCCACCGGCGGACTGATCTTCGGGCAGGAGATCTTTGAGTTCTACCGAAATCCCGAGCAAATCATGAATCGTGTTTTCATATTCGACCCGGTTTAACCGGCGATGAACCACCTCGCGAATCGCTGCGTGCTCTTGTATTAAACGGGGTCGAATCCACGCCAGGAAAGCCTCTTTTTCCCTCGATTCAGGGCGCGAGTTCTTCTTTGGCGGCATTTCGCCGTGATCTACCCGGTCGAAAATTTGTGTCCACTGATCGACCGCTTTCCGGCCGGATATGGTTTCATCGACCGCCTGAAAAAGGTCGAGTCCTGCTTTGGATGAGGATTCGTCGTGACATTCAAAGCAATGTTTGTCAAAAAACGACCAAACCACCGCCTCGAAATCGGAACATCGACCGCAATGGCTGAAGACGAAAAAGCAAAGGAGTGAAAGGACAAATCGCACAGACCTGAAACTCTCAGGAAATTCAAGGCCTGTCAATTTCCGCGAACCGAGGTCAACTTTTTGCGTCGCGGATTTTATCTTTTTCCGCGTCCCGGTCGCTTTCGAGTTTGCTGATCTCACGTCTTTTCTGCTCCTCGATCTGCGCCACTTCCATCATATTTCCGACGGAAGACGCTTTTTTGATCAAATCCCCGAGGAACATTTCTTTTTCAGCAATTTTCGCCTTAAATTTGTCTTCGACCTCAGCGAGTGCGGCTTTTTGATCGTCAGAGAGACTGGCGATTGGTTCACCGCCTCCGTGGCGCTCCATGGCTCTTTCGTAGGCACTTTTCATGAGGCTTCCTGAGCGACCGATTTGTATTGCAGATCGGGATTTTCCTCGATTAGGTCCTCGATAGCCTGCCATCCCCCGGCCCGTTGCATCTGGAAAGTGTGAAGATAGATTTTCACCACATCGGAATCGTAATCTTTCAGCAGTTGATCGACGACGGTTTTCAATTTCGCAGCATCGATTTCTTCAGGCAATTCATCTGCAGCCCCTTCCCCGTCGTGAGAGATTTCGAGTCCGTCGAGAAAAGCGATCAGCATTTTTGAATTTCCTTTAAGAAGCCAAAGCTGGAGCACATTTTCCGCAACTTCAGCGGAACTTTTCATGCGAATATTTTTCACCAACCAGCTGATTTGCTGCGGAACCGGTTTCTTTTGAACAAATACGGGACGTAATTTGCGGTTGGCTGCCAAAGAGGAAAGAGCGGCTCCGTAAACAGGACGCTGTTCATCACGCAAAAACTGAAAAACGCCCGCAGCGGTCTCGTCTTTCATCTCGGAAAATATCTGGTTGGCTCTCATTGATTTTGAATCGCGAAGCGGTAGCACCTTAGAGAATCTGAGTCAACGAATCTCGCGGCACGATTTCAGGGAATTTTTTCCGGAAGCCCGGGATGGAAATGATATTGGCCTAATCGGAATTCGATCATTCCGGCCTGTCCCCAACTCTGAAAATTTGTTCTACAATTTTACCGAAATCGCTTCGCTGGCTGTGCGGGCTTTTGTTCTGGCTTCGTCGATATTCTCACCTCTGGCTATCGCCACTCCCATGCGTCGACGTCCGCTGATCGACGGTTTTCCGAAAAGACGGATCTGAGTATCCGGCGTTTCGAGGGCGCTCGCCAGATTTCCAAACTGCACTTTTTGTGATTCCCCTTCCACCAGCAAGACGGCTGATGCGGAGGGACCGTGTTGGCAGATGTTGGGTATGGGGAGCCCCAGGATGGCTCTCGCGTGAAGGGCAAATTGCGACAGATCCTGGGAAATCATGGTAACCATCCCGGTATCGTGCGGACGCGGGGATACTTCGGAAAAAATAATTTCGTCGCCTTTTACGAACAGTTCGACTCCGAAAATACCGCGTCCGCCCAGATTATCAGTGACGGCTTTCGCATAATCCCGGGCCCCGGACCGGGCTTTTTCGCTCATTTCCTGGGGTTGCCAACTTTCCCGATAATCCCCGTCGACCTGGATGTGGCCGATCGGTTCGCAAAAGGAAGTTCCCCCGACGTGACGGACCGTAAGTTGGGTGATTTCGTAATCAAAATCGACGAAACCTTCTACGATCACTTTGCCTTTTCCGGCACGGCCCCCTTCCTGGGCGTAATCCCAGGCGGTTTCGACTTCACTTGAATCCCGAAGGGTGCTTTGTCCTTTTCCCGAAGAACTCATGATGGGTTTCACCACGCAGGGCAGGCCGATCTCAGCAATGGCGGCAAGGTATTCCTCTTTCGTCGATGCGAAACGGTAGGGCGAGGTTCGAAGTCCAAGTTCCTCGGCGGCAAGCCTGCGGATTCCTTCCCGATTCATGGTGAGTTGAGTTGCCCGGGCGGTCGGGATCACTTCACAAAGTCCTTCTTCTTCCACTGCGGCGAGAACATCGGTGGCGATGGCTTCCACTTCAGGAACGACGAGGTGAGGTTTTTCCTCTTCGATCACCTGGCGCAGAGCCGCACCGTCGAGCATAGAGACGACACGACACTGGTCAGCGACCTGCATTGCCGGGGCGTTTTCGTAGGCGTCAACAGCGATCACTTCAACTCCATAGCGCTGAAGCTCGATCACAACTTCTTTGCCCAATTCTCCCGAGCCGCATAACATGACGCGAAAAGCTGTATCGGTGAAAGGTGTTCCCAGTGTTGGCATGAATCGACTAAACGACGACTGCGCTCACAGTCAATTCTTGATATTCAGGAATAAAAAACGTTATTCTGCGACCGTAAAATTTATGTCATCCGAAACCGCCCCAATTGAATCAGCCGGCAGACAGTGGCTTATCCTGATGCGCACGCACACATGGATTCAACTGGCCCGACTGATGGAGGCATTCACTGATTCACGACTGAAATCATTCACCATGCTGACTTTTCTCGCGTTTTACGGGGTGGCTGCTTATTTGCTGCTCAACCGGGGATTTCGTTTTGTTGGGAATCTGCCAGCTGCCGGGGGGATTATCATGGACCGACTGATCCATGTGGTGTTCTTCTGCTTCATGATGATGCTGATCTTTTCCTCAGCCGTCACGGCCTATATTTCGATCTACCGGGGTAAAGACGTCCGTTGGCTCATCGGGCTGCCGGTATCGCACCGGGTCGCCTTTTTGTGGAAATGTTTTGAAGCGGCTTTGTTTTCAACCTGGGGACTTTTTATCATTATCGCACCACTGTTGATGTCTTTTGCCAGTCAAAGGGATGTGTCTTTTACCTTTTATCTCAAATCGGTTCTGGCGCTGATTCCTTTTCTGACGATTTGTGCCTCTCTCGGTTCAATTCTGCTGATATTTGTGGGCCGGTTTCTGGACCGGCGACA
>JARGOZ010000059.1:3447-18808 GCA_029213025.1 Verrucomicrobiales bacterium
TTTGTCGTTATTGCATCGATAATAGCCGTAATCATCATTGGATCAGCGACACGGACCGCACTGGCGGACCGCAAGATCATTAAAGATACCGGGTTGAACTCTGCGGTCACATTTCAAAGGGTTCTGGGTCACACGAATATAGCGACCAACCGCTTTCTGCCCAGCACCTGGTTGTCGGCTTCAATTGTGGAATGGAGCCGCCCCTATTCGATTGGGAAAAACCGGCTGATGCCATGTCTATTGATTAGTAACGGCCTCATGCTTCCCTTGATCCTTTCGCAACTCGGAAAGCTGTGGTTCTATCCTTCGTGGAACCGGACCATTCAGAGCAGCGCCCTGGCGGCGAACAGTCGCCGATCAAGGTCGAAACAAATCAAACCGGTCAAATTCGCTCTATTCACACGGATTCTCGGCCGGCCAATGGGTGCCGTAGCGAAAAAGGACTTACTCACTTTCATCCGTGAACCAGCTCAGTGGGCGCAGTTCACCATCGTTTTCGGTTTACTCGCGATCTACGCCGCTGGATTAAACCGCCTGCACGACCAACTGGAGGAGCCCCGCGAACTTTACCTGATTGCGTTTCTGAATCTGGCTGTCAGTGCACTGGCTCTCTCCACCCTCACGACCCGTTTTGTTTTTCCACAATTCAGTCTGGAAGGCCAAAAACTGTGGATTCTGGCGATGAGCCCGGTAAAATTATCGGGAATCGTGATGCAAAAATTCATGACCAGCACTTTGGCAACCGGGCTCGCCGTTACGGTGATTCTATTTATCTCCAGCCATAGTCTAAAATTCGACCGGGCGGATACCATATTTTTCGGGTTGGCGGAATTATGCCTCGCAATCGGCCTGAATGCACTGGCAGTTGGTCTCGGAGTCTTGTTCCCCAACCTTCGCGAATCAAACACGGCAAAAATTGTCAGTGGCTTTGGCGGGACGCTTTGCCTTGTCTTGAGTTTTCTTTACATCATCTGCTTCATGGTTGTTCTCGTTTTCGTGCGAGCCGATATATTTTACCGCAATGTAGTCACTGAAAACTGGTTCGAACTTCCGCGCTCGATGGCGGGATTTGGGCTCATCTTAGCCCTGACGTTTTTGACGACTTTTATCCCGCTCCATTTCTCGAGAAAAATGCTGAAAACCAGTGGAATTATCAGCAATGTTTAAAATTTAATGTATCTTAGAGAAATTTCTCAATTTGGATACATGCCGCCGGTCAATAAACATCAATCAGGTTACGGTAGTGGAAAACGGGATATCGACATCACCTTTGATCCCGGGGACTTCAAGCCTGTCACCCCTTACAGTGAAGATTTAAAAGACGAATACCAGGAGGCGCAACAAGCTCTCGAAGAGTTGCGGCACAGGGAGGAACTGATTCGCCGCCGGGCCGAACAACTCGAAGAAATCACCGGAAAAGAGGAGCTTTTTACAAAGGGCCGCAGCGAATTGATCAGTCAGATTGAGGATTACCTGGATTTACTGGAAAAAGAGTCCGCCGAGTCGAACCGGATCGCGCGGGAATGCGCCGGGGCTCACCAAAGGTTTCATCATCATCTCAACACAATCCGAAAACTTCGACCTGAAGCTTCTGACCGGCAGGAGTTGAATATGGAACTCGATCACGCGCTGCGACACATTGAAGCAGCCGAGGACGAAGTATCGAGAACGATGCCTTTGATCGACTTGATTTCCCAACGGAAAAAAGGAGGCCATACCTCCCCGAAAAGGAAAAAGTCGGAAAGATTTACCGAACAGGGCGACTTCTTCTATTGGCTGAAAGCCGGGTTCGCTTTCACTCTGCCAATAATGATGCTGATCGTCGCTTTGTGTATCGCTATGTTTTACCTCAATTAGATCCCGCTATGTTCGAGAAAAAACCAGTTAACCGAAAGCGCCATCGCAAAAAGAAATCAAAATCCCGGGCAGCTCATTCTCCGGATAAAAACACCCTGGAATCTCTGAGAGACAGAGAATTTCAGTTGAATGCCCAAATCGGTGAGTTGGAAAATATACTGGCTTCACACGACCGGGATGCTGAGAGAAAAAAAACGATGCGACAGGAAAACATCCTGCCGCCACCGGAAACCCGGACGCGCCGTCCCGATCCCGCCATTCTTAGCTATTCGGAAAAAAGACGCCAACAAAAAGAACAGAACGCCAGCGGGCTCTACTTTTTCGCACTTTTGATCATCGCCTCCCTTCTGGCCTTTTGGCTTTTCTATAGCGGAGGATAATTCTACCAGCCCGAACGGGAAAAGCCGGAGCGGGAGCTACCGGAACGACGGGACGAAGAGGAACTTCCCCGCCGGATCGACGACATACTTGAAGTGGATCGGATTGAGGCCCGTTGTCTGCGGCTGGCCGCTGCTGCTCGTCGGCGTCTCTCCGCCTCCTCTGCCGCCCGCGCCCTCATTTCCAGCGCCCTTGCATTGGCCAACGCCGAAGCGGCACTGTTTGCCGCAGCTGAAGCATTTGACGCAGCGATTCTGTAATCCCCTTCAGCAAGAGCGTTAGTTGCAGTTTCAAACAATGAGTAGCCGGCATCCCGGTCGACTTGGAGTCGATAACCACTCCTCCAGCTTTTTAATTCCGATATAGCATCCGCGGCACTCCGGATTTGCGAAGCAGCATGATTGGCTGCCTGAATTTCCTCTTCGACAACGCCTGAAGTTTTTGATAATTGCGATTCCACTTCCACTACACTGTTCCAGGCCATTTTCCAATCCCGATGAGAGGAACTCAGATACACCTGCCAGTCCAGTAGTGTTTTCTCATATTTCCTATACTGGTTCGCCGCAGCCTCCAGTTTCCGGCTGTCGGGAATCCCGTCGTTTTTCGCTACAGAAAGCAATCCGTTTACCGAATCCAAAATCGATCGGGCTTTCTTTGCTTCGTTGACAGCTGTTCGGTGCCAATTCCAGTCCGATTGAATCGAATCTTCCAGCCGGTTACACTCCTGTTGGACAAGCGCCAAGTCATTTCGATTTTCGAATGGGTTATTTACCGACGCAGAAACTTTCGCCGCAACGACAGCAAGATTCTCGACCACCTTTTGCCGGTCCGATATAGTCGAAGGGCAGGTTTTCGGGTTCTCTATTTTGGATAGTAAATTCCTGGATAGATATTGCAGGTCACCAAGCTTCTTTTCATTTTCAGCCTCCACATTCTTCAACTCCGTATAGTGGTCTTTGATCAAGGCGATTTGGTGACTGGCGAATCCAACTTCGTCCGAAGCCCTGTCCAGACTCGCTCCCGAAGCGATCAATTTACCGCTGTCGAACTCTTCCCGGCTTTGGTTTAAGAACTCTTTTGCATTCGTAAGGTGCGACTCCGCCAGGTCTGCGCTATGTATCAGGGACTTTTGTCCACTTACATTCCCACTGAATCGCTCTTTAAACTGTAAGATCCCCGGCAAATACCGGGTAGTCATCTCTTCCATCAATCGCACAGCGCCGGGTAAATCGTCACAAAGTTTCTGCCATTCAATCTCCAAAAATTCTCTGTCCTCCTTTCCATTCCCGGCTACATCAATACTGATTTGGATAAATCCGCAGGCATCCGCAAAAAGGTTGTCGATAAGTTGAAAATCCTCTCTGGCGGATTCTATATTACCTCTGTTCAATGAGTCGCCAATGCGCCCCCGCGCTTTTGATATCTCCGCCAGGTTTACTGTAGGATTTAATCCTTCCTCGGTTAGTATATCATCCGCATCCAGACGTAAGAGACCGGCCAGATCAGCACGGGTTTCATGCACCTTTTTCTCCACGGATCGAATCCTTTCCGGAAGATTTTGTTGTGTTTGCTTTGCCAGATCGAGAGCACTTTGAACCCGCCCCTTTGTGCAAATCAATTCATTGCTCAATTCCTCTATTTCGGCCGCCACTGACTTATCCACCGCAACTTGACTGATATCTTCAACCTGTTCGGAATGCTGACTAAACGCTTCATCGATCCATCTGGTAGAAATACCCATTTTCTCCAATAGATCAGAAGAGTGATGGATCACAGGAAATACAATTGCTCGAGAAGATTCAACCACCGAAGCGAGATTCGTCGCATCGGCGATCTGCCGCAGCGCAACAGTAGCGGATTCCTCCATCGCTTTGACTGGATCTGTTTTGCCTGTAGCGGAAGCCTCACCGAGATTTTGTTTGGCCGATTCGATAAGCAGGGAGTCGAAATCCGCCATATAGAATAACCCGTCTTCTTCAGCCGCGCCGGTCAAGCCGGAAATTTGATGGGTCAGTTGTTCGATATCAGCCGATGCTTCTTGCAGAGTGAGAGGAAGACCGCCTACGCAGCGTTCGAGTCGTTCCAGATTTTCTATCGCCGTATTTTCCCGATCATTGTAGACTTCGACAAACTGTTTGAATGACATCGAAAAAGGTTCGTAATCATCTTCGTTACCCAGCAACGAACGCTTTCCGTTTTTTAATATCTTTTTCAGACCTTCGTCCTTACCGAAACCTATCGCTTTTGACTCCATCACTGCCACTCCCTCCAGGAAGCGCTTTTTTGAAATCGAATTCACCAGTTTTCCCCACGGGTTACGCGGATCAATCAAGTCCGCCGCCGTTTCCATAACCCGGTCTGTGGCAGCTGAAATGATAAACAATTCGTCGACCTGCCGTACCGTGGTTGCCAGCAAACCGGCGGTTTCACCTGTGTATCTTTCCGAACCGCTTTTGATTACCGAAGTGCGATCCATCAGATCGAAGAGGAGGTCAAACTTTCCTCGCAATTTCTTTCTCCAGTCTATAAACATTTTTTCAGCTTTCTCCTTCGACTTTTTCCTCTTCCGGTGAAGAAATGTTACCCAGCTTAAAAGGAACAGTCCCACTCCCCCACCTACACCGGTGTTTCGAATTCTCTCTACCTTTACCCTCTGATTTTCGGCTTCTACTTTAGCAAGGTAGGCAGCGTGTTCGGTCTTCGCCGCTTCGATGGATCTGCCGGCTATAGCGAGTTGTTCTGTATAGATCGAGTCACCGTAAAGGTGATTTCTCAGAGTCGATTTCAATGAAGCTTTCGCCTGTGAAATATAACCGGTAACGGCAGGTGCCCCGGAATTTTCCGGAACTGTTTTCAGCTCTTCGGTCAATTTATCGATCTGCTCACGCGCCGCTTGCCAAAGGTTCAACGATTGTTCGTATTGATCGATTTCATCGAAGATGGATTGCGCCGCAGAAACAGCCTTCTCAATTTCCCCGCTGTTTACGTAAAGACTGATTGCTTTAGCTCCCGCAAGCCAACCGGTATCGGGAGGGTAAGCCAGCTCGCCCCGGAAATCCGGAAGACGACTCCGCATAGCAGTCGCTCTGGATTGCAGGGCCTGGATTCTTTCGCTCAGCTTCGCTGGAAGCAACTTCGCTGCCTCAATTTGTTTTTGTCGCTCAATTTGTTGTCGACGCCTTGATTCCGCCTCCTTCTCGATTGCCTTCGTTAACTGCCCCTCGATCAAGGTCACTGTGTTTTTCACCGCATCTACGATTCTTCCTCCGCTTCGCATCGCCCGGATCGCCTCCCTGTCCAACCGTCCGATCCATTTGTCTTCCCCGAGATTTCTCCGGTCGAATACATCCGAGCCGAAGTAGGAAAATTTCCTTTCCTTGAGAAAAAGCACAAAAACTGCGCCGTTTGACTCACCGGTCCGCGAATCCTTCACTTCGCCGAAATTTGTCTGATTGGAAAGTCCTTCGCCCAACGCATATTCGACAGCGTCCATGCCCTGAAAATCCTGATATCGCTGCCCCCGGGCATCTTCCATGAGAACCACAGTCCAGTTTGGCCCATTCTCCGACAGCCACTGCTCGAGCGAAGAAATCCTTGATGCCGAGACCTTCAAATTTCCCGAAATCCAAACCTGTCGGTGTTCCTGCCATCCCGAAACCACCTCTTCTATCGTGACAAACCTGTGACCCTCTGATTGGGAATCCTGTGCGGGCAAAATGGTAACGACACCAAAGAAAAAGAGAAGAAGCAATCGGTTCACATCTCAGCTTACTTTTCCGGTGTTCGCGAATCTACTGAATTCTTTTTCTCTGCCCTCATTGACTATAAATTTCCGCACAAATTCGACAGGTGTAAGACTGAGAAACTCGAAATATGACCTGGATTATTTCTAATTTTAGAGCCAAAGTACCAGTCATCCAAAATGGAGAAGCCTTAATTTAGGCCGTGAAACACCGCTCTTGATGACGGATATTTTTCATTTAAACATCACTTCCGACTCGATTTTCAACCTCGCCAATCTGATCCCGGTGGCGGAAAGCGGAGCAGTCCTCGCAGACATCAATTATCCCAATCTGCTGTTCGAGCATAGCTGGATTCATGTGGTTTTACTGCTGATTTTTGTGCTCATCAACGGGTTTTTCGTGGCCAGTGAAGTCGCTTTGATCAAACTGCGCTCGTCCCAGTTGGATAAACACGACCCGAAGTACGCGGAATATGCCGCAGTCACCCGGAAGATTCTGGAACACCTCGACCGCTACATCACCGCCTGCAAATTTGGTGCCTCGGTCTCGGGAATTCTCCTCGGTGCGGTTTTCGTTCCTTTTTTGGTGGGTAAACTGGTTCCTCAGGACAAATCAAACGGCTATTTAATTCAAAAGCTGGGATTTCGGTCCGAAAGCGTCGATCTCATACTCGCCTTTTTGATTGCTCTCTGCATTTCGATCTGTCTTCTGGTAGTGTTTGGAAAAGTGATCCCCAATTCAATTGGCTTTCGCCGGGAACTTCAGGTTTCGCTGAGATGCTCCAAGCCGCTCCACCTTTTCTACAACGTATTCGGCCTGCCCATTATTTTACTGACTAAATTTTCAAACTGGTTTATGGAAGCGGTCCTCAAAATCGAACCCGCCAGCGAACGTGAAATCGAGCACAGCGCAGAAGACCTGAAAATTTTTGTCGAAGAAACCGGTGACGACGCAGTAACGGAGACCGAGCGCGACATCCTGATCAACGCTTTGGAGTTGAACGATTTAAAGGTTCTGGATATCGTAACACCACGCTCGGAGGTTATCGCACTGGACATCAATGACCCCTTTGAGAAAAGCCTCGAAAAAGCTGTGCAATCGAAACACACCAGGTTTCCTTTAATTGATGAACACCTCGACGATACGTTGGGCTGGGTTCACATCAAAGACCTCATCCAACTGTTGCAGGAGGAAAATCCCCGCCTCGACAGAGTAAAGCGAACTATTTTGCGCGTCCCCGAAGACATGGAGTTGGATAAGCTGTTGCGGACGTTGCTCAACGAAAAAGCTAACATAGCCCTGGTGAATGATGAATTCGGAGGCGCTCAGGGAATCGTCATGCGCGATCAGATTCTAAAACTTCTCGTTGTCGGCACGGCTGAGGAGGCTGATGACAATGAAAATGAAGAGGAAATCAAATTCGAGAAAATCAGTGACGATGAATTCCTTGTCGCAGCGAGTATGCCGCTCCATGAACTCGATGATCTCGTGCCGGAGTTGGATCTGGAAAGTATCGATGTGCGAACCGTCGGCGGTTATGTGACATCTGTTCTCGGGCATCACCCCGAGGTCGGGGAAACAGCAGAAATCGAAGGCTTTTTGATGAAAGTTGTCGCAGCCAACGAACGCAAAATATTGAGCTTGCGATTTAATCGAATTTTGAGCGAAACCAATATTGCAGCCAGCTAGAACTCCCCCTGGTTCCCGCTCGTGATCGAGCTGATTTTCAGTCCGGTCAGAGTATGAGATAAACGAAGAGTTGAGACGGCCACTCCGCTGGCTGTTTTGGAGCCATTCTTTACTTCATAACCTGTTGAGATCTCTACATCCCACGTTCCGGGTGATACAGGCATAATTTGCGGCTTTTCAACCAGCCAATATTTCCTTTCCGGCCAGCGACTGATGTAGTTGGCCCGGTCTTTGATTAGATCGTTCTCCCCGGGGTTTCTCATATCATAGTAGGTAGTTATTTCCGGGTGCATAAAATCAATCATCGCTGAAGGTTCGTTGATTTCGCCACTTGCCGCAAAGGCATCAAGGAAGAGGTTGATCTGTTCGGATTCAAACCTGTTATATACAGATCCTCTACCGTCCCGGGTTTCCTCCTGCGGAATGACATCCGGAGCAGCGGAAGTTTTTGCTTCACTGATAGCTACGATCTCAAACCGGCGTTGACCGCGTTTGATTTTAAAGTGGTCGGAAACCGCCCCGGCTTTCACTTTGCCACTACCGCTTACGGCATATCTAATCCGCGTCATGACTTCATATATATTTCCATTCTGACTGATCAATTCAGGCGGGCCATCAAGTATATATTCCCGCCTGGGGAAACGTTTTAGATAGGAAGCCCGGTCCGACCGGATGTCGGTCTTGCTGACATTTTCCCTCCCAAAATAGTTCTCTACACGATCTGCGTAAAACGGGAGAAGGGCATCCGGATCGTTAACTGTCGAGTTTTGATTGAAGGCATAGATAAAGTTCAACAAGTCACCTGGTACTTCAGCTGTCACAGGGGACCAGGATGGAGAATTCGTACCCGGGGTTGTTGATGGATGTGAAAGAGCCCGGGAAGGTTCAAGGGGAGGCGGAGGAACAGAGACACCGGGCTCAGTTGGCTCCGGCCCTTGTTCCGATTGATTACGGGGTTCCGGAAAGCTTTGGTGAAATCGTTTAGCGGGATTGGAAAAGGGAATCCGGAAGATCTTTTTTGCTACAGGATCTTTTGCGAGGCTGCCTGCCTCCAGACCTGCGACATCCAGTCTTCGCGTGGAATCATAGGGACTGATTACGACATCCGGTCGGTCAGTGGGTGTTGCGACCGGATAATCATTTTCCTGACCGTGGAGAATGCCAGAAAGAACCACATAGAGAAAGGGATAGATGAGGGACTTCATGGTGAATGACTATATCACCAATCCCTGGCCATATCCAGCGCAGCGATTTACGCCAGCAGTTTGTGAACAACATGACCATGAACATCGGTAAGACGGTAATCCCGACCCTGATACCGGTAAGTCAGCTTTTCATGATCAATTCCGAGCAGATGAAGAATCGTAGCCTGGACATCGTGGATACGCACACCGTCCTCGATTACCTGGAATCCCAGTTCATCCGTAGCGCCCATAGTTATTCCAGGCTTGATTCCCCCGCCGGCAAACCACATCGTGAAAGCCTGAGGATGATGATCTCTGCCTTTGGTGCGACGCAGCGTTTCACTGGCCTCTATCATCGGAGTCCTGCCAAACTCGCCGCCCCAAACCACAAGAGTGTCTTCCAGCATACCGCGGTCTTTTAAGTCCTGGATCAGAGCGGCACAACCCTGGTCGGTCTCACCTGCCTGGGTTTTAATGCCTTTTTCAACATCGCCATGGTGGTCCCAACCGGAGTGATAAAGCTGAACAAAACGCACCCCCCGTTCAATCATCCGGCGGGCAAGCAGGCAGTTTCTTCCGAAGCCGGGTTCATCATCTTTTACGCCGTAAAGCTCAAGAGTCGATTTACTTTCCTTTTTCAGGTCGGTCAGTTCAGGCGCAGCCGATTGCATTCTCCACGCCATTTCGTAGGCATCGATTCGCGTTTGAATGTCCGGATCGCCCACTTGATGGAGCCGCTTTTTATTCAGCATTCGAATAACGTCAAGCGAGTCCCGCTGCGATTGTTCGTCAAACCCCACCGGAGTGGAAGCATGTAAAATCGGGTCTCCGGATTCACGAAACGGAACACCGGCATGATTCCCGGGAAGAAATCCGGAATCCCAGAGAGCGGATCCGCCACTGAGACTTTTCCCTGTTTTTAAAACCACAAATGACGGTAAATCCGACGACTGGCTTCCAATTCCGTAACTAAGCCACGACCCCATAGCCGGTCGGCCGGGAAGAGCGCCACCGGTATTCATAAACAACTGGGCCGGGGCGTGATTAAACTGGTCGGTATGGACCGATTTTACGATCGCTATATCATCGACAACTTTTGAAAGAAAGGGCAGTTGATCTGAGAGCTCCTGACCGGATGAACCGTATTTAGAAAAAGAAAACTGCGGAGCCAATACTGCCGCATCCGGTTGAATGAACGCGTAACGTTGCCCTGCAATAATGGAAGGCGGAATCGGGGTTCCATCAAGTTCGCGGAGTTTCGGTTTGTTATCGAACAATTCCAACTGGCTGGGGGCACCGGCCATGAAAAGGTAGATCACTCTCTTCGCCTTCGCTCCGACCAGAGTAGCTTTGGGAAGGACCCCGGGAAACCCGTTGCCATAAGCGCTGCCGCCTGCGAGCAGGGAGGTTAACGCAATCTTTCCCAATCCGACCCCGCAGGTGTCAAAAAACTGTCTTCTCGTTGTTTGATGTAATGAATTTTTCATCGTTTCGATCAACCTTTCACAACAGCTTCATCCAAATTGAAAATGGCCCGAACTACCAGTGTCCACGCCGTTAATTCCGGATCCATGACGCCTTCCCCTTCCGATTTTCTCCGCAATAATTCGAGCCGCCCTCGCTGGTTCCGATAAAAATTAACCAGTATCGTCCTTTCGGAATTATGCGGGGTGCGGGAAACAATTTTCCGGAACAGATCCGTCACGATTTCTTCGTCAGTTCCCTCTACGCCACGCGCCATTGCTCTCGCCGCCTCAATAAACATCGGATCATTCATCAGAGTCAGCGCCTGAAGCGGAGTATTGCTGCGGTTTCGCCGTGGCAGGCAACTCTCTCCGGTAGGCCCGTCAAAAGTCAAATAAGCTGCAAACGGAGCGGTTCGCTTATGCAGGGTATACAGGCTCCTCCTGTAGCGGTCAGGGCCCTCGTCAGAAGTCCATTTCGGCGCTCCATAGGCAATGGTTGTGACAGTTTCAGGCTGCGGAGGGCGCACGCTTGGTCCACCAATCTGTTGAGTCAGCAAGCCGCTGGTGTGTAACGCACAATCTCTTATCATCTCGCCGGTCATCCGGAATCTTGGACCCCGGGAAAGATAAATATTTTCCGGATCGGCTGCGTACGACTCCGGAGTAACTGTTGAATCCTGCAGGTAGGTATCGCTGATTACAATAAGCCGGTGCAAGTTCTTGAGAGACCAGCCTTCATCCATCAATTTTACTGAGAGAAAATCCAGTAGGCCCGGATGGCTGGGCAGCTCCGACTGATAACCGTAGTCGCCGGCTGTGTTAACAATGCCCCTACCAAAAAACGAACGCCACGCCCGGTTTACCACAACTCTGGCGGCGAGAGGATTGGCATCACTCACCAGCCATTTAGCAAAGGTCAGACGGTTCGCCGGCTCATGTTCCGGAAGTTTCCCAAAAATGACCGGGATGGCCGGTGACACTTCCTCTTTCGGCTGCAGGTATTCGCCTCGGTGATGCCGGTGCGTAGGCCGAGTCCGGCCGTCCCATTCCTGCATGACGAGAGTTTGCGGAAACTTGGGAATCTGTTTTTCCAGTGATTCGAGCTCTTTTTGTCCTTCTTCAAATTCCGGTGCCACCCTGACATAATGTCGCATCAAAGCCTCACCCCGCGCTTTCACCAGATCGGGGATCGCGCCTCCCAAAGCGAGGACCGTGCCTTTATCCGTTGTGACAGAAATCCGGAACCGACCGAGTCCGGCCGCAAAATGGCGCTGAAAAAGTAGCGACACTTGCAGAGCTTTCGCTGTGACTGGTTCCTGAAAATTCAACACCAACTCATGCCGCTTGTTCTCCTGTTCCGCCGTAGCCCAGCCACTTGTCGCATCGCCATCGTAGACATTCCCGGGAACCGCCGTCCCGAAGCCTGTGGCAATTTTCCCGTAGTCAACGCTACCGCTGCTGTAGGTCAATTTTCTTCCGTCCGCCCTTGTCTCCACCTCACTCAGGAAGAAATCCCCGGGGTGGCCTTCGTAATACGCAATGCCCGAGCCATGGCCGGGAAGCCGCTTATCCGGGATCGGTTCAATGCGAATCGCCGTGACCGGATCTTTGATGCCGGAAATGTCGAATTCGAGATCGTAAACTTCCCGTTTGGTAAAATCACCGGTCGCGAAGATGCTTCCGTCGTGCATTACCGAGAGATGGGGACGGGATGACTTCATTTTCACCGGCTTCAAAACCTGCCAGGCAGCCGTTTTTTCCAGCGTTTCCCGGTACCAGTGAAAATATTTAACCGGATCGATTTTCGCGACCAAAGCCTTTTCCAATTGATCGATTTGCTTCTGCACCTGATTTTTCTGCTGAATTAGCGCCTCTGAAGGAACATCCATTGCCGGTTCATCGGCATTGTTGAGAAGGGCCATCATTGAATAGAAATCAGTATGCGTGATAGGATCAAATTTGTGGGTGTGGCACTGGGCGCATCCAGTCGTCAGACCCAACCACACCGTTCCGGTAGTTGCCACCCGGTCGACCATTGCCAAATAGCGAAATTCCAGAGGATCAATTCCACCTTCTTCGTTCAGCATGGTGTTTCGATGAAATCCGGTCGCGATTTTCTGCTCCAAAGTCGCATCGGGTAGCATGTCGCCGGCGAGCTGCTCTATGGAAAACTGATCGTACGGTTTGTCTTCGTTGAGAGCATGAATCACCCAGTCCCTGTACGGCCAAATGGGACGTTCCCGGTCTTTTTCGTATCCGTTGGTATCTGAATACCTGGCCAAATCGAGCCAATCCCGTGCCCACTTCTCACCATATTCCGGACGCTTCAGCAAGTTATCGACCGTTTTTTCGAGAGTTCCCCGTGCGTCAGATTGATAGGCTTCAACAAATGTTTCCGTTTCTGCCGGTGTCGGCGGAAGCCCGGTCAAATCGAGGCTAAGCCGACGCAACAAAGTGTAGGCATCCGCACGGCCTGCCATTTCCAGGCCTTTTTCCTTGAGCTTGTTCTCAATGAAAGCATCAATC
Organism: Verrucomicrobiales bacterium; assembly: GCA_029213025.1. Classification (GTDB taxonomy): domain Bacteria; phylum Verrucomicrobiota; class Verrucomicrobiia; order Verrucomicrobiales; family DEV007; genus Arctic95D-9. Next base: position 16,291 of record JARGOZ010000059.1, read on the forward strand.
GGATTGCGGAATTCTTCGGTCTTCACCGCTATTTTCGTCTCCCGCGGGGAACGAAACGCCCAGTGTTCTTCGTACTTCGCCCCCTGATCGATCCATTTTCGAAACTTTTCGATCTCCTCCTTCGTCAGGGCCGGTTTGTTTGCCTTGGGCGGCGGCATCATCTCTGATCGATCATCAGTAATGATTCGGAACATGATCTCGCTGGCATCCGCATCGCCGGGAACAATCGCCCCGTCTTTGATGGCGAGCGCGAAACTGTGTAAAGCCAAATCCCCTTCGCGGGCCTTATCATCAAAACCGTGGCACTTAAAACAGCGGTCACTCAGGATAGGTCGAATGTCCCGGGCAAAGTCGATTTCCTGCCCGTTTCCATTCGCCGAACCTGCTACACAAAGAAATACGACGGCTGTTACCGCCATAATTTTTGCCCGTTCCATCATGCCTATCCTATTTCAACTTCGATTCGTTTGTACCTCTGAATATACGTATCCCTCGCAAAACACGAGCCCGGATTATTACAGAACCGGAGCCACAAGTCGAGCCAACTTCACTCCGAGTCGAAACCACCAGGGCAGGTTCCGGTATTCCGACATCGTCGCTTCTTTACAATTTGCAAAATCTTCAAGAAACATTTGATCCACATCATTGCAAAATTCCGCATTCATCACGACGATATTCACTTCAAAATTCAAGCGCATCGAGCGGTTGTCGAGATTAGCGGTACCCACCGAAGCCAGCTTATCATCAACAAGCAATACCTTTTGGTGCAGGAATCCTTCCGTATAACGAAGCATTTTTACACCTGCCGCCTCCATTTCATGAAGAAAGGAAAAGGTGGCAAGGTATGGAGTCCATTTATCGGGAATGGCGGGAATCATTACCCGTACATCCACTCCCCGGAGCGACGCAAGCTGCAGGGCTGATACGATGCAATGATCCGGCACAAAATACGGTGAGGCTATCCAGATCCGCTTCTTAGCAAGGCAGATTGCATTGAGGAAGAACAACGTTCCGCCCTCCAGTTCCTCAACCGGCCCGAAAGACATCGCCATGACTGTCATATCGTCAGAACCGCCTTTTACACCGGTATTGCTGACCGGTTGAGTCCAGTTAAAATCGGGTATGTAGCGGGCCGCCCAATACCAGTCTTCCAGAAACACCATTTGAAGACTCATCGCCGCCGGTCCGGATATGCGAACGGTGGTGTCCCGCCAGTTTCCGATTTTTGCCACGCCCAGATACTCATTTCCTACATTGTGCCCTCCGCAGGTCGCAATTCTACCATCGGCCAACACCATTTTCCGGTGGTTGCGAAAATTGATTTGAAAGCGGTTACTTCGCCCCTGAGTGGAATGAAACGCTCTCACATCCACACCGGCGTCGCGCAGGCTTTTTACGTAATATTTGGATAGACCGTAGCTGCCAATTTCGTCATAAAGCAAATACACCCGCACCCCTTCGCCTGCCTTTTTAGCGAGCGCGGAGCGAAGGCGTTCTCCAAGTTGGTCCGCCCTTATGATGAAAAACTGCACCAGCAGATACTCTTTTGCACCGTCGATGATTCGGAAAATTTCATCGAAAGTTTCGTGACCGTCCTTCAACAGTGAAATTCGATTCCCTTTGGTGTATCGCCGCTCGCATAATTTTTCCAGGACTCCGCCATAGCGGTTCTGATCCGCATCCAGCGTGGCATAGTGGGGTTCCAGAGTGGAAATCAAAGTATCGAGCAGGTCCTCTTTCTTATGCAGAACCTCGCGCCGCTTTTCCACGTAGCCGTTGAACTCCCGACGACCGAAAACCCAGTAAACCGGTACCGCCACAAGGGGAAAAGCCAGCAAAGCCATGCCCCATCCCCAGGCACCGGCGGCAGAGCGGGTCGAAAGCAGCACATTCACCACTGTAATGATCGCGATAACCTCCGCCCCGATCAGGATGATCCCGCCAATCGTTAGCTTTTCTGCGAGTTGTTCGAACATAGTTTTTCGAAAAAAACACGTTTTGTCACCCGGTGTGCTTCGCGATCTTTTCCAAAAGACTGTTAAACGGTGTGATCGGCTTTTCCTGGAAATCATCACAACCTGCCGCAGCGATCTTTTCCTGGTGCTGCGCCATGGTGTGAGCCGTCAGCGCCACAACCGGTATAGACGCCGTTTCGGGATCAGATTTCAACCGCCGCGTCGCGTCCAGACCCGCATTGGGATTCGGCGGACTGTCCCCCGTCGGAGGCAGTTCCAAATCCATCAAGATCATTTGCGGAGCAAAAGCCTTTGCCTCAGTAAACGCGGACTCAGCATTATCAGCCACTTTGATCTCGTGCCCGTGATGAGTAAGCAGACGCGTCAGGAGACTGATATTGTCCAGATCATCTTCAACTAAAAGTATCCGTGCCATTTTTGCGCTAATAGATCACAGGATTCAAAAAATGACAAAGACGGAAGTCAGACCCCGATTGTACCCTGTTTAGTCTGCAATTGTACCCTGTTGAATGGCAAAAAAAAACGGCGAACCGGCAGGCTCT
>JARGOZ010000059.1:18818-37811 GCA_029213025.1 Verrucomicrobiales bacterium
GGCCCCCCGCCGGATAAATTTTGTAATCAGGACTAGGCCTTCTTCTTACCGAGCAGAGCATCCAGCCCGATGCTTCCCCCGCCGGCAGCGGAAAGGTAAAAGTACACAAAGCAGTAGAGAACGGCCAGTTCGCCACCGTTCAGCATCGGCCAGAAACCTTTGCTTCCATGAGCGATAAAGTAGGCAAATGCCATCAGACCGGAGAGAATAAAAGCCCAGGCACGGGTGAACAGCCCAATTGCCAACATAAAACCACCGACCAACTCGAGCACACCGGCCACTCCAGACATCGACATCAATTCAAAGGGGGAACGGGACGGCGCGGGCCAACCGAGAACTTTCTGGCCACCGTGCTGCATCATCAGTAACCCGGAAATCAGGCGGAGAAGGCTCAATAAGACGGGTTGGAAAGGGCTGAGTAATTTCATAATGTTGAATATAGGACGATTGAAAAGCGAAAACAATTACACAGATCTCCCAAACAAAAATTTACGGAATGTCCGGTATCCCGGCAGGTTTCCTGTTGAATCCTGAACGCAAAAACTTCTCAGCAAAATCACACCAACGCGTGACTTCCTGCAAAACCTCTTACCACCGTATAATCAACTATCCTTTAGCAATTTACACTTCGAATTTTCATTCAGAGGGTATAGAATACCGCTATGAATCCAATCAGATTGCTCCTTGTTGCCTTCTTTTGCATCGCGCTATTCCCCAACCAAGTTCAAGCGGAGATTCCTTCGCTGAGTGCCGCTGCCGTAGCACAAATCGCTCAGAAAGACCTCGAGGAAAGAAATCTTCATACCGAAATTTTCGTGGCCGAAATCGAATACAAAGGCAAATTCGGGACTCCTTACTGGATGGTGTTCTGGTCGAAAACATTTCCGGCCCAGACGGATGGCGGAAAGGAATGGGGCCTCCGGATTCAAATGGACGGAAGTTTCGTGAGAATGGTAAGGAAACGATAAACTGTTTTGAAAATACTTGTTCCGGTCATCGGTGCCGTTGTTTGCCTCGGACTTGGTTTTCTGTCCGGGTTATCAACCTTTGAATCTATCGAGGGTTGGTACGCCACTCTGGAAAAACCGTCATTTAATCCACCTAACTGGATCTTCGGACCTGCGTGGACCTTGCTGTACCTCCTGATGGGTGTGGCGGCCGGATTGATCTGGAATTGCGGCATCGACAAGCCGGGCGTTAAGACCGCACTGGTTATCTTTGCGGCTCAGTTTGTGCTCAACATGTTGTGGACTCCTGTGTTTTTCGGAAAACATCAGATTTTTGCCGCCCTGGTGATCATCATCCTCCTCTGGATTGGTATTTTGGTCTGCCTGATTCAATTTTTTCAGATCCGCCGAATAGCGGGAATCCTGCTGATCCCCTACCTGCTATGGGTGAGTTTTGCCACCGTTTTGAATGCGGCTATTTGGCAGTTGAATCACTGAGAATTTCCCGGCGTTTTGCATTTATTTTCAGGAGAATCTGCGCCGTTGCCCGGGCATCGCATAGCGCCCGGTGGTGCGTTGCCAACGGGATGTCGAATTCCTGACATAAATTTGCCAGACCGTAGGATTTGAGACCTGGAAAATAGCGTCTCGTTTCAACGACGGTGCAAAAAGTGGCGGCTCGAAACTCCCGCTCCAGTCTCCGATATTCTTCCCGGATAAATCCAAAATCAAACTTTACCCGGTGACCGACAAAAACGGATTCGCCGACAAACTCCCTGAATTCATCCGCGATCTCGAAAAACGTCGGCGCAGAAGCGACCATTTCATCGGTGATTCCAGTGAGTTGGACAATCTTTCGGGGAATTTTCCGGCCGGGATTGATCAGACTGCTCCATTCATCAATCACTTTGCCACCCCGAACTTTCACCGCGCCTATTTCCGTAACTCTGTTCCACGACGACAAACCTCCGGTCGTTTCGACATCCACCACCACATAGATTTGATCCGGGTCGACACTCCACTGAACACGGGCGACCTCGACCGAAAACCCCGCCCGGCGGAGTTGCTCCATACGGGCCAGCTGATGACGCTGAATTTGATCTCCTTCTGATTTCACCTCCAGAAACAGAACTTTGCCATTCTCAAAAACAATCAGATCCGGAAAACCACTTCGATTGCCTTTGAAGTTTTGGGCCATTTCCCTCAACACCTGTTCAACTGAACCGACAGGAGCAAGTTTTACGAAACTTTCCAGAAGTTGAAACAATTTTGGTTCCGTAACAACCAGACAATTGGGAGTTGTTTCCAAAGCTTTTGACACTTTGGCAATTTGCCGAGTGAGCCACCCATCATCCCCCAACCGTCCGAGCTGGCCTTCAATGAACTCCCGGTTTTCGGTATAGAACAAATCGGTATTCAGGCCATCGGGAAGTCGGTCAAAATCACTGTGAAACGCAGCATATTCTCCATCGAACAATTGATCCCAGAAAACCACTCCGAAAAGGTTGCTCCAGAGAAAATTCTCTACATGCCACGCTTCACTCCCCTGCCGCTGGAGACTGGAAATTACCGCCGCTTCAGGGTAGTCGCGCCCGGATTCATCAAGCATCATGATTCGGGCATTTCGTAACACTTCAGTGAGCTTTCCGACCTTCCTCTCGCCAAATTTGCGCTCGTAAAAATCCTCGGCAAAAATCAATTCCTCATCACAGGAAGGGCTATCGATCAAGCCTAGCAACTTTCTCTCTGCTACATCTCTGTCTCCGAGTTGAAAAGACACCCGCACGGCCCGTTCTGTAGCAGGGAATTGATCCGCCTTTTCGTAAACACTCACTGCGGTTTCGAGAAGGCCAATACGTTCGATTTCTCTACCGAGCCGATACAGGGTTTTGTTTCGACTTGTATGGACCTCTGCATCGTCAACCACCGGCCAGTTCTCCACCGCGCCGGCCAGTTCCAGAATCCCGGTTTGATCCGCCTGGCGAATCTCGCGCCGGATTTTGCTGTATAGAAATGCGGCCGTAGCAATGTCGCGCGAGCCAAACCGGGCTTGAAACTTTTTCTTACCACGGCGGGTTCTCATTATACCAAGATCCCGAAGAGCAAAGACCCCGAGGCTCTCTTCGAGGCGGCCAAAATAGAGAAACAACAGATATTCCAGTTCGATCGAATCAACCACCACGGTTTCCGATATCACCGGGTGTTCGATTACCTGATCAAAATTAAGTTCAGCGAGTATCATCCCGATCAGGTCCCGCTTCTTCGCAGAACTGATGCCTTTTTTTCCAATCCCGGATGATGTCACCAGATGCGCCAATTCCTGCCTGGGAAAACAACCGAGCAATTCCTCGAAATCTATAGTTTGCGGACTGCGGAAGAAACCGGCGTCTTTTAACCGATGTATAGACTCTTCCGGACCCGGTATTTCTTCGTAACGGAGTTGTTCCAAACGGAAAACTCTGCCTTTTCTGTTAGCCAGTCTGACAAACAGACATTGATCCTCCAGTTTCAGATTCCGAAACTGGCTGATAAACTCGAAATGCCGGTTTTCCAACAAGATCGCGTTGTAAGTCTCGACAAACTCCAGCAACTCGCAGAAGTGGTCGAGATAGTACAATTTTTTCAGTTCGATTTTTTGTCCCGTTGGCAAGTTTCCACTATCAGGGATTTACGTGAAAAGGCACAAAAAAACCGGGACCTTTTGCAAGATCCCGGTTTCGAAAGGATTGATTAAGCGAATTCGCCTACTCCACTTCAGCAATTGTCTGAGACACGCGGGAAACGATCTTGTATGGATCACCCTGCGAGTTGGGACGACGGTCTTCGAGGTAACCCTTGTATCCATTGTTAACGAATGAGTGGGGAACACGAATCGAAGCACCACGGTCAGCAATACCGTAACTGAACTGATCGATGGACTGAGTCTCATGGAGACCTGTCAGACGCAAGTGGTTGTCCGGACCGTAAGCAGCGATGTGCTCGTCACGATTTTTCTCGAACTGAGCCATAAGTTTCTCGAAGTATTCCTGACCACCTTCTTCACGAAGTTTCTCGGTGGAGAAGTTACAGTGCATTCCGGAACCGTTCCAGTCTCCCTGCCAGGGCTTACAGTGGTATTCAACAACAACACCGTATTTCTCGCAGCAACGCTGGAGGATGTAACGAGCCACCCAAATTTCATCGCAGGCTTTGGCTGAACCTTTGCCGAAAACCTGAAATTCCCACTGACCTTTAGCAACCTCAGCGTTAATTCCTTCGTGATTGATTCCTGCATCGAGACAGATATCGAGATGCTCTTCGACGATCTGACGGGCAATATCACCAACATTTTCGTATCCTACTCCGGTGTAGTATTCTCCTTGAGGAGCCGGGAAACCGTCTTCCGGCCAACCGAGCGGACGGCCGTCCTGGTAAAGGAAATACTCCTGTTCGAGACCGATCCACAGACCCGGGTCATCCGGAATTGTGGCACGGGTATTGGATGGATGCGGATCGCCGTTCGGAAGCATTACTTCACACATCACGAGAAATCCGTTACGTCGAGTTGAGTCAGGGTAGAGAGCGACCGGCTTCAGGATACAATCGGAATCACTTCCTTCCGCCTGTAGGGTTGAGCTACCGTCAAATCCCCACTCGGGAAGATCCTCAAGGGTAAGAGACTCAGCGTCACCTTCGAGAATCTTAGTTTTTCCCCGAATGTTTGCGACAGGCTCATATCCATCGAGCCAAAGGTATTCCAGTTTCAGTTTAGCCATTTTATTTTCGTAGTTAATGTTTGGTGACGAGGGCCTCTACCACACAATCATTCAATCGACAAGCGACCGAGATCCCCCTTTTCACTGTTGCCAGCGCTAAGAAAGCAACATCTATGCCAAACTCAAACGAAAAAGATGAAAAATTATTTTCACCTACAGTAACAAGTGGGAATACTTGTAAAAACCGCAATCAAACGAAGGGAAATTACCTACCGCTGAAGGATGAGATTCCCGGAGAATTTATCAAGTACATCAATGACCGGTTTGCCGGAGCCCACCGCATCAGAGGGTTTTCCAAAGCGCTTCCGGTCGTCGGCATCATTCCATCCGAGCCCTGCCGGAACCGACCTCACCTCAATGTCCCCGCTACCGTCATAAATCTGGATCATCTTCGAAGATTCGAGGTCTTCCGGCAGCGCCATACTGACCTCGCAATCGCTAGCGTCGATTCGCAGCTTTTCGATCCGGTCCCAGGGCAGAGTGATCCTGAGGTTTTGATCCACCTCGGTGAATCGGCCACTCATTCGCTCTTTATACCAAACCTGAGAATAGGGAGGAGTATCCATTTCCACGAAGTGTACAGCCACTTTCGACGTGGGCACCCCGTGCCCCCAGGCTTCGCCCTCCACCTTAAATTCGTCCCCGGGAGTGATAGTGACCGTGCCACGTTTCAAAATCAGAAAAATATCCAGTGGTCGCTCTTTACTGAAATCTTCGATCAATCGGTAGTCTCTCACCTCCCGGTAAGGAGTAGCTAGCAACAATCCGCCGATCAAAGCCAGGCCCAGAACCGGGACAAGTACTTTCACCCATAGGGCCACGGGTTTTACCGGACCTTGCTGGATGATTCCTCTGTGCAGTCCGAGCGCGAAGTACAGACCCATTGCGGTGAAATAGACTATACCTCCCGCCCAGATACTGTCCGAGAAAAAATGCCCTCCCTGACACATGCGGGCAATGCCCATAAAAAATCCGAGGCACAGGCCGAAAAGAAGAAAAAACCAGGCCCAGTCTTTTCGATAGCGGTAAAACAAAAAGAATCCCCCCATGAAAAAATACCCCATCGTGGCGTGACCACAGGGAAAGGATTTTCCACCACTGGATTTGTCCATAGTTAACACCGGCTCAAAGGCCTTCTGGCCGCCAAGTCCCACGATTTCATTGGGACGTGGACGACCCCAGTGCTCTTTCAGAACCAGATTGGTGATCACCCCCGGCCCGAGAACCCCGAGTAAAATCACGAAAAGGAAACACTGTCTCCACTTCTTCCATTTCTCTTTGAACAATCCCAAAATATATCCAGCCAACGCCAGCAGACACGCCACGCCGGCCGGGATCGTTCCCTGGTGATACAGAAACTGCCACAACCTGCGCTCCCCGAAATCCCAGCTATTCCCACCGGCGATGTAAATTGCTTTCTGCGCCCCGAGATCAAAATTCGTGAGCCGCACAAACAGGGTGACCGCCGCCAAAATAAACAGTGGCACAACCAGCCACCAAAAAGGCCGAAAAACCGGCCCGTCCGGACCTCTATTGATCGCCTTTCGGAGTTCCTGATAACTTTCAGCTATCCGGTTCAACTTTCTCCTCCTTTTACCGCGCCAAATTTCTCCATGATCCAAACCGCAGCCACTCCAGCCACAATCAGTCCAATAGCGATCCAGGTATTTGCCGACAAATCAGGGATAAACCATTCGTAGCCGATAGTTTCAACTTTGGTTTCCCCGGCCTTCTCAAACGTAATGGTCTTTTCATTTTTCCACGGCCAGATAATCAGCAGGGAACCGGCAACGAAACCAGTCAGCAAAGCCACCGCCGCATCGTGATACTTTTTGAAAACCCAGGCGAGAAGATGACTCAGCGCCAGCAACCCCGCTACAGCTCCGATTCCAACCGGAATAAGAATCTTCAGCGCACTCATGTCGCCGCTGGAAAGCTTCACCACGGAGTCAATCATGATCAGCGCGTAATTACCCATCAGCAAAAGCACGAAGGATCCGGAAAGCCCCGGAATAATCATACTGGCCATCGCCACAACTCCGCAGAGCACCAGATACAAAGGGCTGGCGTTTTCCTGCGCCGGCGTGAGCAGGGCCACCCCAACTGCAATCCCGGTGCCAATGACAAGCGCCGCCACGGGAATCGCTCCCCATCTTTTCACCCGCTTGCCGACGAAATAGATCGACGCCAAAATCAATCCAAAAAAGAACGCGTAGACCAACACAGGCTGATTCGCGAAACAGTATTCCAATACGCGGGCCAGGGTCACGATACTGAAAATGACACCCGTCCCGAGCCAGAGCAGAAACCAGAAATCGATCCGCTCCATAAACTCCTTCACTTTCCCGCCGAACAAAAGCTTTACAGCCGTGACGTCACAAGACTTGATCGCATTGATCAGCCTTTCGTAAACACCGGTTACAAACGCAACTGTGCCGCCGGATACGCCGGGAATCACATTGGCAGCGCCCATTGCGGCTCCCTTCAAAAAAAGCGGAATGATTTGTTTCATATGTAAAAGTATACAGAGCGGATTGTACCCTGTTAAGTCCGCGAGTGTACCCTGTTTAATCCAAAAAAATCAACCGTAGGATTGCTGCATTTCTTTGAGGATTTTGCGGATCGCCAGCTTCCGGGCGCTGCTCATCCGGTCGATAAAGAGTTTGCCAAACAGGTGATCCACCTCATGCTGAATCGCACGGGAAAAAAGACCGTCGGTCTCGATGATAAGTTTTTCCCCATCCAGAGTTTCGACTTTCGCGATCACTTCGCCCTTTCTCGTGATATCCGAGCGAAGATCAGGAAACGAAAGACAGCCTTCCGATTCGGTTTCCTTTTCGCCCCGGGGCTCGATTTCAGGATTAATGAAGACCAGAGGACAAATATCCTCCAACTCAGCGTCTTCACCGTTGACCCTAAGATAACTGATACAATCCGGATCGTGGGAAACGTCTACCACTGCCATCTGGATAGCATGCCCCACCTGTTGAGCCGCCAGCCCGACACCTTGGGCGTCGTTCATCGTCTCAATCATATTGTCGGCAAGGTCCAGAATTTCTTCTGTCACCTCTAAGATACGTTCGCCGGATTGCCGAAGCACGGGGGCGGGATAATTTACAATCTCCAGAATCATTATGCAGGTTGGAAGATGCGCACCTGCAAAGATATGTCAATTCAGGTGTTTCTGCCGTTTTTTCTTACTCCAAAAACTCACTGTGAAGTGTTCGGGTCGCTTCATCGATGCGATCAGAAGGTAATGTCCAGGTGATTCTTCGCGGAGAAGTGGAAATTTCCAGGACCAAATCGAGAGGTAATACCCGGCTGCCCCGTTCCAAATTTGCCGCCCCGGCATTGATTCCGGAGCCAATCGCACTGACCGTGCCGTAGCTTTCGACCATCAGGATTTCTTTTCCAAAACACTTCTGCAATTCCGCTTCAAACGCCGGTCGCTGGTGAAGATTTTCCGGGGAAAACTGCAGGGACACACTCCAACCGCCTCCACTCAGAGAGTCAATTTTTAAACCACCGGAATCAATTCCGAAACGGCGGAGAATTTGGTAAAAAGCAGCGAGATCAGACACCTGTCCACGGAGCAGGAAAACTTCTTTCAGGCTGGCGATACCGGCAATCGTTCCCGGTTCACGGGGCGGACTTTTCCGAACCACCGTCCCGTCGCGAGTCGGATCCTCCCCCGGGAGTGGTCCTGTTGTCGCCCGGGCGTAGATTGCGATGTTGTGCTTCTCGGCAAATTCCACCGCTTGAGAATTGAGGACTTTGGCCCCGTTCTCCGCCATTTCGCGGGTCTCATCGTAACTCAATTCCGGTATTCTTTGCGCTGCAGAAACAACTCGCGGATCCGCCGAATAGACTCCGTCGACATCCGAACAAATTTCACACCATTCCGCGTCCAGGGCAGCGGCCAGGGCGACCGCCGTGGTATCGCTCCCTCCTCTGCCGAGAGTGGTAATTTCCCGCTTATAGGACATCCCCTGGTAACCGGCGACGATAACTATATTGCCCTTCTCCAACTCATCCTGAACCCGCACCGGCCTGACTTCGATAATGCGCGCATCGACATGGCGGTCGTTGGTCAAAATTCCGGCCTGCGACCCGGTGAAACTGATCGCCTTTCCGCCGAGGTTTCGAATCGCCATCGACAGCAAAGCCATCGAGATTCGCTCACCTACGGTTAGCAACATATCGAGTTCTCTTCGCTCCGGTGACTCGCAAATCTTCCCGGCCAGGGAAAGTAATTCATCTGTGGTATCAGCCATCGCGGAAACAACTACGACGACGGAATAACCCGAATTTTGAGTCTTAATGACTCTTTCCGCCACCTCTTTGAGTTTTTCAGGCGAAGCTACTGAACTGCCACCATATTTCTGAACGACTACCGACATACGTAATGATAGCCAAAGATTGTCGTCAAATCTACCAGGTTATATCGTCGGATAGTTTCGAAAAATTATAAAATGGCGGTATTGACACTACTCACAATTTTATTCATGATAATTTCGATGAAAACCTGGATTATTTTACTGACACTCAGCGTTCTCGGAATCGAAGCGGTTCAAGCTCAGGGAAGGTGACGCAACTGTGGTCCGGGCCAGTTTGGCTCCTACAGCTATTCTCCGTATCAGTTTTCCCCTTATCAGAGGTCTGCCCCTTCGCAACAGACCCAAACTACCAGCCGCAAATGCACAATCGTCCTGCTACTGCCTTCAAAGCCCTGTGATATCATTGTCGAAGGTCAGCAGATTAAATCCGGAGTGATCGACACGATGACGATTCAAACGCCGGATCTTCCTACCGGTTCGTTCAAATACACCATTGTGGCAAGGGACTCCACCGATGCGACAAAAAGCCGCCTCAAAGTTGTCACCGGAATCCGGGCTGGAGCAAATCTAACTATCGATATGCGGGATCCGGATAAGTCCGCAGCTGAAGTAGCCGCTTTGTAATCCGAATATTTCTACTCGGCTTCAACACTGGAATAGAATTTTTCGATTCCCGCAGCAACTGCGGTTGCATACTCCTGCATAATCGAAGGCCGCTCTTTTCCGGCCACTTCCTTTACACCGTCATAATCGCCCGCCTGGATCCGGGCGTAGACTTCTTTGTTATTCATCACCCAGGGCTCAAAATACAAGACCGGACAAGTATAGGAACGATTGGCCAGCAGGTTCCTCGCCCAGAGATAAGGATCGCCATCCACATTCTTCGCCCGGCTGGAATTCGGGTCATACATGTATGGAGGCAATCCGGTGTGTTCCACAAATACTGAGGCGACCACTTTCGCGAGAGCTGCCTCCCGTTCATGAATCCTCTGCAAAATCCGCTCAACCATCTGAAAACGGTCTCCTTCGTCGAGGACCTCGCCACTGGTATACGCGCCGTTCATCAACATATGGTAGTGATTTTCATCCACCAGTATGGGTTTTGCAGGATCCGCCCAGGCGCCACTGTCACTCGATGCATTGTAGTGAAGGCAAAGCACTAAATCAGGCTTCAATTCTTCGTTCACGATACGGGCGCGTTCGACAATTTCCGCCCGCCGATAGAATCTTCGCGTTGCCCACGGCATCAGTAACCCGTCAGGAACTCCCGGGTTGGCCTCCCGGTACATTTGCAGAAAATCTTTGGTTCTCAGCTTCGTGACCGGCGCATTTTTAGAGCGAACCAGTGATACTTTTGCCCCCATCTCCTCAAGGAGAGGTTTGAGACGTTTTGCGGTTTGCAAAGTCATCTCCCCTTCCCTGACCGGTTTGTCTTCCGGAAACCCGAACTGCCGCTCTTCCACTTCCGCAAATTTTCCGCCGATGTGCCCGGGATCGATCGCGATGTGAAGTCCCGCCAACGGACCCTCACCCCAGTAGCGTTCCACTGACGCCGGAGGTTCCGCGCCTTCCGGAAGAAACTTTAGAATAAAATCCCCGTCTTCTGTTTGAATGGTCGCTTCCTCCGTCGATATCGCGATCACTTCCTTCCACGTATCGCCAACTGTGTAGACCGTTTCGATCATTTCCTGAAAACGAGTCGCCGTGATCGTATTCTGATAGGCATCCAAAGCCGACCATTCCGGAATAAAATCACGGGGCGGGTGTTTGATTGGCACGACAGGAGGAGAAATCGTCTCTGCCGGTGCCGGAACTTTAGTCACTTTGGAAGTCTGCCGTTTCAAAATAAACAAACCGAGTATTATCAGAGCAGTAAACACCAAACTGACGATCAGAGGACGGGATTTCATAGTTTCGCAAAGGTTAACGATTATCCGCAAAAAAGCGAATCGTCATTTTGTCCAAACCGCTATGCCGATATCACCAAATCCATTGATATATCGTGAGGCTCGGATTCAACCTCGCACAGTTGCGCAGCGAAACACACGCCCACCAGCAGCGGCGGAGTTTTTCGTTCCCTGAGCTTCCGCAAGTAGCGGTCATAGTGTCCCTTTCCCCGGCCAAGGCGATTCCCGGTTCGCGGGCAAAAGCCCACCCCGGGAATGATCACGATATCAACGTGGTCCGGGGAAAGCACCGGGCAAAACCGAGGGTCCGGCTCAAGAATTTTGAAGTCACCTGCCACAGCATGATCCAGACTTTCCATCCGCCGAAACTCCATCGAATCGTCTTCGAGAACCTTTGCGAAACCCCACACTCTCTTCTCACTGAACAACGGGGAAAGATCCGGCTCTGAGGGTAGAGGAAGGTAGCCGAAAACGGTGTCAGCTTTTTGAAAAGCATCCAGATTTTCCAGCTGTCGGCAAATTTCCATCGACCCTGCATTTTTCTCTGAGCCGGTCATCGCTTTGAGAGCAGCGAAACACGATCTCCTCATTTGCCTTTTCTGATCCGCTGTATCCATCACTGCCACTCAACATGACACAAAACCGTTTTGAAAGTCATTTCACAAACGGATAGTCTGGCCCATGCCTTTTATAATCGTTATCGAGTTTCTTGCCGTAATTTCCGCCGCGATCTTCGGAGTTCTCCTCGCCGCTCGAAAAGGTATGGATATCACCGGAGTGTTCGCCGTTGCGTTCGCAATTTCCTTTGGAGGCGGGACACTCCGCGATTTGTTTCTCGACCGTCACCCCCTGTTCTGGATCGCCAATCCCCACTATGTAGTTGCCGTTTTTATCATATCCATGGCCGCCGGCCTGGTGCTCCGCTTTGTGACACGAATTAAACCTTTTCTAATCTACCCCGATGCCCTGGGAATGGGGCTTTTTACCATGTCGGGAACGGCTTTAGCTATGGACAGTGGGACCGCTTGGTTCTTAGCCGTGATTCTCGGGACCATTACCGGCACATTCGGAGGCGTAATCGGCGAAATTATCTGCAATGAAATCCCATCCCTGTTTCGGCCCGGCCCCCTTGCCGCCACCTGCTCCTTTACCGGCGCCTGGGTCTACCCTGTCGCGACTCATTTTGGACTAAGTGCTCCGGTGTCAATGATCCTCGGAACAGCGGTAGTTTTCCTGTTTCGCCTCGCCGGTCTCCGCTGGAAGTGGCAATTCCCCGCTGTGCGGTGACGGTCAGGAAACGAACAGGTCGACGAATTCAAACCGGTCGCCATTGAACAATCCCCGGTCGCCCAGTTTCAGAGAAGGGATCACTAAAAGAGCCATGAACGACAAAGTCATAAACGGAGCATGCAGTGTGGTTCCCAGTTCCTCCACAACCATCTCGGTCAAATCCTGGTAGGCACGGGCGATTTCCCCGGCATCCTGATTGGTCATGATACCCGCCACGGGAAGAGGTAGAGATTGCAATCCTGAGGCCGAAGCAGCTGCAATCCCACCTTTATTTTCCATAACTGCATGTACGACCTGCGAGATCGACCGATCATCCACTCCGACAGCAACGATATTATGTGAATCATGGGCGACACATGAAGCGATAGCACCGGATTTGAGCCCAAAACCGTTGATGAATGCTATTGATACAGGAGCCTCAATATACCGGTTGATTACTGCTATTTTCAGGATGTCTCTATCTATATCGGGAACTACACATCCATCTTCGATCAACGGCTCCGTCTCAAAACTTTCAGTTACCAGTTCGCCGTCGATCGCCTTGATGACCCGAATTTCCCCCGCTTGCGAAAGAACACGAAACTCTGCCTCCGGAACTTCCCTGGACAAAAAATGATTCACTACCGGCGCTGTAGCACTAGTAAAATATGCGCCATCGCTATCACCCGCTTTTTCCCCGTCTATGTAAGTGACGCATCGACTAAACGTTTCGAGATCATCTGTAACGATAAAATCCGCCGGGTCTCCTACCCGCAACAGGCCCACATCCAGGCCGTAATGTTCAACAGGATTGATACAGGCGACCCGCAACACATCGAATAATTCGGCTCCCGATTGAAGTGCTCTCGCAACCAGTTGATTGATATGCCCGACGAATAGATCATCGGGATGTTTGTCGTCGGAACAAAACATGATTTGCTCAGGAAATTCCGGCAGCAGGCTGATGAGTGCTTCAAAGTTTTTTGCGGCACTCCCCTCGCGGATCAAAATCTTCATTCCCAGATTCAACTTTTCGAGAGCTTCTTCGCGGGAAGTCGATTCGTGATCCGTCGAAATCCCGGCTTTTACATATGTCTCAAGATCGTCACCCCGCACTCCGGGAGCGTGTCCATCCACGGGTAAGCCGAGTTGTTTGGCCACGTCCAGCTTTGCAGTCACCAACGAATCAGAAAAGATCACACCGGGATAGTTCATCATCTCCGCGAGATATTTCACATCCGGCATTTCCAGCAACTCCCTCACTTGCTCGACATCGACCCGCGCACCGGCAGTCTCAAACTCGGTAGCCGGGACACAGGACGGAGCCCCGAAGTAAAACTTAAAAGGCACCCGTTTGCCGTCTTCGATCATATATTTCACGCCCCCGATCCCCAGCACATTGGCAATTTCATGCGGGTCCGAAACCGTAGCCACTGTGCCATGGCGAACCGCCAGCCGGGCAAACTGGGAAGGCACCAACATCGAACTTTCAACGTGGACGTGGGCATCGACAAAGCCAGGAAGAATGTAGACGGAACTGTTACCATCGCACCGGGTGATTGACGCGATCCGACCCTCACAAATTTCCACCCGGGCAAAGTAGATTTCGCGATTCGGTATATCTATGACATTTCCTTCAATCAAAATTTACAGAGGACGGTATTCTTTCATAGCATGCGGCAGATATTCTTTCAATTTTTCGATCCGTAGTGAATCGACGGGATGTGAACGTAACAGACTCGAGCCTTCTGCCAGCCCCGTTCGCTCCCTGTATGCAGCAAATCTTTCCCACAACCTCACAGATTCGCAGGGATCAAAACCGGCCCGGGCCATATAAAGTGACCCGAGACGATCCGCTTCCAGCTCCTGCTCCCGGGAATGGGCCTTGTAGTTTACCGCAGCGAAACCACTCAAAAGTAGTGATGCCAGGCGGGGATCAACCTCCGCCTTTTTGTTCAGATAATAACTCCCTGCTGCTACGGCACCCGCACTGATAACTCCGCGAGTCAGCCTTTCCCCGGAATGCCGGGCGACAATATGCGCCACTTCATGACCAATTACCGCAGCCAAACCCGCTTCATTTTCCGCGATTTCAAAAAGCCCTGTGTTGATGCCCACTTTTCCGCCTGGCAGGGCAAATGCATTGGGCGCCGGATCATCGAAAATCACAAATTCCCACTGAGCGTTCGAAACCGGGATCACTTTCGCCAGACGATGCCCAACCTTTTGAACGATTTGATTGATCTGAGGATTTTCGTAAATCCTCAACTGCGTTTTCATTGCATTGAATTCCGCAATTCCGCGGCGGGCCTCTTCGTCCGGGTCCAGGAAATTGAGCCGGGTTCGATCGGTGTCCGGAGTGTCGCCGCAGGCCGCTACCAAAAGTAGAGTTGCCATCAATGCGACGGGGAGCAATCGGGAGAAATAGGGGTTCATTTCCTGAAAGGTCGGCGAAACGTGTTTCGTTCATCGCGCCACTAATCAGGACGGTCCTACCGACCGGTTCCCTGGGATTCAGCTGAATCTAGAATAGCAGATTTATCAGCGCTTCGTCGCTGAGTTGCCCGGGATCAGACACTGCCATCAACTCTCCGAGCATTTCTATCGATTCGAATTCCCTCGCCGGATCAATGTACTCCACCCCGTCAGTAGGTGCGGGTTCGACAGAGACATAACCGGACTGGTCCTGAAGCACAAAAATCCCCGCCAAAACCAGAACAGAGGCAACAAGAAAAGCCGGTCGTGAAAGCCAGGTAAAAACCTTTCGCCAATCAAACGCTTCCTCATCCAGATTCCGCACTTCCCGCATAACATTCCGGGCAAACATCGGACCTGGCTCTACTTTTCGCGCGGAACCGAGAAGATCCCACAAAGCTTTGTCAGCTGTGTCTTTTCCGATATGATCAGACGAATGTTTCTTTTCCTCCATGTTACCGGTTTAAACTCCGGTCAGCTCCGGGGGTTGCAAAATATTTTTCTCAAAATTGTGGCGGCTCCAAAAAGCCTTCCAATTGGCGGATACGAGTCGGGTGACGCATTTTCCGGAGAGCCTTGGCTTCGATTTGGCGAATTCGCTCTCTGGTGACTTGAAACTGCTTTCCGACTTCCTCCAGCGTACGGCTGTAGCCGTCTACCAAACCGAATCTCTGCTCAAGAACTTCCCGTTCTCTCGGAGTCAATGTATCAAGCACATCTTTGATCCGGTCCTTTAACATCGCCATGGAAGTCTGATCACTGGGATCTTCCGCTGATTTATCTTCGATGAAATCACCGAGCAGACTTTCTTCCGAATCACCTACCGGAGCCTGCAGAGACACCGGTTGTTGAGCCATTTTCAAAACGGCTCGAACTCTCGCAACGGGGAGATGAATCTCTTCGGCAATTTCCTCCGGAGTCGGTTCGCGACCGTATTCCTGAACGAGTTGCTTCTGAACCCGCATCAGCTTGTTGATTGTTTCGATCATGTGGACCGGAATCCGAATTGTTCTCGCCTGATCGGCAATCGAACGGGTGATCGCCTGACGAATCCACCAGGTTGCGTAAGTGGAAAATTTGTAACCGCGGCGGTATTCGAATTTCTCGACCGCTTTCATAAGTCCCATGTTTCCTTCCTGAATCAGATCGAGAAAGGAAAGACCGCGGTTTGTGTACTTCTTTGCGATAGAAATCACCAGTCTCAGGTTGGCCTCCACCATTTCCTGTTTCGCCGAACGGGATTCATCAATATTTCGACTCAGATCGACGACCGATTCATCAAATTCATCTTGGGTCATCCAGACTTCCTCTTCGAATTCACGCTTCACCCTGGCGGCGTTCTGCTTCGTTTCTTTGTCATTGGCTTTTTCGACCAGCGACTGCACCTCACCCGAACGCTCCGCAAAGTGATTCACCCGGTCTACGAATTCCTCGGTCGCTTTCGGTTTAAAATGATAGCGATTGTAAAGCTTGGTCAGCGCGCTTAAGGCTTCATCCCACTCCGCAGTCCAGTCTTCCGGAGACTGGCTTCCGTTGGAGAGATGCTTCATGTAAAGACCTGATGCAGACTCAGTTGCTTCGATCAGTTGCTCCCGTAACTTGGAGAGATTTTTTACGTACCGTTCCCGGTTCTGGACCTTTTTCTCCGAAACAATTCGGTCGAAGCGTTCTGAACCATCTTCGATTCTCATGGCCATATCGAGGAAGCAATCGCTCATGAAACCATAGCGGGAGAGGATTTTCTGGACGTTTTTCTCCGATTTATAAATCCGTTTGGAGATAGCGACTTCCTCTTCCCGGGTCAAAAGAGGCACCTGCCCCATTTGTTTCAGGTACATCCTTACCGGATCATCAAGACCTTCCAGTTTTCCGGACGTCGATTTTTCTACAACATCCGGTTCTTCCTCCTCGCTGTCGGAGCTGCTTACTTTAATGTTTTCAACATCACTGTCGGATTCGACAATCCGGAACTCCATCGAGCGAAGTCTCTCCACCAGTTCTTCGATGATTTCAATATCACCAAATTCCGGTGGTAACACCTGATTGATATCATCATACGAGAGAACATCCTGCTCTTTAGCGAGCCGAATCAACTCTCTTACAACGCTCTGCAATTCAGGCGTTTTATCGATGATTGAACCGCTATCTTCCACGGCAGAGTGTTTTTCTCTTGCCTTTCCGACTGCCTTTTGATTAGCCTTTTTGGAAGTAGATTTATTTTTGTCTGATCGTGCCATCCTGTTTCGTGAAAGGTGGCCCCGGAGAGGTATCGTGCCCGAGAGTATTATGCCGTCTCAATATCATGTCGCCGCGCTTGCAGGTCAAGGAGTTCTTTGGTCAGCCGGGTTACCTCATCCACTGGCAAATCTTCAACGCCCATCCGCGCTTTCACCATAGTAATTTTATTCTGCAACGCCTGTTTTTCCAGTGCTCTCATACACTCTGCAGCCCAGTCACCGGTTGCTCCGGGGAAGCTTTCGTTCATGATGTTTTTGATCGCGCCCTGTTCACCTTCAGGCAGTACCGCGACGAAAGCATGAACACTCGCCGGTTGGGTTGGATCAAAATCACCCTGCCATACCCAAGCCAGTAATTCGGTGCCGGGAATGTCAGCGAAAAATTCGGGTATGGGTCGATTCCTGAACTGGTTTTTCACCATCGGGTCAGTCAATAAAAGGCGGCACAATAATCGAATGCTTCGATTTTCTATGACCACCGGGGCGACTTTTCCGTTTCCATTCGCCTCCTGCCTCGCGCCATCCCGCGCTTCCCGGATTTTTTGGTTCTTTTCCGCCCGGTTTCTGATTTTTGCAGCACCGGCAATTTGTTTGCGAATTTCCGCCTCACCGACTCCCAGCTTGGCGGCGATGCGGTTGATCAGGGAATCCTGCAACATCTTGTTTTCCACCAGAGCAATATCGGCAGAAAGTTCTTTCGCAAAATCGAGCCTGTCACGGAGCGGCCCTGCACTGAGACGACTGCCTTTCCGGTCGATGTGAAAATCGAAATATTCGCTTGAATTATTTATGATGCTTTGAAATGCATCAACTCCGTACTTTTTGATGTAGGAATCCGGATCCTCGCCTTCCGGAAGCAGAGCCAGGCGAACGAGCATACCCTTCGGGGCCAGCAATCGAAACGCTTTTCCTGCGGCAGCGATCCCGGCGTTATCGGAATCAAAACAGAGTGTCACCTCTTCACATTGCCGCCGCAACACCTTGGCGTGTTCCTCGGTAAACGCCGTGCCGAGCGGTGCGACGATGTTTTCGATTCCGGCTTCAAAAGCACTGATCAAATCGATCTGTCCCTCACAGACAATGGCGAGTCCGGATTTGGTAATCGGTCTACGCGATTTGTGGAAACCGTAAAAAGTCTTGCTCTTATTGAAGATCATAGTCTCCGGCGAATTGACGTATTTGCCGCCTTTTTGATCCTTCTCCAAAACCCGGCCGCTAAATGCGATGATATTGGAATTCTCGTCCATCACCGGAAACATGAGCCGGTGCCGGAAACGGAGCCAACATCCCCGCCCTGGATAATTTTCATCTCTCCACGCAGCGAGACCGCCTTCCACCAGCAATTCTGTCGGAATTCGCTCCTGCGAAGCCCAGGTAAAAAACAGTCGTGAATCCTCCGGAGCGTATCCCAGCTTCCATTCCCGCGCCAGTTCTCCGCTCAGCCCCCGGTTTGTCAGGTAATCGCGCGCCTTCTGGGCATCGGCACTGCGGTCTTTGAAAAGCAAGCGCTGGTAGAAATCAGCTGCGGCTGTTTGCAGTTTCAGGATCTCATCGCGCTTCTTTCTTCGCGCCGCCTGTTTGGGATCGTAGGCTTCCTCGATAATGGTCACGCCCGCTTTTTCAGCAAGCCGCCGTGCCGCTTCCGGAAAAGAGAGGTTTTCATATTTCATCACGAAACCGATCACGGTTCCGCTCTCGCCACAGCCGAAACAATGAAAACTCTGATTCGACGGACGCACATTAAAACTCGGCGTTTTTTCCGAATGAAACGGGCACAATCCTTTAAAATTCCCGGAAGAACGCTGCAACGGGACATATTGCTCGATCCAGTCGACAATATCGACCTTCTCAATAATTTCCTGTATCGTTTCCTGTGGGATTAGCGCCATGTTTTAGCCGGAGAGGGCGGCACTGTACCCTGTTGAATGGTGGATTGTCCCCTGTTCGGTCAGTGACTGTACCCTGTATGGTCAGTGACTGTACCCTGTTCGGTCAAGGTCTCAAGCTAATTAGCATAGCTGAAATTTCGCCCAATCACGCTGCCACAAGGGAAGCGAGAACTTTAC
>JARGOZ010000060.1 GCA_029213025.1 Verrucomicrobiales bacterium
CGGTGACTGGTTCAATAAAATGACATTTGCCGAAGTGATTCAGCTCAATGCAAAAGTCACGATGCAACAGATGCTCCAGCGGGAAGACTTCCGGAACCGGATCGATAAAGGCCAGGAAGTTCGTCTCCACGAGATCCAGTACCCGATCGTTCAGGGCTGGGATTCTGTAGTAGTTAAATCGGATGTCGAACTGGGCGGGACTGATCAGTTGTTCAATATTCTGGTTGGTAGAGATTTGCAAAAATCCGACGGTCAGGAACCACAGGTAGTCATGTGCATGCCAATCCTCGAAGGTCTCGATGGAGTTCAGAAAATGAGCAAAAGCCTGAACAACTACATCGGGGTATCTGAACCTCCGGGAGAAATGTTCGGCAAGATGATGAGTATATCCGATGAACTCATGGCCAAGTATTCGGTGTTGCTGATCGGCGAGGAAATCGATCCGGCAGCTCATCCCATGGAATCAAAAAAATCGCTCGCTGCCAAAATCGTAGCCCGCTATCACTCCGAAGAGGAAGCAGTCAGCGCGAGAGAGCACTGGGAAACCGTGTTCAGCAAAAAAGATCTCAATTCCGCCGAACTACCCGAATACCAAATCGGGGAAAGGACCGACATCATCGGTGTTGTACAAAACGCCTATGCGGAAACCTTTGAGCAAAAGCGCTCCGGCGGGGATGTGCGACGCCTCGTTCAGCAGGGATCCATTCAACTCGACGGCGAAAAAATCACCGACCCGAAAGCATCACCCGAATGGACCGACGGACAAATCCTGAAGCTCGACAAAAAGCGTAGTGTCCGGATTAAGGCTTAGCAACAGAACCTATCCCTGATGTGTGCGCGGTTTTGCCAATCAGGATTTTCGTGACATATTGACGTGAATGGAACTAACAATTGAACTCCCCGATTCCCTGAGAGACAAAATCAACGACGCGGGCGATTCGTTACCCAAGATCCTTGAGTGTGGATTTAAATACTGGTCCGGCGACGACAACCAGGGCTATGCGGGAGAAGCTGATCTTCTCGAGATTTTTGCCAATTTTCCTACACCCGAAGATGTAATCGATCTTCGTCCATCCGAAATCCTCCAACAGAGAGTGTCTGAATTACTCGAAAAAAGTAAACAGCCAGGTGGATTGACGAATACAGAAGAGTTGGAATGGCAACGTTACGAACGTCTGGAACAAATGGTAAGGAAAGCAAAAGCGAAGGCTCGCCTGATGCTTGCCGCAAACCCGGATAAGTAAAACTTACGTTCCCGCAGAGCTGAGACGCGAAGTCAGGGAACGCGCCAATCTCAACTGCGAGTATTGTCTGCAACCTGAAGACGAAGGGTTATTTTGCCACGAAGTGGAACACATTGTCGCAGAGAAGCACCAGGGAAACACCGCCTCAGAAAATCTGGCTCTGGCATGCGCCCTTTGCAACAAATACAAAGGAACTGATCTAAGTTCAATTGATCCCGATTCCGGCGAAATAGTCAGATTGTTTCACCCACGGAAAGACAATTGGTCTGATCACTTTTTACTATCTCCCTGCGGCCTCATCGAACCTCAAACCTCGATAGGAAGAGTGACTGTTTCGCTACTTCGTTTAAATCGCATCGAATGCATGGAAATTCGGGAGCTACAAATCAAAGCGGGCATTTTACCTGACTGAACCAGACACAAAATGGACGCTGTTTCGCTTCAAAAATCGCCAATTATCCAACCCGTCATCGCTACAAAAAATCCGACAAAAACAAAGGCCCCAAAGCCTTTTGGATTTCCGGCTGAATTGGCGAGGAACAGCCCCGCAAACGGAAACAGAGCCAGCGAAAACAACAAGTAAGCCACGATTCGGTTCGCTTTCATGTGAACCATATCGCGGCAATTTGTGTATTTGAGCGCTACAAAATAAAACTCCGTTTGGAAATTTCTTTGCTACACATTAAACCGGAATTCTATTACGTCGCCGTCTTTCACTTCGTAGTCTTTGCCTTCGATACGAAGCTTTCCGGCATCCCGGGCGGCTGCTATCGTTTTGAGTTCCACCAGATCCTCAAAAGCGACAGTCTCTGCAGCGATAAAGCCGCGCTCAAAATCGCCGTGGATTACACCGGCAGCACGGGGCGCTTTATCGCCGGCACGGATCGTCCAGGCCCGGGTTTCCTGCACACCGGTTGTCAAATAGGTGCGCAACCCGAGTAGACTGTAAACCGCCTTAATCAAACTCGAAACACCGGAGTCGGAAACGCCCATGTCGTTGAGAAATTCCGCGGCTTCCTCTTCGTTCAGATCGATCATTTCCTCTTCAATCCGGGCGGAGATAACTACGACTTCCGCTCCATGCGTTTCCGCTGCGTATTTCTTCACCTTCGACACCATGGGATGGTTGTCGGGATTTGCCACGGCTTCGGCAAGTTCCTCTTCCGAAACGTTGCAGGCAAAAATGGTCCGCTTGGAGGTGAGGAGAAAAAATTCTTTGAGAACTTTTTTCTCTTCATCAGAGATTTCCAAAGTCAGCGCCGGTTTTCCGGAGTCAAGGTGAGGAAGAAGTTTTTCCATCAAATCAACTTCCCGCTTTGCCTCTTTATCGCCGGATTTGGCCTTTTTCTCGCGGTTCGCCTTCCTCTTCTCAAGAGCGGCGTAATCAGACAAAATCAACTCGGAATTGATGATCTCGATATCACGCAGAGGATCAACGGAACCCAGCTCATGAATGATATCGTCATTTTCAAAGCAGCGGACAACCTGAACGATTGCATCGACCTCCCGGATGTTGGCGAGGAATTTATTGCCGAGCCCCGCCCCGTCGCTGGCCCCTTCTACAAGACCGGCAATATCAACAAATTCAATCGCGGTAGGAATGATCTTTTTCGATCCGGAAAGCCCGGATAAAACGGCAAGCCTCTCATCCGGCACCGTTACGACCCCCACATTGGGTTCGATGGTGCAAAAAGGATAGTTCGCCGCCTCCGCCTTTCGGGTGTGGGTCACTGCGTTAAAAAGAGTTGATTTGCCGACGTTCGGAAGTCCTACAATACCTGCCTGTAACATGCGCGGACAGTAGCTGCGAAGGACAGGATTTCAAAGGCAAAGTGCAGGTCCCGGATAAGCGCCCCGGGACGGGTTATTCTTGAAGAATTCCCGTTCATTTCCTAGGTTTTATCCATGAACCGACTTTTGTTGCTCACCTTCGCTCTCCTTACCGGTATTTGTCAGGCTGATGACCGCCCCAGTTTCATCCTGCTGATGGGCGACGACCATGGCTGGAGCGAAACGGGATATAACAATCATCCTCACCTGCAAACCCCGATTCTCGACGAAATGGCCGCTAACGGTCTGCAGCTCGATCATTTCTACGCCGGACATCCTACCTGCTCGCCCACCCGCGGCAGTGTCCTGACCGGTCGCCACCCGAACCGGTACGGCACATTTCACCCGGGCTGGTCGATCCGCCCGGAGGAAATCACCATCGCTCATCTGTTGGGCGAAGCCGGCTACCTGTGTGGTCACTTCGGGAAATGGCACCTCGGCCCGGTGAAGAGCGACTCTCCGACCAATCCCCGGGCAATGGGATTTCATCACTATGTATCGCACGACAATTTCTATGAGATGAACCCGGAATTTTCAAAAAACGGCGCGCCTCCACAGCCATACAAAGGCGAAGGCTCGGAAGTAACGATTGACGAAACTTTAAAGTTCATCGAGATGGCCAAAAAGGAGAAGAAACCATTTCTTGCTGTAGTTTGGTTCGGCTCTCCGCACGAACCTTATAGCGGGCTGCCGGAAGATCTTGCCCTGTATGATGATCTCCCCGCAGCCTATGCCGACCGCGAGGTAAAACTGACATCTATGGAAACCGGCCGACCGGTTAAGCGCCCGCTACGCGATGTGCTGCAGGAGCGCTATGCCGAGATCACCGCCATGGACCGGGCTATAGGTAAACTGCGATCCCAACTGAAAAAAGACGGGCTCCGCGACAATACCGTTCTCTGGTATTGCGGAGACAATGGAGGTCCGGCCAGCAGCGGTCGGGCTACTACACCTTTCCGCAGGGAAAAAGCATGGATGTATGAAGGGGGCATTCGCGTTCCGGGTGTGATTGAGTGGCCGTCAGTTATTACCAAAGGCCGGGTGAGTGATCTAAATTCTGTTACCAGCGATATGCTTCCCACTCTGTGTGATCTCGCCAATGTCCCGCTGCCGAAACGGCCTCTGGACGGGATCAGCATTGCACCTTTGCTCTCCGGCGAAATGAAAGAACGCCCGGCTCCGATTTATTTCTGGAAATACAACTCAAAACGGGTCACCGGTCATTCCCCGAAACCAACTCCCTACATCGATCCGGAATTACAGGAGGGAACCACACCGCTGGTAAAATACATGGGCAATAAATTGACCCGCAGTTTTCGTAATTTCCACCAACCTCCGGTTTCCGATAAAGATTATGTCAGCCCGCGCGTGGCCCTCGGCAATCGTTACAAACTGGTTGTAGACGGAGAAAAGAATTCCGCTGTCGAGTTGTTCGACCTTCGCCATGATCCGGCTGAAACGGAGAATCTCGCCGAATCGAAACCGGATATCACCGCGCAAATGCAGGAACAGCTCCGCTCCTGGCAGGACTCCGTGTTTAACAGTCTCACGCTTAAGGATTATTCCCCCTGACCCTGCCTCAGACGGAATTTTTTCCGAACTGATTTTGAATATTTTCCCGTCCGGGAGAGTCATATCTACACCCGCCGGATATTCCGGCCAGTTACATATGATTTTCCCTTACCGGACACCCTTCGCCCTGGCAATCGTAACCCTCTCGGTCCTGAGCCTGCCTGTAACTGAAACAAGGGCACAAAACTGGCTCTCCAACGACTACGAATCACAGGGACAGGGCTCCCGGGTACACAACGATATCGGTCGCAACGTCTACGCTCTCGATACCCTTGCTGACCAGCTGGCATTCCGCTACAGCTGGGAATTGCGTTTCAACCGGGGATGCCGGGATTCTATCGCGCTTCTCAAACACATTCGCAAACACTCCGTTCTGACCAGTGACCTGGTGCGTGCCTACCGGGGGAAATCCGATGCCACATTCCAAAAAGCCGTGTCCGCCGTTCGGGACTCCGCAATTTGCATGCAGAATATGAGAAAAACGGCCCGGGTTAGCGACGGTGTATCCGGGATGATTTCCGAATCCTTATCCCTGACAACTTTTGTTCACGCGAACTCTATCCATTTCCAACCCCTGCCGGTGAACCGATCCGGCTCTTTCCCGGCACAGGTTACCCGCCATCGTTCCGGATAAGGAAAACAATTGGCCTATTCACCAGGACCAAACCCAAAAAAGTCCCTTCCCCTAACCCATCCCCCCAAACAAAAAGGCCCGCCCCGGATCAAACCGGGGCGGGCTGTTTTTTTTAGACAAATCAGTCTTCGACTCCGCTAGCGACGAACGGGTCACAAAAATCTTACGATAAAATTGCATAAAAATTGTAACGCCGCGTCGAATCCTCATCCGAAACTGATAAGATCGAAAAAACTATGAAAAATTCATTCTCAAAACTTCTGGCAGCCTGCACCATCTTCGGTTTGAGCCTCGCAGCGACTGACTCGCAAGCCCAAAGCTATCATCAATACGGCCACAACAATTGTGCCGACACTCTTGGCCAATACATCTTCACCCTCGACCAATATGGTGACCAGATGTCCTATTTTTACTCCATGGAAGCCCGCGGTTACTGCGGCTGCACCAACGCTGCTGCGCTGCTTTCCGAAATGCGCCGCTACAACGTTTACACCAACAACCTGCTTGCCGCTTATCAGGGAACCTGCCCGGTAACATTTAAAAGAGCCGCCTGCAGCGTCCGCGATTCGCTGACTCGTATTGAGCACCTGAGAAACAGAGCTCGCGTGGGTCATCAGGTTTGCGGGTTGATCTCCCAGTCCTGCCCGCTGGCCACCTATGTTCACAATAATGCCCACCAGTTCCGCCCGGTAGTTGCTCCGGTTTATCCTCACCATAGCTCGCATAGTCACCACCGCAGCCACCGCCATGACAGAGGACCTCGTATCGATGTCGGATCGGCTATTCTCGGCGCGGTTGCAGGTCGAGTCATCCACGGAGTGATCCACAATCATTAAAAATCCCCAACTCTCAACACACTAACCCCCGCGAAAATCCGTCCGGCCCTCCGCCGCGACGGATTTTCCGTGTTCACGACACGCGCCGGAGGTGCGAACCAAATCAAGACTGTACCCTCTTGGATCCGGGATTGTACCCTGTTTGGTCGACGACTGTACCCTGTTGAATCCATTTTTCCAGGTCTTGATATTGGCCCGGTTTCGGTGGATAAAGCAGAAAGTATGAGTGAAAAAATAAGCGAAACGGATGATCTGACCTTGTTAGGCCACAGTGAAACGCGTCTGCCCCGGCATCCCGATGATGCAAAACTGGAAGTATTCCCGAACCGGAATGCTCACCGCGACTACACGATCGAACTCGACTACCCCGAGTTCAGCTCCCTTTGCCCCGTGACCGGGCAGCCGGATTCCGCCCACCTGACAATCACTTATGTCCCTGACCAGCTTTGTGTCGAAACAAAATCCCTGAAATTTTACCTCGCATCGTTTCGAAATCTGGCGGCTTTTAATGAAGATGTCGTAAACCGGATCCTCGATGAAATGACGGAAGCTTGTAAACCACGGAAAATGACCGTGCGCGGTCGCTTCGCCCCCCGGGGGGGGATCCGCCTCACTACGGAAGCTTCCTATCCGCAATAATCTGATGAAAACGGTCGTGCTCGTCAGCGGAGGTATGGATTCAGTCGTCGCATTATACGACGCTGCAGAGAAAAATGAGGTCATCGCGGGACTCAGCTTCGATTACGGCTCGAAGCACAATCACTGTGAAATTCCGTTTGCCAAATATCACTGCGAAAAACTCGATATCCCGCACCGGACGATTCCTCTGCAATTTATGAATGACTGCTTCGACAGCCATCTATTGCAGAACGGAGGCGAGATTCCCGAAGGTCATTACGAATCGGAAAATATGAAGCAAACGGTGGTGCCGTTTCGCAACGGCATCATGCTAGCCATTGCTGCCGGGTTTGCCGAAAGCCAGAACGCCGAAGCCGTCACCATCGCCGCCCACAGCGGGGATCACGCCATCTATCCCGACTGTCGCTCGGAGTTTATGGATCCGATGAGCAAGGCAATCGCTGCGGGAACATATGCAAACATTCAACTTCTCCGGCCCTTTGTCGGTATCAGAAAAGAGGATATCGCCGCGCGGGGCGAGGAGCTGAATGTTGATTTTTCCCAAACGTGGTCCTGCTACAAAGGCGGGGAAATCCACTGCGGGAAATGCGGCACCTGCGTGGAGAGAAAAGAGGCTTTTGCTCTCGCAGGCATACCGGATCCTACCGAATATCTGTAGTTTACAGAGAGCGGAGGAAGGAGAGCATCGCGTCCTCAAACTGCGTTTTCCACGGCTCCCTGCCCCATTGACCGTGTTTCGCTCCAGGAATGACCACCAGTTGATTCTTTACCCCGAGTTCATCCAGCTGCCTGCTCATTTCTATATAGCGTTTGCCGGGGTTATCCAAACCTCCATCGAGAAACAAAACGGGCGGTGTGGATTTTGATATATGGGTAATGGGCGAACCGTTTCTATAGACATCCGGTTTTTCGTCTAACTCTCCACCGAAGAAAATCACACAACTCTTTACTGAGCCGGATTTGGATTCTTTCACTCTCGCTACCTGATCGACCCCGCTGCCCATCATGATAACGGCCTGAACTTTACTGGATTGATCAGCCCAACCTCCGTCGCCTTCAAACTTCCCGGGCGAAGTAGCCACCATCGCCGCGAGGTGACCTCCGGCGGATCCACCGATCGCATAAATCTTACCGGCATCGATATGATACTTTTCCGCGTTAGCTCTCATCCAGCGCACAGCCGCTTTGGCATCGCTGACACAGCCGGGGAATTTGGTTTCGGTAGCAAGGCGATAGTCGATATTTGCCACCACGAAACCTTCTGTAGCGAGACGCATCGCCGTATTTCGAAACGCTTTCCGCGAACCGCCTGTCCAACCGCCGCCATGGATCAATACGATACCCGGGCGAAGAGAATCGGCCTTTTTCGGGGCATACAGATCCAACGGCACAGCCCGCTCGCCGTAGTTGGCGAAATTGATATCCAGCGTCTCGGTGATCGATTCCGGCACCGGAGTGGCAACGCTTTTCTTTTGCGCAAAAGCCTGTGAGCAGGAAAGCAACGCAACTAAGACGGGTAAAAGTCGGATAATTGACATATCCGCAATTCAACCGAAACAGACCACGGAATCAACCTCCGAAATCACACGGGAATCGGGGCCACGTTGCCATTTCATCACGAAACCTTCCGCAGGCACCAGCGGGCGGTCCAGCTATTCTACAGCAACTTCATTCGCACTCCGTTGAGGGAGCGTTGCAGTTCGACCGGGAAGTAATTCGATACCACTGTGCGCAACTCGTCCTCCTCCGACTCCGGGAACTCTTTCCCGTCGAAATGCTGGATCAACGCTTTGGCTCTGCCGAATTCGCCGGCCTTGTCATAGGCCACTAGAAGCCGAACCGAATTATGACCGGGACGCGGAGGTCGACCAGCCGCTTTTTCGTAAAACTTAATCGCCGCCTGGTAGTCCTGACGGAACTCCGCTTTTTTCCCTTTGGACAACGGAGACGAGGAATTGATCAATTTGGCTGAGCGCCAAATCCAGTTCCAGCCGAGATAAATAGTCCCGACTGCCACGGGGATTTTGAGCCAAATCAGGGGAATGCGCATGCAGAGAGCGAGAGCGATCAGCAAAACGAGAAATTTCCCGGCGGAAATTGCCAGGTGATTCAGGTTCACGACGACCTCGTCCTCTTCCGATGTTTTGTCCCCGCTATCCATTTTAGTCATTGTAAAATTCTTTGGCGGTAACTCAAGCCGGGAAGAACGTGAATTGCTGATCCCGCGAATGTGAAATAAGATCGGCCATGATGAAAATATTCACCGGTTTGATATTGTCCCTGATTTGTTTCGCGTCCGAGGCAGGTCCTCACATTGTTTTCGTGCTGGGCGAAAGGGAATACAAAACACTGGAAACCGTTCCCGTATTCTTCGAGAAAGAACTCAAGCCTGCCGGATATACCGCCACTTTTGTTACCGCTGCGGATGACGAGGCATCCCGAAACGATTTCAGCGGTCTCGCCGAAGCGATGAAATCGGCCGATATCTGTTTCGTCAGTGTCCGCCGGCGGGCTCCGGAAAAGGCCGATATGGAAGCCTTGAAGAACCACGTAGCGGAGGGAAAACCACTCGTAGCGATCCGGACTTCGAGCCATGCCTTTCACCTTCGCGGAAAACCCGCCCCGGAAGGACATGATCTCTGGGAGGAATTTGATCCCGCAATCCTGGGAGGCAACTACAACGGCCACTACAAGTCAGAACCTGCCACCATTACCGTAGCCAATGGGGCCGAAAATCATCCAGTATTCAAAGGAGTAGGTAAACTTCCGGTTACCGACAAACTCTACAAAGCGGCACCACTGGCCAAATCAACGACCCGACTCCTCGACGCCACCATCGAAGGGCAACCCACCGAACCTGTTGCATGGACCCATTCAGTCGGAGAAAAGGACGCAAAAATATTCTATACTTCGCTGGGGCAAACCTCAGACTTTGCCGATGCGGAATTCCGCAAATTTTTGAAGAACGCGATCGACTGGGCCGCTCAAAAATAGCGGGCCCTTTATTCGATTTCCATACTCAACGCGCTAAACAAAAAGGCGTATACATCAGCCAGTTCCTCGATGATTTTTTCGGTGGGTTTACCGGCGCCATGGCCGGCTTTGGTTTCGATGCGGATTAATACAGGTTCCGAGCCCGCCTGAGCGTGTTGCAGTTGGGCAGCGTATTTGAAACTGTGTGCCGGGAATACCCGGTCATCGTGGTCTGCAGTCTGGATCAGAACCGGCGGAAATTCCGTTCCTTTCTTCGTGTTGTGAACAGGCGAGTAACTGAGAAGATTTTTGAAGTCCGCCTCGTTATCCTCCGGGTAACCGTATTCCTTTTGCCATGCCCAGCCGATGGTAAATTTCTGAAATCGCAGCATATCATGAACACCCACAGAAGGGAGCGCTGCACCAAACAGATCCGGCCTTTGGTTCAGACAGGCGGCGACAAGAAGTCCCCCGTTACTACCGCCGGATATGGCCAGCTTTTTCGAGGAAGTATACTTCTCTGAAATCAGGAATTCAGCGGCGGAGATAAAGTCATCAAATACATTTTGTTTCTTCAGTCCCATCCCGGCTTCGTGCCAGCTTTCCCCATATTCGCCACCGCCACGTAAGTTTACCTGGGCGTAGACACCACCCTTTTCCATCCACGCCGTACGCGAAATGGAGAACTGTGGCCCCAGTGATATATTAAATCCTCCGTAGCCGTAGAGAATCACCGGATTGTTGCCGTCCCTCTGAAGACCTTTTCTATAGGTCAGATACATCGGAATCTGCGTTCCATCTTTCGACGAAAAAAATACCTGTTCGGTTTCGTATTCAGCGGTATCGAAAGCGAGTTCGGGCTCGATGAATTTTTCACTTGTCCCGGTTTCGACATTATACCGGTAGATAGTCCCCGGCGTAGCAAAGCCCGTTACCATATAAAAAGTCTCGCGGTCCTTTTGTTTCCCTCCGAAACCGTAGACTGTTCCGAAGTTGGGAAGTTCCAGCGGGCCTAAAGATTCCCCGGCTGAATCAAATACTTCAACCTCCTCGCGGACATCGACCAGGTATTCCGCAATAAATTTGCCTCCGAGATAACTCACTCCGCGAAGGTTTTTCTTTTCATCTTCCGCGATCAATGTTTGCCATTGATCCGGAGCCGGATTTTTTAAATCGACGGAGACCAGTTTGCCATTCGGAGCATCGCGGTTGGTCCACAGATAGAAAACCTCCCCGTCATTGCCTACCACATTGTATTTAGCGTCGAACTCGTTGACCAACTCGACAATATCCGAGCCGGGCCCTTTGCTCAAATCTCTATAGAAAAGAGCGTTGTCAGAAGCTGCTCCTTCCCAGACATGAAACAGCAGGTAATTTCCGTCGTCGGTATACCCCGCGCCAAATCCCCACGTCTTTTGATCCGGCCTCTCATAGACCAGCTGATCATCCTTTTGGTCGGTTCCAATTATGTGGCGGTAGACTTTCTGGTAGTAATTTTCGTCTTTGAATTGTTTACCTTGCTCGGGTTCGTCGTATCGACTGTACAGCAGTGATTTGTCGTCCGGTGCCCACGAACACCCGGAAAACTTGATCCACTCGAGGTGGTCATCCAGATCTTCTCCGGATTCGATGTCCCGAATTTTCCATTCCTGCCAGTCCGAACCGGATTTTGAGATGCCATACGCGATCAACTTACCGTTATTGCTGACTCTCGTTCCGGAAAGGGCTACCGTTCCGTCTTTAGAAAATGAATTGGGATCGAGGAGGACATGTTCGTCCGCGTTCGGTGCATCCTCCCGCCAATAGAGAACGCTTTGATTTTGTAAGCCGGTCTTGCGGGAATAGATTAATTTGCCCCCTTCAACTTTGCGGGGAATCCCGAATTTGTCGTAGTCCCACATTGCTTCGAGACGTTTCCGGAAGGCTTCCCTGCCCGGGAGTTTGGCCAGGTATGCCTCCGTGAAAGCCGCTTGGGATGAAACCCATTTTGTGGTTTCCTCACTGTCGATATCCTCCAACCAACGGTAGGGATCCGCGACTTCGACACCGTGCAGAGTCTCGACAACTTCTCCTCTCGGAGAATCGGGGTAATCAGTAGGCGAAAGTTGGGGAAGATTTGAGTGAGTTGGCATCGGATCTGAACAGGATGAAAAAAGACTGAGCGCAAGTATACAGAACAGAATTGGCTTCATAGTACTGCAGTTATTTGAAATTCAACCAAACCATAAATCCGGTCGCAAGAAGACTGACGACAGCGATCAACATCCATTTCAGGCGCGATTTTTCCGAGCGGGCGAGCCTCGCGTGAAGTGTTTGGATCTCTTCCAGCATTTCTTCTTCGTGTGGAGTCATATGCCCCGAATCTAGGAGTCGTCTCACCACGAGGAAAGGACTATTTTGCACCCCTGCCCACTTTCACAAACAGCGGCCAGCACACCTCGCGACGGTCCTCTCCCCAGGCTTCTCGAAACGGTGCTTCGATTTTTGCCACCGGGTCGAGACCGGTGTCTTTTTCGCATCGCTTCACCGCCGACCAGGTTCGCAGATAATCGAGCATTTGGTCTGCACTCCAGGAGAGGTTCATTTCGAATTCAGGAGTCGGGACAATTTCAAAAGGAAACGGAATAGTGCTGTAGTTGTTTTCGACATAGAGCCTCTCCGGCGGCCAATATTTATCGATATCGAGGTAAAGCCCGTCGACCAATTCATCAATCGAAGAAGTCACCCGGGTGAGGCCGTACGACCACACCGCCAGCAAGCCATCCGGGCGGGCCACCCGGTTCACCTCACCGAAAAACTCCTCAAACCGAAACCAGTGCAGCGCCTGGGCCACAGTAATCAAATCAACTGAGTCCGTGTCAATTCCGCTCGCCTCAGCCGGTGCTGCGTGGAAATCGACATTTGCCGCCGAACCCGACGGGTGTTCGATCTGCGCTTCGCTGGCATCGGTTGCGATCACCCTGGTAAAAAAGGGTGCCAGAGCGAATGCCGCCTGCCCGGAACCGGTCGCGCAATCCCAGGCACACTCTGTACGGCTGCAAATAGAAGCGAGGTAAGGAAAAAGCGAATCCGGGTAATGCGGACGGGAAGCCGCATACTGCGATGAGTGCCCGGAGAAGTGATCTGGAAATTTCATTGGGAAGCCTACCTTTGCTTCGAAATTACGAAATCACGGGCCAACGGGGATGCCTCCTCCGTTGGCAATTCCAGATCGGTATCAAAAACCCGCACTGCCGTGTTTCCGGCAAGATCTTCAAGATATTCGTCCACTTCCATCCGATACGACCCGGCCTGCCAGGGCTGCGGGCTGGAGAAAATGAACTTCGTCTGTGATTGAGACCATTTCACCGACGTATCCAACTGCTCGTCGTCATGGAAAATACGGAGGTGCCGCTCGACAAGAAAAGGGTCCAGTGCGCGATCGGTTTCAATGACTAGCGTCCCCTCACCTGAGACAGGCGGTTTGATGTTCCACCGCAAAATATCGAGCTTTGACCGGTTATCCGCCGTGGCAACAAATGGATGTCGAACTGTTTTGCCCAGTTTTTTGCCCTCCGGACTCTGAATCGAAGCATCCAGCAAAAGTTCATACTTTTTGCCAGGCACCAATACCGGCCCCAATTGTTGACGCAGATTTACGCCCTGCTTGATCCGCCCGGGATGAATCCAAAGCGTCAGCCGCTTTCCGTCCTCCGACCAGAGTTCCTGCCGCCGCCAGGGCGAATACACTTTGCGACCGTCTTCATCGACAATGTGGATTTGATCAAAAATGGTCCGCCCTTCTCGTACCGGTTGATCAAATTCGAGGTAAAACTTCAGCAGATTGGCCGGGACTTTTCCGGTGTCGGGAAGGACTCGCACCAGTTTGGGAGGTGGCCTGGAGGACTCCTGAAACCGGTATTCAAAACGCTCTTTTACATCTCCATCCACCGAGATTCTGGCTTCGTACGTTTCTCCAGGGCTCAGAGGAAAAGTGGGAACAAGGCTTAAAGTGTCGCCTTTGCGGCTCACAGTCGAAAAAACCGGATGAGACGCCTCACCGTTGCCGACCACCCGATGCAGGGTGAACTCCGCCCCGGAGGGAGCATCGGCAGCAACAAACTTCGGCCCTTCCGATACAATGATCGAAATGGCAAGAATTCCTGCCAACATCATGGCAACGCAATTGTCACCAGATCGCCCGCTTCATTTAGGGCTACCGCTGACTTGTCGTTAAACCGACTCATTTTTACCACGCCGTGAAAAGTCTGCGCCACCTCGATTTGCTCCGTGTTCGGCGTAGTGCCTTTCAACCGGCGAATGGCCTTTTCGTTCACTTCCGGAGCAGCCAGGAGTTCGCCGTCAAACCGGAAGGCTAAATGAGGGCTGGGACCGTAGGGGCGCTTTTCGTGGTGAAACCGGAAGGTATTGGTCAGCACACTGGATTTCCCCTCTTTCGAATAACCAAACATATCCAGCGGCCGGTTTCCCGATCCAAGCTCGATCTGACTGATGCCTTTGATGACTGCACCGGGCTTGATGGAATCAATCGGATATTTCACCACCGGAGTGCAGCTGAAAGCGCCCACGATATAGTGTTTACCGTCTTCTTCATAAGGAATCATGACACTCATCGGAGCCTTCGTTTCCCAGCGATTATGGGCGACGTGAAATGTCTCAGCACTGTACACCTGGCCGGATTTTTCATGCTGCAAAGGCCCGTCCACTGAGAAAATCTTGCTGGCGAACTCTTCGTTGCACCGCGCAGAGGCAATCAGTCGACCGTCGATCCAAACCATGTCGGTAATCACGCTGACCGGTGCTTTATCCCCGGCCGGAAGTGGAATGCGAACGTGTTTCACTCCTTTGAGATTGACCGGAGACATCGCGCCCTCGCGATCGATTCGTATCAAAGCGGGTGTTCTGGTCTTTTTGTTCAGGCAAGCCACGTAAAGACTTTTCGAAATCGGATTCACTTCGAAATCGATAATTTCGAGGGCGTCCTGCCCAATCCCCATGCGCGACGCGAGTTCGGTTTGGAAACCGCCGATCTGCGTAAACTCTCCATCCACCGCTTCGGTGTCACCGGTTTCCAAAGCAAAAATCTGAGAACCCGCGCCATCAGCGATCAACAGCACACCGTCGGGCCCAAAGTGAATTACGTTGATTCGCTTTAACTCGATATCACCCGAATGAGGCTCCTTTATCACTTCACCGGCGGACACAAAAGAATAAACCAGACTGCATACGAAGAGACAAAGCGCGTGTTTCATTGATCAAACTACGGCCGGAATCCGGCGGTAGCCAATAGCCTCTTAGCGGGAGGCGACCGCGCGGAAAAATTATAATTACTCAATTCACGATAATCACCCTCAGGAACGAACCGGCAGCTTCGCCAGGTATTGTGGGTATGTCAGGTAAATCAACCCTGTTAGATCGGGGACCGTACCCTGTTAGGTGTTCGACTGTACCCTGTTCAATGACGAAATATCGTTTTTGTTGTGCGTTTGGTATAAATAATGATATGCTAACCTATATAGTTAGATCACATCAAAATCATACCATTTCAGTAGGTTTTATCGAAATTGAATCATTTAAGACAAACGTCTTATTATGAAAAATATTTGTGGGATGATTTACTGTGGTTTTGTTCTTTCTCTTCGTAATAGAATCAGACTGAATGGGGGTTAATCAGTGGAAACCTCATTTAGAATCCTTTTAACGTCTCTGCCAAGATTCCCTTATGGACCCGAAATTAGCCAGAATACTCGACAAAAATCTTTCAGCATTTGATCAATCAATCCTTACATTTGATGAATATCTGAATTTAGTAAAAAGTGAACCGTGGGTAACCCGTGACTCGCCTCAATTGCTTCACGATATGTTACTTTCCTCAGGGGTGGAACATTCCATTGTCCCAGGCAAACCTGTGATACATCAATACAAGTTTTTTGAGAACGATGAACTGGTAGGCAAAAACGTTGTCTTCGGTCAGCAGCGCGCTAAAGAAAACCTGGTTGAGAAAATGGACAATGCCAGCCGGGGAGCAGAAGCGTCAAAGCGTCTCTGGATTCTGCTAGGCCCTCCCGGCTCAGCGAAATCCCGTTCTATGGACGGCATAAAACATGCACTGAATACCTATTCCAGTTCAGATGCCGGAAAAACCTACACCCTGCTCCTGCCTACTGTGGACGCCCGCCTGAAAGAGAAAGCCGTAATGGAAGAGGATGGGATTTTCTACGTCCAGGCCCCGTTATTTGAAAGACCACTCCAGGTAATCCCCGAAGGCCTGCGCAACGAATTCTGTCAGCGACTCACTGACTCCATTGATCCGGATGCAGTCCGCGATTTCCTCGACAGTCATTCTCACTACGACAATGAATTCTCCGTGAAGATCAACGGCAGGATCTCCCCGTATGCCGACTATGTGTTGAAGAATTTCATGAAGGACAAATCTCTATCCTTCCGGGAGATGTTAACCCACCTGAAGGTGAAGCGTCTTATTTACGATGCACGGACCAAGACCGGCATTGGCTCCTATACGCCCCGGGATGAGAAGAGTCAGGAAGCGGGCTCTCTGGTAGGTAACCTGGACTACAGTCTGCTGCCGTTGTTCGGCAGTGAGTCACATCCTCTGGTCCACGATTATCAGGGCGAACTTTGCGCCGGAGCCAACGGCTTTGTCGAGATCCACGAGATCCTGAAACTATCGGACAAGTTTCTCTACGAGTTGCTCTTCGCGACCCAGGATAGATTCTTCAAACCTGAAGGCCAACCGCCGATTCCGTTCAATGGTATTATCATTGGTCATACTAACTTCCATGAATACAACATGTTCATGGCTAACAACTCTTTCGAAGCACTGCGGTCCAGGACGACCTTTATCGAAATGCCGTTGTCGGTCGACTTCAAACAGGAGGAGCAAATCTATAGATTCTCCTATTCGAATGACGCCCGCAAATGGAACAAAGAACGGAAACATATCGGACACGTTGCGCCACACAGTTTGGAGTTACTCAGTCTCGTTGCGGTGATGTCACGGCTCTATGAATCAAAGGCGAACCCGAACATCTCACTGCTTCAGAAAGCCTTGATCTATGCCGGTCGCTCCGACAGCGGCGTGGACAACAATATGGCGAAAATGATCCTCGGCGAGTTTCAGTATGTGAAACCCTCTGAAGGAACCTTTGGCCTCGACCCCAGATTTGTTCAGAACGTTTTTGAAACGACAGAGCATTTCCAGATCAGTGAATACGGTGCCAACTTGCAGGAACTTCTCGGACGCGACAGTGACCCCTCGGTGCTCGGCTCGATCGCCATGGAAAACCCCTGTGTAACTCCGCTCGACCTTTTCGTGAGGAACGAGAACTACATGAAAGAAAACTTTGCCTCGGAAAAGACAAAGTTAAGCCATTATGTGGAAAAGGTTTTACCGCAGGCGAAGGAATGGATTTTCGGCCAAATTGCCAGTGATGTATACGAAGCGATTCTCCGGGACAACTCCGTCATCGAAACAACCTGGAAAAAGTATACCGATCACGTCCGTGCCTACGCTCACAACACGACTGTGAAGCACGATGTAACTCAGGGCGATGTTAAACCCGACGAGCCGTTTATGCAGAGCATTGAACAGTATCTTGGAATCCCGGAGAAAGACGTATTCCGTAAAGAGCTTTCCGATGCCATTTCCAGCGTCAGTTTCCAGGTTCTGCTCGAGGACGAACCTTCCTATCAAAATGCGATTAAGAAGTACGTTTTCGAAAACGAATTCAAATCCGGCGAGAACATGAAGCTTTTAGGTTGGATCAAGAGCGGCACAAGTGCTGCCAATGTCCACTCCAGAGAGCAGGAGCAACTCAATGAGACGATTCGATATCTCATGGAGAAAAAAGGCTACTGCGGGAAGTGTGCATTCCAGGCGCTTGCCATCACGGCGAACGCCTCCAGCATCGTTGCCTAAGTTTCTTCACCCGCCCTTACACCCCTCAGCTTCCGCTATGACAGAAGACAAAATCAGTTCATCCGATTCGGAAGGAATCTTCAACGATTTCATCAAAGAACGGCTTGAAGACATGGTCGACAACATTATCTCCGAAGGGGATATGTCGAGCTTCGGCGGGCGCGAAAGTGAGATCATAGTTGAGACGGACGATATTCAGCCACCCCGCTTCACCTACGGGGATGAGCAGGATGGCCAGGGTGGTGGCGGCGGGGAAGGCCCCGGTCGCGAAGCCGGTCGACTGAGCTTCGCCGTTTCCTACGAGTTGATCATGCAATTGATCGCGGAGAAACTGAAACTTCCCAGCCTGCTGAAAGAAGGTCAGGGAAAAATCAAAGAAGTCTCCTACGAATTTAAAACCTATGGCACCGCAGGAATTATTCTGGATAAGAAACGCACTTTTAAGAGGGCTCTGAAAACCAGTATCGCAACTAAAGTGTATGATCCCGCCAGGGGAATCTACGATATCCAGCTGCGCCGGAAAGACAGGCGGTTCAAGCTGCCGGAAAGGGTGGAAACACCGCGATACAAAGCGGTGGTTTTCTACATCGGAGATATCTCCTATTCCACATACGGCGAACGCCTCAAACTTGAGAAGCGGGTGGTGAATTTTATCCAGCACTGGCTCGATTTTAACTACGGTGCCGACAAAGTGGAACACCGCTTTTTTGTCCACGATTCAGAAGCCTATGAAGTGATGGCCGATCAGTTCTTTAACGTCAGCAATGCCGGAGGAACTCAGGCAAGTATGGTTTTTGACATGGTGAGCCAGGTGGCCCGCAATGAATACGAAATCAACTCAACGAATTTCTATGCATTCTACTTCGGTGACGGCGAAGTGTTTCACGACGATGCGGAGGAAATCATGCGTATTCTTGATGAGGATATGCTGCCTTTTTTCAACAGAATCGGTGTCACCGAGGTCAAACCAAGTGGGATGAGTCAACTTGTGAGTATTCTGGAGGAACGGTTTGATAACGATGAGGTCGTTCGTCTAACCCAGATGAGAGATTCATCAAAAATCAAGAAAGTGATTTGCGACTTATTTAGATAGGACCTTTTTATGCGTAGTATCGATACAGATCTTGAACTGAAGCATCTCGAACAGAGAGTGCTCCATTACGCTCACGACGTATTTCACCGGACACTTCCGGAGATGCGCTTCTTTATCCTTGAGCCGATGGAGTTTGCCTCACTCCTTCACAAACGGGTATATCCGAAAAGCCCGCAAAATCTCTGGGAAGGCAAAGAGATGATTTCCACCCGCTACCGGGTCGATTCCGGGCAGGAATCATCTCTGTATTACGAAGTGGTTCAAACAGGCCGCCCGTCTTACGCCTATTTGAACGAAACCAATTCACCAATGGTTCAGGCCAGCGTCATGGCACACGTTGTCGGCCACTGTGAGTTTTCCGAGTTGAACGTGTTGCATGATTCCAATGATGACCGGACCGAGCGGGTGATGTATCTCGTAAACCGGGTCGACCGCTCCCGCCAGGGCATGGGCGAAGCTCACTACCGCACCTTCTGGAATGCGGCGGAATCGTTAGTTTCCCTGATCGCTCCCAATTCCCAGTTCAACCTGGAAAGCTCCGTCGATACCGACATTCTCTATTCCGATCCGCTCGAGAAAGAAAAAGAAAAGGAATCCTCCCTGCTGACTTTTCCTTACTCCTACACGCTTTCCGAAGTCATTCAGAAAAAGGAGAATCACGAATCCCTGCTCGAAACAGACAACCGGAGAAAATCGAACAAGGAAGCGCTCAACCGCCGTGGCTATAAGCTGAAAGCGCCGTGTCAGGATATCATGGGATTTCTCCGGAAGTTTGCTCCTGCCAGCACCGGGGAGCGAAATATCCTCGACTATCTCTATACGGTCAATTCCACTTCGGATTTTGTCATCCGCACCCAGATCATGAACGAAGGCTGGGCGATGTACTGGGAGCACAAGATCATGAAAAAGCTTTTCGAAGAGAAAGCTTGTACCGGAATCATCGACTACTGCAAAATTTTCGCCGGTGTTTGTTATCCGCGTCCCTACTACCAGCGCAATCCGTATCATCTGGGTTACTACATGTGGAACCACATCGAAGAACTCTATGAACAGGGCAAGGTGAGCCTCGAATTCGTTGAAGAAACCGACGTTGCCAAAAAAGCAGCCTGGGATAAGCCGTCCGGCCAGCAGCCGCTCAAGGCGATGGAGCATATCATTGAGACCTGCACGGACTACGAGTTTCTCCGCCGCTTTCTTACCACTGAATTGATCGACAAGTTTCACCTCAACCGGATTCCGAAATCACACATCCCGCATCTGAAAATCACGGCGAATGATGTAGCCCGTGAAGACCGGCAGTTTGTCTGGGTCAACCCGGAACCTGTCAAAGAGCAAATGCTCAATTTCTTTACTCACTTTCACCGCCCCAGAATCTATCTAATTGATGTCGATTTTATGGAGGGCGGACTGTTGCTTTATCATCGTGATGACGGCAGGGATCTCCGCCGCAGGTGGATCCGGCCGACATTGAAGAATATTAATATGATATGGAAAGGACCGGTGTCCCTTCTCTGTCGCGAAAGCCTCTATACATTATCCGCCGGGAAATTTAAAAACAGCACTGTTGAAGCGCCTCCATTCGAACACATCGTGGAACGGATGCAGGAAGGACGACGCCCCTTTGTACTATAACGAAATTATGGAAGACGAACTCATAGATTCTGACTTTGACTATCGTCGCCTTTTAAAAACGGGAAGGCGAACCAGTTTAAGGTTTTCGGAGTTTGTTGAAAAATTTATTCACGAACCCGAAACCATACTAAAAACATCCGCATCGATTTTACTTGATGCGATCAAGCACTTTGATGTGGAAGCCGTGGTCCGGAGCGGTGAACCATGTCTGCGGTACAAGCTTTTCCAGGACCATTTTACCACTGGAGTGAATGCAGTGTACGGTCAGGAATTTTGTATCAAGCGCATCGTCGATGTCATTGAATCGGTTGATAAAGAATCCGGTCCCAGGCGGGGTATTGTTCTGGTCGGACCACCGGCATCGGGTAAAACAAATATCGTTGATCTGATTTCAAGGGCGCTGGAGGAGTATTCGAAGGAAAAGAAGATTAAGCAGTACACTTTCTACTTCCGACTCGAGGGCGAGAACGGCCACATCCTCGAATTCCGCTCGTCGATGACGCCCAACCCAATCCTGCTTTTCCCGATCACGGTTCGTCACGACGATGATTCCGTTTCCCATCCCCGGCAGGAGATCTTCGACCACGTCACGGAAATCCACCGCCGGAAATCAGATTTCTCTGTGCCCTCTTATTATCAGTACGCCACGCTCGACAAACGTTCTCTCGATGTCATCGAAACACTTCGTCAGAACCCGAGAAATGATGGCAAGTCGCTGTTCGATTTGATTGAGGAATATGTTCGTGTGGAGGAAGTAGAGTACTCTGTTCCGCGCGGTAAAGGAATCGCCAACATTGACGACATGCGGCAATTGCGGACCATGGTTCGCCCGATCAACCTGTCGGAACCTGACATGCGACTTCTCAATGAGCATTTTCAGGGAAAAATGATGTTTACCTACGAAGGAGCCCTGCTTTCGTCGAACCGGGGCATGCTGCATATTCACGACGCATTTTCCGGCGACGGCCACATCCCTGACGAAGCCGAATACAAACCTCTATTAATGCTGCTGGGCTCCGGGAAAATCACTCTCGAATTTACCCAGGCATCGCTCGACACCACGGTGCTGATGACGACGAATCTCGAAGAGATGAAGCGCCTCGACCGACAGTTAACCTCCAGCAAACTACTCGATCGGATCGAAAAAGTGCCGGTGAATTACCTGCTGGATGCCGTTTCCGAAATGGACATCCTCCGGCGCGATATGAACAATGTCCGCGACAAGTATGCCAT
The DNA here is from genome assembly GCA_029213025.1 of Verrucomicrobiales bacterium. Taxonomy (GTDB): domain Bacteria; phylum Verrucomicrobiota; class Verrucomicrobiia; order Verrucomicrobiales; family DEV007; genus Arctic95D-9. Next base: position 21,626 of record JARGOZ010000060.1, read on the forward strand.
TGACCCGAATCTGTTTCCTGTAGCGGCCTACTATGCCGTGTTAACCAGACTGTTTCCGCCTTCCCGTAAAAAGTTCCCACCTGGCTGGGACGATGAGAAGAAGAAACTCTATAAGCGGATCACGCCGGAGCAGAAACTGTTTATCTACGCTGATCAATCGGAAGATCCGGTGCATACGATCAAGAGCCTCCCGCCGTGGGATCCTTTCCGCAATGAATGCCGCCGCCTCGGGATCGACCTGAACGACGACGAGTTTGTCAGAAATTTTGTGGTGCGGCACCCCGACGCGATTTCGCTGAAGGAATGCGGACTTTTCTCCGACAACGATCTGAAGATCATCGATGACCAATTTATGCGGGAACTTCGCAGCGAACATTTCCCCGATGAAGGTCGCCACGGACTGTCGATTCGCCAGCTACAGAACATCATGCGTAACACGATTTCGATTTCGGACGGTCGAAAAGTCACCGTTCCTATCTTTCTCGATCAGCTGAATCAGGTGCTGAAGGAAGGTGAAAATGTTCACCACTGGCTCGAACTTGGTTCCCCCGATTTTTCCGACTCACCCTGGGAGAGAGAACCCATTTTCACCCGGGAAATCGGCAACCTGCTCCTCGATGACGGTGAAGGTGACTTCGGTGATTTCTACGGGCTGATTAACGTCGTTCGCGGGATTTATCATTCCACATTGAAGCGGGAAATTACCGTGGCAACCGTGGACCGGGACCCCGCTCGAATTGAACACGACCTGCGGAAATACATCCAACACGCGCTGCTTGAAAAAGCGCTGGAGAATAAAGCTTTCGCTCATGTCCTCGTCCCCCGGTATACCTATGTAGAGCCGGTGTCCGGAGAGAAAATCGACAAGCCGGATATACAGTTTTTAAAATCGATCGAAGCCATTATTCACCCCGGTGATCACGATGGACGTAACCGTCGCAAGATCGCCCAGAAATTTCTCGATCTGCATAGTTCGGGTGATATTACATCCGATCCGGAAAAGGCAGTCATCGTAAGTCATGATGACAATTTGTTGCACGCCTTTTCGGCGGAATACACGGCTCTCCTTTCGCATCGGAAAACTGTCGGTGGTTTCGACTATGTGGCTCTTCGGGATGCTTTCTTCCAAAAGCAGGGCACACCGAAAAAGTACGAGAAACTTCCGGACAACATTAAAGCCCAGGTAGACACAATCCTGAATAACATGACCATCCGGTTCAAATACCCGCCGGAAATCGCGCTCGATACGGTGGTTTACGCCATCCGGAATGATGTTGTCGATTTCGGCGATATTCTCGCCTGAAAATTTCCCTCTCGACAGCCCGGTTGATCTTCCTATCTTCAGGGGATATGAAGATCGACGCCCACCACCATTTCTGGAACTACGACCCGGAAGAATACCAGTGGATCGGTGACGGTATGGAGGATTTGAAACGGGATTTTGGCCCGGCGGATCTGGAAGCAAAACTCAAGTCATCGGGAATTGACGGGGTAATTTCCGTGCAGGCGAGAACCAATGATGAAGAAAACCGGTTTCTCCTCGACTACGCTTCCAAGCATGAGTTTATCAAAGGTGTAGTGGGCTATGTCGATCTTACCCGGGCGGACGCCAGGGCAAAGCTCGAACAATTTTCACTCGGCCACGAAAAAGCCGTTGGGGTTCGCGAAGTTCTCCAGGGCATCGAAGACGATGCATATTGCCTGCGGGAGGACTTCAACAGAGGCATTTCGCTGCTCCACGATTTTGGTCTCGTCTACGATATCCTGATTTTCCCCCGCCACATTACTAACGCAACCACATTGGTTGACCGGCACCCTGATCAAATATTTATCCTCGATCATATAGCCAAACCGCAGATCCGGACTTCTACGCCCGATCCGAATTGGGTCAAACATATCAGAGAACTAGGCAAGCGGGAGCATGTCTTCTGCAAGATCAGTGGCATGGTAACAGAAGTAGACAAGAATATCGCCTGGTCAGCCGGTTTACTGCGTCCCTATTTCGAGGTGGTTTTTGAAGCTTTCGGGCCAAACCGCGTCATGTTCGGAAGCGATTGGCCGGTCTGTCTGCTGAGATCCGAATACCGCACCTGGGTGGAAACAGCCAGGGGCTTGACCATGCTTCTGTCAGACGACGAGCAGGCTTCATTCTGGAGCGCCAATGCCATTGCTGCCTACGGAATCTGATCTGACTCCGTTTAGCAAAAACACGTCAATTTGAGTCGAATTTCGGTTTGACATCGTATCGGGGCACCCTGAATCTCGCATTCATTTTTTAGAAAATCTATCCTCAAAACAGATATGTCAGTACTAGTTGGAAAACAGGCTCCCCGTTTCAAGGCGAGCGCCGTGTCAAAAGGGAAAATCGTCGAAAATTTCTCTCTGGATCGTTTCAAAGGAAAAAAATACGTCCTCTTCTTTTTCTATCCGAAGGACTTCACATTCGTCTGCCCGACTGAGCTCCACGCGTTTCAGGATTCCCTGAAACAATTCGAATCCCGCGATGTGCAAGTGGTTGGATGCTCCACCGACACAGAAATGTCTCACTGGGGCTGGCTTCAAGTCCCCCGCTCTCAGGGCGGAATCGAGGGCATCACCTACCCGATCGTAGCGGACACCAATAAGACAATTTCCGCCGACTATGATGTGCTCGTTGGTGACTACCAATTTAACGAGGACGGATCATTCACTGCCGAAGGGGAACTCATTGCCTACCGCGGCCTTTTCCTGATCGACAAACAGGGAATCGTGCAACATCAGGTGGTAAACAATCTGCCTCTGGGCCGTTCGGTTAAAGAAGCTCTCCGTATGGTTGATGCGCTTCAGCATTACGAAAAGAATGGTGAGGTTTGTCCGATGGACTGGGTTCTCGGCGAAGAAGCTATGGAGGCCAATCACGAAAGCACTGCTACCTACCTTTCGAAAAACTCGATGGCCGATTCCAAAAGCAACGGCAATGGCTCCAAACCGGTAGCCTCTTCGAAAAAGAGAAAGACCGCCAAAGCCGGTGCCTGATAAATTGATTCAATAACCCTTTCTACAATTCGATGCCCCGGCTTGTGCACAGGTCGGGGCATTTTCTTGTGCCAGGATATAGAGATGTACGACCGGATTCAGGAGCGACTTAAGGAAATAGAAAAACAGCAAGGTTTCCATATTATATATGCGGCCGAGTCAGGAAGCCGCGCCTGGGGCTTCGCCTCTGCAGACAGCGACTACGACGTCAGGTTTATCTACAAATGGCGGGAGACTGACTACCTCAGTATTTACAGCCCGACAGATCAATTGGATCTCGGGGTGGACCGGGAAAATCTGGATTTTTCCGGATGGGATCTGCGTAAATCTCTTGCGCTGTTTCGCAAGTCAAACGGAGCCCTCATGGAATGGCTCCATTCCCCAATTGTATATTTCGAGGATGAACCAATCATGAATCGCTGGCGGGACCTGATACCGGATTTTTTTGTCCCCGGTTATACAGCCGCACACTATCTCGGCCTGAGTCGCAAATTATGGCTCGATTCGAAGGAAAAAAGCCGCATAACCGCAAAGAGATATCTCTATATCTTACGAGCACTTCTCTCCGCCCGCTACATTATCGAAACCAATTCGCCCGCACCCGTGGAGTTCTCACAAACCCTGGCATTACTAAAGCTTCCTCCGCACGCCGTCGATTCCATCGAGTCGATCATTGCTACAAAAGCCCTTCAAAAAGAAGCCGACCGGATACAGCGAAATTCGATACTGGACGAACTGATCGAGTCATCCCTGAACGAATTGTCGCCAAAAGTCGAGGCGCTGGCCCGCGAACCGGGATCTTCGGAGGTTTTGGACAACTTCTTCCGGTCCAGCCTTCTGTAACGCCCTACTCATCATGATCTGAATGAAATGCTTAACATAAAAAAAATGTTGCGACATATTAAAGAGACCACTACGGTTCTGCATCGTTTGGAGAGACACCGAACGATTAAAAACGGGGGGCATTAGCAGTCCATTATCCGTAAGTTTCGGGGGGTTCTTACGGCGGAAGCTGATGTCCCCCCTCTCTACTTCCTTCTTCTATACTACCATCTCCACCTAACCCTGTTGAATCCAGGATTGTACCCTGTTAGGTCAGACACTGTACCCTGTTGAATGATAAGGGTCGCCATCGATCTAATTGCTCTTCCTCCACATTCCGGCAGTACACCAGGCGAAAGCCACTACTACAGCACTCCATAACAGAGCCGCATAACTGTGATGAGATATTATCAGGGAGGTTTTGAAATCCGCGGATGCACGGGTCGCTACAGCCAACAGTGCGAGCCATACTATCCAGCGCCACAGCCGGGACTTTTTTGGTAATTGCGAAATATCCCCGCAGTGTCCATGGGTTACCCGGTCGGCAACCAGTAGTAACGTCAGGCCAAACCCGCCGATAAACAGGACATGAGCAAAAGCATGCCCCGGCCCGGGCCAAATCATCCGCACAAAACAGGTCAGCGCGATCGATCCCACAGCAATTCGCAAAGCCCAGGCCCGGGACGTTGATGCTTTACCTTTCCATAGCGCCGGTGAAGCCAGCAAAACCCAAACCACGATAGCGACAAACCTGACTCCGGATCCCAACCGAATCTGCCCCGATGCTTCGACCGCAAAAGATGCCACTACCAAAATGGCTCCCAGCCACACTCCGACAGCCCGGTTTTTCGGGGTCGCGGCCACAGGCTTTTTTCCGGGTTCCTGGAAAAAGCGCGCAAACAGATAGGAGCCAACTCCCATCAACGGCAACAGCAGCATTCCCTGCCAAAGGATCAATCGCGAAAAGTTGATCAACCAGAGCCCGCCCTGCAAAGGCGCCAATGCCCATAAAAAAGCGGCGGCAGAGGAAAGCACCACTGATACCATAGCCAGAGCAAATCCAGGCGGCGGGACATCGCGGTCTTTGCGAAGCCGTCGCAACAGTATAACCAGCAGAAGCAATAAAAACACCCCGAAAGCAAAATCGCCGTATTGGAGATGGCCGCTCAGAATGAATACCATCGCGGCCATCCAGGCGCAGACGAGAAGTATCACTTCTTTCGCGCGTAAAGCCTCAGCTTCCAGAAACCGGGGCCACGCCGTGCCGAGAAACCCGCACAGAAAGGCTCCGCCAAAACCGAAAATCATGACCCGGGGATGCTGCAGCAGCGGAGGCAGACGCCAAATCCCCGAATAGAACAAAGGCCACAGTAAAACACCAATCACCGCCGCGCACATTCCGAGGGGAAAAAATATCCGGAAAGGTTCGCCCGCCCAGAGCGGACCACAATCGTCAAGCGTCTCGTATCGACGATCTTTCGTATTTGGATTCATAAAAATCGGGGCGCCAGCGTACCTTGACATAAGTTGTATTTCAAATACATCTTTAAATATTATGCGGGCTTTGTGCACATTTATTCTGCTGACATTTTGCATCAATGGATTCGGCGAAGACAGTGATAAACGAAAAATTTATCTCTATCTCGAAGGGCGTGCTGTTTTCGAGGAAATGTGTATCCAATGTCACGGCAAATACGGAAAAGGCGACGGCGAGTGGGCAAAAGACTGGACCGAAAACCGGCCCCGTAACTTCCGCGAAGGAGTGTTTAAGTTCCGCACCACTCCGCTTGGAAAGCTGCCAACCGACGAAGATCTGAAGCGCACCATCAGCAAAGGCATATCAGGCACCGCTATGCCCGCCTTTGGAAAACATCTCAGAGATTCCCAATATGACGCAGTGATCGAATATTTGAAACACCTCTCGAGAAAGTGGAAAGATCCGGAAAACGCGGCGAAACCTCTCGTCATTCCTTCGCAACCTGACTGGGTTAAATCGACGGAAGACCGGGAGGCAAAGCTGGTTCAGGCGAAAGAGCTTTTCACCAAAAACTGCGCAAGCTGCCACGGAGAGACCGGGAAAGGCGATGGCCCGGCCGGTCTGCAATTGATGGACATCTGGGGGTTCCCGGTAAAACCGGCCGATTTTTCAAAAAAGCATTACAAGTCCGGCGACCGGTATGAAGATGTCTACCGAACTATCGCTCTTGGTCTCGACGGGACACCGATGGTGGGATTTCACGGATTGATGAGCGAAGAGGAGATCTGGTCACTTGTGGTATATGTTTTTTCCCTGCGAAACAATAACTGATCGGAAAACCGCAACTTGCGGCACAGATCGATTGCATCGACGATGGCCGATCTATGAGTAACCCGTTGATTTTCGATTCCGGTATCGAAGAAATCTATACCTTAAAGACAAAAGCTCCCGGACCTTCGGGAGTTTTGCCTTTCACCGAACAACAACTCCTCACCCAACCGAGTGGCAACCTTTTCGGTTGGACCCAAAATGTTGGTATGGGCTGGAAAGCTGACAACGTCGCCGGCGGAGATTATCTGATTCTTTCCACCCAGGGCGGGATTCGGAGAGAAGACGGTCGACCGGTCGCTCTGGGATATCATACCGGTCACTTTGAGGTGGGTTTACTTATGGAGGAAGCCGCCCAGACCATCACCGCAGCCGGTGGAGTGCCTTTCGCTGCTTTCGTATCCGATCCCTGCGACGGCCGAACTCAGGGAACCGATGGTATGATGGATTCACTCCCCTACCGAAATGATGCCGCCACGGTTTTGCGAAGACTCATCCGCTCCCACCCCACCCGCAAAGGGGTGGTCGGTGTGGCGACCTGCGACAAAGGACTGCCGGCGATGATGATGGCACTGGCCGCGATTCACGATCTGCCCACCGTTCTCGCACCGGGCGGAGTGACACTTTTGAGCGAAGACACGGATGAGGACCTCGGTCGCATTCAGACGATTGGAGCCCGTTTTTCCCAGGGGGAAATCTCGCTCGACTACGCCGCCCACACCGGTTGCCGGTCCTGCGGTTCGCCGGGTGGCGGATGCCAGTTCCTCGGCACGGCGGCGACCAGCCAGGTAATTGCGGAGGCACTGGGGCTCACCCTGCCGCACGCCGCCCTTTGTCCTTCGGGGACGGAAATTTGGAAAGACATGGGACGCCGCTCCGGCCTGGCAGTCCTCGAACTGGAAAAAGCCGGGCTCACGACCAAAGACATCCTCACCGATGCTTCCATCGAAAATGCGCTGGCAGTTCATGCCGCTTTTGGCGGTTCGACCAATCTCATCATGCACCTTCCAGCGATCGCTCATCAGGCGGGACTTCGGCGGCCCGATGTGAATGACTGGAGAAGATTTAATGCGCAGATCCCGCGCATCGTCGACGCCCTGCCAAACGGGCCAAATCACTTTGCGACCGTGCAGGTTTTCCTCGCCGGCGGGGTTCCGGAAGTGATGCTTCATCTTCGCAAGGCCGGCATGTTGAAACTCGATGCCCTCACTGTGACCGGAAAAACGCTCGGTGAAAATCTTGAATGGTGGGAAAAATCGGAGCGCCGTGCCCGGCTCCGGGAAAAGCTCACCCAGTTGGACGGGATCGATCCCGACATCGTCATCATGACCCCGGAAAAGGCTGCAGCCAGCGGACTGACTTCCACGGTGACCTTCCCGGAGGGAAATCTCGCGCCGGAAGGCTCCCTGATAAAATCAACTGCAATCGATCCATCCAAGATCAACGAAAATGGCATCTACTTTCACGAAGGCCCTGCCCGGGTATTTGGCTCGGAACCGGATGCGATCGCCGCCGTAAAATCAACCGGAGAGGATCGGATCAAAAAAGGCGATGTCATGGTTTTGATCGGAAACGGCCCGATCGGTTGCGGTATGCCGGAGACAGCTCAGCTGACCATCGCTTTAAAACACCTTTCGTGGGGCAAAGATGTCGCCCTGATCACCGACGGCCGCTTTTCCGGTGTATCGACCGGAGCCTGCGTCGGCCACATTTCCCCGGAAGCCTGGGCCGGCGGTCCGATCGGAAAACTCCGGGACGGCGATACCGTAAAAATCGAAATCGACTGCCGCAACATGACCGGCTCGATCGACTACACCGGCTCCGACAACCTGGACGATCGCGACACCTCGCCCTGTCTGAAGCCGCTGCCCGGAGTTCCCGACGATACCCGGCTGTGGGCAGCGTTGCAAAACATCAGCGGCGGTTCCTGGGGAGGATGCGTTTACGATGTGGACACAATTATCGCAAAATTAAACTCCTGAACGCACTCCCGACTGTGTTTGAACACTTGAACATTTCCCATTTTCAAAGGAAATTCAGCTTTTAACCCCTATGCCCCTATGCTAACAAAGGGGCACTGACAATATGGATTTAATAACCAAAGGCGGCCCGCTGATGGTCCTGTTACTGGGCTGTTCTATCGTGGCTATTGGAATCTTCCTCGAGCGGCTCTTTTACTTTCATCGAGCGGCGATCAATGTCGGTGATTTTCTATTCGGACTGCGGAATTTGATCAAAAATCAGGCATTCCAGGAAGCGGCTGCCGAATGCGCGTCTACGCCCGGCCCGGTATCACGGGTTTTGCACTCCGCGATCCGCCGCCCCACCGCTTCCCGCAGTGAGTTAAAAGAAATCGTTCAGGAAAGTGGCCAGTTGGAAGTTCCCAAACTGGAAAAACATCTCGGAGTGCTCATGGCCATCGCTTACATCACCCCCTTGATCGGTCTGCTCGGATCAGTATTGGGACTAGTGAAAACTTTCGTGCAAATCAACGCAGTGGGAGATTTCCCGCCTCTTTCGGTTCTCTCCAAAGGCATTTATGAATCGCTGATCACTACGGCGGGTGGCCTGATGGTCGCCGTTCCCGCCTTTGTGTTTTATTCCTACCTCCGGTCCTATGCCCGGGGACTGATGCACGACATGGAGCGGGCCGGAATTGAAATCGTGAATACGATCTGCGATTTGCGGGAACAGGATAAAAACAGTTAACCGTGAAACTTGAATCCACCATTTCCGAAAGAGCAGGGTTCCTCTACCTCGCTCCGGTTATCGACGGAGTTCTTCTCCTTCTGGTGTTTTTTGCCTTTTTCGGATCGAGTTTTGTATCCAAATCAGGCGTACAGGTGGTGCTGCCATCATCCGATTCTTCCATACCGGCCGCAGGTAACACCCACATCATTACGGTGATGGAGGGAAATCCACCGAAGATGTTTTTTAACGAATCCCGGGTGGATATTCCGCAATTGACGACAAAACTTGCCTCCAGTCGGCTGGAATCCAGCCAGGTAACTGTGCTCGCCGACCGCAATTCCGCCTACGGTGATGTAATGGAGGCCGCTTTCCTTGCCCTGAAATTCGGGTATCAGGTCGCATTTGCCACCCAACCGGACGACGAATAATGGACCGGAAAGTCAAACGCCACCAGATCGCCGAGCAGTTTATCTTTATGTGGCGACCGGAGAAAAACACGGCGCGTACTCTGCTGGCGTTCGCCATTTTCTCCGGTGTGATTCACTTTCTGGGGTTCTACCTTTTTCAGGTCGTTTATCCGGAAACAGATCTTCCGGAACTCCGTCCGGACAGGATAACCCTGCTTAATCCGGAACGGGACGATGTCCGGGCGTTTATGGAGAAAATATCCGACAGAGTTGTCTATCTCCATCCGCCGTCCGAAAATTCCATCTCGCGAATTAAGCTTTCCGATCACGCAATCCGATTTGTGCCCTCGTTTGCTGAGGCCAGGCCGGAGCTGAGAGATTCCGGCACGCCCAGTTCGGAAAACAAATACCCGGTCGGTGATCTACCTTTTTGGAATGAAAAAGCGAACTGGAAAACCGAAGTCATCTTCAGCCCTATTCTCCAAAAGAGAGGAATCGCTCCGAACACCGCCCTCGATGAGTATTTGAGTCAAATCCCCAACCTCCCGAAAATCCGGGTCAATCTGACTGTCGGTCCCGATGGAACACCGTTTGATGTTTATATTTCGGACCGGAGTATCGGCAAAGAGACAAAAACAACGATCGCAGAGGCCGTTCAGGCTCTTTTGCGCTTCAAACCCGATGATTCCCGTGGCGATGACCCCGGTTGGATCATCCTCGGAAGTGATTCCGGGTTTGATCGCTAGAGACAATCTGTCATACTGCCGGAGAATTATGTTTCGAGTCACCCTGGATGGAGTTATCGCCGTTTATCTGGTGATCATATTGTGTTCCGTTTTCTTTTCCTGGCTTGCTGCTGCCGTTTTCCAGGCCGGACGGGCCAAACAGAGGAAAAAGCACTTCGTGATCTGCGGAATCTGTGATCATGTTTACGAAGATTTATCAGAAGAGGAAATATCCGAATGCCCCCGGTGTTCAGCGAAGAACGAACGGGAAAAGATCCTCGAAATTTGAAGGATTCCTTTTTACCGCGTTGTCCTCACAAATCGGGTTGCAATGACCGGGAAGCGCCTTCACTTTAGCGGCCAGTTTTTTTAAAGGAAGATTAACTAATGGATCGACGAGTCGTCATCACGGGAATGGGTCTGGTGTCACCGGTAGGAAATACCGTGGAGACATTTTGGAAGAATATTACCGCCGGAAAAAGCGGAATCAGAACAATCGAATTGATCGATACTACCGATCTCGATTGCCGGATCGCCGGGGAGGTTCGAGACTTTGATCCAAAACCATATTTCAAAAACGCCAAAGACGTACGCCGGACCGACCGCTTTACCCAGTTCGGTGTCGCTGCAGCTGTCATGGCAATTGAAGACGCCAATTTGCGCCCTGATCAACTCGATCCCAACCGGATCGGCTGCATGATCGGTAGTGGTATCGGCGGCCTCACTACCATGTGTACGCAGATGGAGATTCTTTTGAAAAAGAGCCCCTCCAGGGTGTCGCCTTTTACCATCCCGATGATGATCAGCAACATCGCCAGCGGGATGGTATCAATGGATTACGATCTCCGTGGACCCAATATGGCGATCGTAACAGCCTGTGCTACATCGAATCACAATATCGGTGAAGCGTGGCGGATGATTAAATTCGGAGATGCCGATGCTTTTGTCGCCGGTGGATCGGAAGCCACCGTAACGCCCCTCGGCATCGCCGGATTTTCCAATATGAAAGCTCTGAGCACCCGGAATGACGATCCCGAAGCGGCCTCGCGCCCGTTTGATACAGGCAGAGACGGTTTTATCATGGGCGAAGGGGCCGGAGTAGTTGTGATTGAAGAGCTTGAGCACGCGAGAAAGCGGGGCGCCAATATCCTCGCCGAAGTAATCGGATACGGAGTTTCCGCCGATGCGTACCATCTCACCTCTCCCCATCCCGAAGGTGACGGAGCCGCCCGCTGTATGGAAATGGCCATCAAACACGGTGGTATTTCCGCCGATGAAGTGGATTATGTAAATGCTCACGGCACTTCAACGCCGATGGGTGATGTCTGCGAAACAAAAGCGATCAAACAAGTCTTCGGCAGCTATGCAAAAGACGGACTGATGGTCAGTTCCACAAAATCGATGACCGGCCACCTGTTGGGAGCCGCTGGCGGCGTGGAGCTGGCAGCCTGTGTAAAAGCTGTTATGGAAGACGTGGTTCCTCCGACTATCAATTTGGAGGACCAGGATCCGGAATGCGATCTCGACTACGTGGCCAACGAGTCGCGCGAGGCAAAAGTGGATATAGCTCTCACCAACTCCTTTGGCTTCGGCGGCCACAATGCCTCTCTTCTGGTAAAGAAATTTTCGTAACGGAAGTTTATCCGCCTCTTTTCCCGGCACTGTACCCTGTTGTGTATCAGACTGTACCCTGTTGAATTCGGGACTGTACCCTGTACTATATACATTCCGGATTTACCCGATCATTTTTGGTCATCATTTAACTTTATTGAAAGTCAGTCATAAATGAGTTACTCAATGAACTGATTCTTCCTTAGATTTACACGCAGGCGAATGGAAGAGAGCTCCAATAAAATGACGGTCTCCATTCTGGTGGTCGAAGATAATGAAGATGATTTTTTCTTTTTCAGAAAATACCTTCTGGAGGCGTCGACCAACCGTGTATCCCAGTGGGATCTGGATCATGCCGACAGCCTTCACAGTGCTCTGGAGTGTGTCAAAACAAACACTTACGACATAATTGTGCTCGACCTGACGCTGCCGGACAGCTCGGGAACAGAGACTTTTTTAACTCTGTATTCCAATGCTCCGAAGGTGCCCATCGTGGTACTGAGTGGTCTGAGCGATGAAGATCTCGCACTGGAACTGCTTCACCAGGGAGCCCAGGACTACATCCCGAAAGAGCTGCTAAACAAAGAGTTAATCGCCAGAACTTTGCTCTATGCACTCGAACGGAAACGACTCCAGGACCAGCTGGAAATAGAGAAAGAGGAAGTGAAGTTACTCCAGCTCCAGTTAAGCCAGGCGGAAAATCTGGACTCTCTCGGCAGAATGGCAGCGGGTATTGCCCATGAAGTGAAAAATCCGCTCGGTGTCATGCTGCTCGGAATCGAGTTTTTCGAAAAGACGGCTAAAGACCCTCAAGCAAAAAAAGTGATCGACATGATGAACCGGGCGGTTGAGAAATCGAATTCGATCCTGTCGGAGATGGTCGACTTTTCGCGCCCCAGCGATCTACACCTCGAGGAAACCTGCATCACCGATGTAGTCGAAAAAGCTCTTGTTCTGACGGAGTACGATTTAAAGCAAAAGGGCCTCAGCCTCGAAAAGAATTTCCCTCCGGATCTACCCCCGGTCGCAGTGGATCGCGCGAAATTTGAGCAGGTCCTGATCAATCTGGTTCGAAATGCCGCTTATGTGGCACCGGAGAACAGTAAGATCGAAGTATCGATAAGATTGACCGATAACACGAGCCTCGGAAAAGAAGAGGCGATGCGGCCGTTTCTGACCAAACTGCAGAGCAGCGGTCAATTTGTCGTGGTGGAAGTTCGTGACTTTGGCTCCGGGATCCCTCCGGAAAAACTGAAACACATCTTTGATCCTTTCTTCACGACCAAGCCCGTCGGCGAAGGCACCGGGCTTGGCTTGTCCGTCAGTCTGCAAATCATCGAACTTCACCACGGAGTCCTCGCTATTACCAATGCCGATCCCCCGGGAGCCCGGGCTTCCATTATCCTCCCGCCTTATAAGACATAAGCTGCCCCATGACCGATTTATTCACCAAAACCTTCGATACCTCCGACTTCCCTCCCCGATGGCACTGCGGAAACTGGAGCGAACCGCTTGGCTGGACCCACATCATCTCCGACCTGGCGATATTCGGAGCTTACGGAGCGATTCCCATTGCTTTGACCTATTTTATATTACAGAAGAAAGGTGAAGTACCGTTTGCCCCGATCTTCTGGTTGTTTGTCAGTTTTATCCTTTTCTGCGGAATTACACACCTCGTGGAAGCGACAATTTTCTGGAAACCCTGGTATCGTTTCCTGGCAATACTTAAAATGTGTACAGCGATCGTGTCGTGGGCAACAGTAGCTGCCCTCGTTCCCACGATCCCGAAAGCTCTCGCCTTTCCCGGACTGGCGGCGATAAATAAAAATCTGGAAGCAGAGGTCACTGAAAGAGAGGCGGCAGAAGCAAAACTAAAGGAATCCTACGAAGATCTGCAACTGTTCAACCGCAACGCACTCGACCGGGAAGACCGCGTCATCGAATTGAAGCAGGAGGTCAATGAACTACTTAAAGAGCTGGGGCGACCCGGAAAATATTCCGTCGACAGGTATAGTGAATGAAGCGCCTGCCTCACCATTTCAACGGAGTCTTCCTCAGCGCTGGAACCGCACTGGCGATATTCATTATCGACATCCAGACCGCACTGGGAGTAGCCATCGGTGTACTGTATATTCTCGCTATCCCACCTGTCTTCACCTCCGGAAAAAAGGAGTATATGTTTGCTGCGGCGGTGATCTGTTCGACCCTGGTAATCGCCGCTTACTATATGTCGCCGACCGGGGAAATCGATATTCGCTACGCACGAGTCAACCGGTTCATCGAGCTGATCGTCATTTGGATTACAGCCATACTGTGCCGTATGCTACTCATCCTGGATGAAGGTCACCGGGAAAAAATACGGGATGCCGAGAAACTGACCGCCGAGCTGGAAAAAATCCGCATTAAGGATAAGAGGGAGCAGCGTGCGATGTCGAGTATTATGGAGGACCTCCGCCTGGAACGGGCAAAACTCCTCATTAGTGACCAGAGATTCAGAGACACACTGAATTCCGCACCGGTAGCAATGGTCATGGTCAATGCCGACGGAGAAGTCATCGAAATCAACCGCAAAGCCCTCCAGTTATTTGATTACGATAAGGACGAAATAATGGGCCGCCATGCCGAAATTCTGTTTTCAGAAGAGTACCGCTCTAAAGCGTTTCCTTTGATTGGTGGTAATACGGAATTTCGAAACCGGGATCTTTCGGGAATGAGAAAAGACGGAACCCGATTCCCTGTGGAAATGGGTCGAAGCAACATCGAAACAGAAGGCGGCAATCTTACCCTCGGGGCGTTTGTCGATGTTACCGAAAGAAGAAAATTCGAAAAGGCACAGCTCCGGGCCAATGAAGAGCTGGAAAGCCGGGTCAGGGTCAGAACAACCGAGTTGGGGGAACTGAACGAGGCGCTCGAACGAAGTAACATCGAGTTGAAGCAATTTGCCTATGTGGCGTCACACGACTTGCAAACGCCATTGCGATCTATATCAAATTTTTCGCAATTTCTGTACGATGAGTATCACGAAAAACTGGATGACTCAGCCCGTCACTATCTCGACCGGATCAAATCGGGTGTGGAACGAATGGAGACACTGATCAACGATCTACTTGTCTACTCGCGGGTGGAATCGAAGGTAAAAGATTTTGAAGAAATCAATCTGGATGATATCTGCGACGAAGTTATCGATTTGATGAAGTTTGATGTCGCAAAAGTCGGCGGAAAAGTTTCCCGGAGTGATTTGCCTACCATCAAAGGTGATGCAACTCAGATGCTTCAACTGTTTCAAAACCTGACCGGCAATGCGTTAAAATACCGAAGCGAATCCCCGCTGGAGATACGAATCAGTTCCCACCGCAAGGACACGTTCTGGATCATCTCAATTAGCGACAACGGAATCGGGATCGACGGGGAACACCACGAGCGAATATTTGAAATCTTCAAACGGCTTCACAATCAGAAGGAATACCCCGGAACCGGGATTGGACTGGCCGTGTGCCGCCGGATTGTCACCCGGCACAATGGAACGATTTGGCTGGAATCAGAACCAGGCAAAGGCAGCACCTTCCACTTCAGCATTCCGGTCGCCACAGAGGAAAGACAAACCTGAAATCCATGTTACCCTCGTATGGGGCCAGGCGATGAAAGTAATGGAAACAAAACAAGGTAGACCGGCAGAAATTTTATTGGTGGAAGATAACGACGACGATGTTTTCATCACCCGAAAGGGGCTGGAAGCGGCCAAACTTGCAGTGAATCTCAACCGGGTGGAAAACGGTCGCGAATGCATGGATTTCCTGCGTAAGAAGAACGGATATGAAGATGTTCCCACCCCGGATTTAATTCTGCTCGATCTAAATATGCCGATCATGGATGGTAGAGAGGTGATGGCAGAGATAGCGAAAGACAAGGATCTTTGCAAACTTCCGGTAGTAGTTTTAACTACTTCGACCGCCGACAATGACCTCCTGGATATGTATCATCTTCGATGCAGTTCCTACATCAAAAAGCCAGTCGATTTCGACCAGTTCAAAAAAGTAATCCATCTCCTCGGCGACTACTGGTTCAACGTCGTCATACTGCCAACCAGAGTGGGTGACTGTTCCCCGCCTGGCTAAGATCATATCAATCATTTCCTACCTCATCATCAACCGGCAGTATCTCACATTATCTCCCTTCTGTGGGCCTTTCAGCGGGATCATGATCCTTTTTACACAATTCGAAAAGACGATCTATCGATCTCTCTGTTTATTTTTTGATGGGTTAAGACCGTATTTTGTCATCTTATCCCGGAAAGAAACCCGCGATACACCGAGTAACAAACTGGCTTTACCTCATTGTTTCATTGGAAGTGCGTGAATCCAGGCATTAAGCTTCGAAATT
>JARGOZ010000318.1 GCA_029213025.1 Verrucomicrobiales bacterium
GAGAAGTATTGCCTTGCCGCTAACGCGGCTTCAATGCCTTCTCATATAATCTGTTTAATGGGTGATTGTACCCTGTTAGATCGAAAAGGATTTGCCGCCGGATAGCTAAAAATTTGACGCATTCCGCTTTGCGACCACTTTGCGCGCAACCTCATCTCCGATCGCTCCGGCCAGAATCACTGCTCCGATGACAGCGAATTCGATGTTCGGTTTGATCTGATCGACGAGGATGATCATGTTCTTCAACAACTGAAGTAGTGCGGTCCCAATGAGAACGCCGATAATTGTTCCGGTGCCCCCGCGCAGACTGCACCCGCCCAGCACGGCGGCGGCGATAGCGTAGAGTTCGTAGAAATTTCCGAAATCAACCGGCTGTGCGGAATTGGTGTCCATCACGAAAAGCAGACCGCCGAGTCCGGCCAGGCTGGAACAAATCACATAGGCGATGATCTTCATTTTGTCGGTATCGATACCGCTGAACCGGGCTGCTTCCTCGTTGTTGCCGAGGGCGAGCAGATATCGACCGTAGATGGTTTTGTTGAGAAATACGGCGGCGAGCGCGGCGACAATTGCCAAAATAACCAGCGGGACAGGGATACCGAATTTGGCAAAAAGCGGAATTTCCCCGTTGGCCAGCCAGCGCAGGCCTTTCAACTCGTTTTGAAATCCGGCGGTCTGGTCGCCGGTAAATCCGCGGGTGATGCCCCGGTACATCAACAGCCCGCACAGGGTGACGATGAAGGGTTGCAGGTTTAGTTTGGTGACGAGTAAGCCATGGGCATATCCGATCACGACGGGCACGATCATTATAATCGCGAGGGAAAGCCAGACCGGCCAGCCGAGCTGCACCGCCATCCACGGGAATCCCACTCCGACCAGACAAACGACAGATCCGACGGATAGATCGATGCCGCCGGTGATGATGACGAATGCCACGCCGATGCCGAGAATGCCGAACAGGGCGGTCCGGCGCAGGAGGTTCTCCTGATTAAAACCGGTCATAAAACTGGTCCGCCCGGTGGTGAGATCACTCAAAATCCAGGTCGTCAGATAGACGACTGCGAGAAGTATCAGAATACCAAGGATCCGTTTCATAAAGCGATCCGGTTTTAGCCGGAACGGGCCGGAATGTCAATGCGCTAAGAGCTGATCAAGAATCTGCACGGCGCGATCAAGCCCCTGGGTGAGACTTTTGTATTCGGCTACTTCCGGCGGCATGGTTCTGAGCTGGCGTAGAAGCTGTGTAGCAGTTTCGGGAGCATTTTTTACCAGTTCCGGAAAACCGACCGGTTCGATGCGAACGGCGAGTAGGATTCCGCCCTGAAGCTTCACAAAACACTGGTGTTCAATCCGCAGAAACGCGGATTCTGCGTTGATTGTGTGATCCAGTGGTTTTCGCTTCAACTCCGGGTGGTAGTTGAGTTCCGACGTGCGGGTGATGCCCCAGTTTTCGCGGAAAAAGGCTTTTCCCGGAGAAAGATTGGCGAGAAAGGTGCGGATTTTGTCGCCTATGGCCGCATTTAAACCGGGAACGCGATTGTGAACGTCAAAAAGGGAGACGCCGACTGATTCCTGCAGGCTCCACGAGGAGGGGAAGCAAACGCATCCCCCGGAGAGATGTGTGGTCTCTCCATCCATAAAGATTAGATCTGCTTCCCATTGGCTGCTCAGGGATGCGAGTCCGGGCGCCAGGTCGGCAGGAATGTGGCCCCAGTTCAAGGCGAGTTCCCGGCATTGTTCCGTCAGGCGGTCGGCGGAGCCGGTGGCGGCGAGGCAAAGCTCCGGGCGGGTTTCCAACCAGTGTCGTTTTTGTGCCAGCAGTTTTCCGCTCCGGTCCTGCGGTGCGAAGAACTGTTCCGCCGACTCCCGGCGCATCCGCATCGACCACGAAAAGTCGGATGGGGGAAAGAGTCCCTTCATCGGAGTTCCTCGAGGTATTCTTCGATTTTTGCTTTGTCAGGGCTGCGCATAGCAAGGATGACTTTGAAGGTTTCCTCCGCTTCGATTCGTCTGATTTCCGCCGAACCGATGTTTCGTGTGTCGGCGCGGAACGTGCGATTTTTGAAAGCTGCCTGGAACATTTCGATCAAAGCCTCGCGCTGCGCTTCGGATATCTCCGATTTGGAAGAGGTGCCCCCGCAGTAGGTTCCGCTGGAACTTTCAATCGTTTCAACCGGGTCGTAGGTCAAAACGAGACCGTTCAGATGATAGACATTTCCGTTTCCGTCAGAGTAGAGATAGTCAGCCATGGCTGGTTACACTCTGCCACAAACTGATCAAGCCGCATCTTCGAAGGTGTATTCCAGATCGAGGTGGCGGGAAATAACGGAGAAGATTTCGTGGGCTTTGAAAGGTTTGGCGACGAAATCTTTGCAACCGGCTTCGATCGCACTCTGTTTCGCCTGCTCGAGGGCGTAGGCGGTAAGTGAAACGATCACTGGTTCATTTCCGTTGGCGTGCAGGACGATCTCCCGTGTTGCTTCGCTACCTTTCATTATCGGCATATCTTCATCCATAAGGATAAGATGCGGGTGCCAGGCATTCGATAACTCGACGGCTTCTTTTCCGTTTGAAGCCTCCTGCAATTCGAAACCGGCGCGACCGAGAATCTTGCGTAGAAGAAGCCGGTTGTTGGGCTGATCTTCGGCGATGAGAATCCGAACTTTTTCCGTGTAGGAAGAGGTGATTCCGGAGATTTTCTGAGCGGAGCGTTCGGTTATCGAAGACGCGGCAGATTCGGCTTCCAGAGCGGCGACCTCTTCGCACTCGAAGTAGAATTTGAAAACGGTTCCGCGACCGTACTCTGATTCAACGACAATATCCCCGCCTAAAAGCTGGATGAAACTGCGGGCAATCGGCAACCCGAGTCCCGTTCCCTCGGTAGATCTTCTGCCGGATTCGGTCTGTCCGTATTTTTCAAACAATTTGGGCACCTCTTCACTGGAAATTCCTTTACCGGTGTCAGCTACTTCAAAGGAAAGGCGCACTTTTCGCTTCATCATGCCGTTCTCCTCGACCGGTTCTCCATAAGCCGCTGCACTAACGGCAAGGCTCACTGCGCCCTGATCGGTGAACTTGATTGCGTTGCCTAGCAGGTTGATCAAAGTCTGGCGAATTTTGCTGCGATCGGTATGGATTTTATCGGGAAGGGCTGTTCTTGCCGCGAACTCGAAGCCTATCTTTTTGGCTTTCGCTTTCATGCCCAGCATTTCATATACTGATTTCAACAGAGGCAGCAGATCAAAAGTTTCGTCGCTGCGCTCGATTTTGCCGGCTTCGATTTTGGACAGATCCAGAATGTCATTAATCACATCGAGAAGGTGATCGCCACTGTTATTGACGATCTCAACCAGCTCCCGCTGTTTCGGCAAAAGAGTATGATCCTCCTGCAGGATTTCGGTAAAGCCGATGATCGAGTTTAGCGGAGTTCTGAGTTCGTGGGTCATTTTAGCGAGGAAATCGCTCTTCGCCCGGTTGGCTACCTCTGCCTGGTGTCTTGCCTCTTCGAGATGGATGAGATAATGCTGTTCTTTTTCCGCCAGACTCATCTGAGCGATCGACATTCCAAACTGGGGCGACAGGGCATTGATCAATTTGATTTCATCCTCTCCCCACTCTTCGGTAGCTCTACCGGACAGAAGGACAATCACGCCGTTGGGCCGGTTCAAATACCGGGTGCTGACGAAGAGAACGGACCGGATTAATGGCGGGGATTCAATGGAATTGAGAAAGGTTGCAATCACCCGGGGAGGACTGACGGCGAAAGACGATTCGGACCGCAGTGCCTGCTGAATCGAGGGATCGAGGAATTCAAGTTTCAGCGGTGGCAGAGCTGGTTTTCCATCCGCCGAATGGTTTGCGATGAGCTTTACACCGTATTTATTTTCCGCCAGGTCTGTGATCCGGTAGATCAATCCGTGATCCACTTCAAAGTGGTCAGCGAGGTTTTTCAGTGGGCTGGAAAAAATTTCATCCTCCCGGCCGCTCTGGTTTAGTCCCCGCGAGGTTCTCTCGAGAAGAACCGCATGTTGGAGCTGGCGGGCGAGAGCCACTTCGGCTTTGTCCCGCTCGGCACTGATTTTTGATTCCCGTCGTTCGATTGCCCGGATTCGGTTTTGGTAGACAGATCTCACGATGAAAAATCCACCGATGATCAGGGCCATCGTTGTCACCAATCTGAACCACCAGTTGTTATACCAGGGGGGAGTGATTTTGATTGCCAGCTTCGCTTCGTTGTTGGTCGTCCATTTTTTGCCGTCCGGGGAACTTT
>JARGOZ010000061.1:0-36941 GCA_029213025.1 Verrucomicrobiales bacterium
AATTTCGAAGCTTAATGCCTGGATTCACGCACTTCCAATGAAACAATGAGGTACACTCAGGAAGGGAAGGAAATCATCAAAATAGGCATTACAACCATCGATGTCGAAACACGTATCGGTCAACTCTATACAACTGGCGTGCCGTTTCGATTTCGAGTGATCTGTAAAAAGGACACGAAAAATTTCTACGAGCTTGAGCAATCAATTCACAAGCTTCTGGCGCCTTACCGGATCAATCGAGCGAGGGAGTTTTTTACTGACGATTGTCTTCCTCATGTCGAAAAGATTGTGCAACTTCATTTTGAAATTCAGGCGGCTACGGAAAGAGAGGTAAATTGACGAGTACTACGACGCTTAATTCTTAAGATTGCCGTTACTTTACATTCTGCCTTCCATTCCCAGCCTGGAACAGACTGTCCTTTCACCAAAAAAAAACAATCTATTATCGCCTGTTACCTACATACTATAGACCGTTTACCGCAGAAGTTACATCAAGCAACACGCTTCGAGATTTGAGTAGGTCCATTCAAGCATATAGACAAATAATTGGCCGCAAAAGGTTGTACCATTCAGTGGATAGTTGTCCGCCTCACATTCCACCACATCGCGAATCCGGGCGATAACTTCGTGGGCCTTTTTGGCTCGCCCTCGACGTAATCCGTGTCCTTCGACAGCCACCTGAATGATGAACCGTGAGACGGAGCATACTGAGCAGGTTCGAACCACCAAACTCTGAGGGAACCATTACTGGACGGTGTTTCTGTTTGACAATCGCATTAATTTATTGAAATCAGGTCGCGATTCTTACGATTCAGATGTATCTAGTTGGGAGTCTTTATGAGCCACCTTCCATTCTGCATCGCTGGATTATTTGGGTTAATATTGGGTCCGTTTGGGTTTTGTGCTGATCGGGTAGCGTTTGTTGTGGGGATCGACGAATACTCAACCGCCCCTCTCGAAAACGCAGTTCGGGATGCAACTGCCGTTCGGGACATGCTGAAGAACAAATTAGGTTTCGCTCAGGAAGATATTCTTTTTTCAGTGAATCCGGACGAGATTTCGTTTCTGGAACAATTCGAGCTATTTAAGAAAAAGTCGAAAGATGCCGGGATCGTTCTCTTGTTTTACGCGGGTCACGGAATGGAAAGTATCGATGGTAAGGAAAACTTTATACTGCCAGTTGATGCTGAAGTGGAACGAGCAGCCCAGTCTGAAGCTGTCTTGAGAGCCACAGGAATTAACCTGATGAATCTGACCGGCGAACTTTCAGAGTCTACTGCAGGAGCGAAAATAGTACTTGTTGATGCCTGCAGGAACAGGCCCACTGGTAGAGGCATCAACAGAAGCGGAGGCGGACTGGTTACTTATACAGATGACAGAATTCCACAGGATACGCTGATGATTCTCGCGGCTGCTCCTAAACAGAAAGCCAGTGATGGAGCGGAGCATGGCCCTTTTACTCAAGCACTGTTGGAAGTATTGCCCAGGGGAGGACAAGATCTAATGGATGCATTTTTTAATGTTAGTGATCGTGTCCAGAAAATTACACGGCAGCAGCAAGTTCCCTGGCTGAAGTTCGACGGTTCCGGAAAGATTTTCCGGTCCAAATCTTTCCTGGCTACTGGAATGTCGAAATCTCAGCCAGTATCTCCTCCACCTTCGGTTACACCGGAAAAACCCAGAGCCGAAGACAGACTGAACAGGGCGACTAAAGATTTACCTTTTGTGAATTCATTGGGAATGGAATTTATCCCGTTACCAACCAAATCCGGAGTCTATATGTGCAGAACCGAAACCCGGGTCAGAGATTTCGAAGCGTTCGTCAATTCGACAGGTTACAATGCGACGCAGGGAGCCTACACTGTGGAAAGTGGTGGTAACTATAAACAGGTTGGAGGCAACTGGAAAAATCCACGCTTCCCGGGCAGTTGCCCCCAGACCAGAGATCATCCAGTATCATGCGTGAGCTGGAATGATGCTAAGGCGTTCAACGCCTGGCTTTCGAAACAGCCCGCAGAAACCGGTCTACTGTATCGCCTACCTACGGATGCGGAGTGGAGTCTAGCCGTTGGATTCGGTAAATACCCGTGGGGGAGCATTTTTCCGCCCACGGTAGATGCCGGAAATTACGCAGGAACAGAGGCGAAAATAGGGGCTTTAGCAGGCAATAACTTCTCAGTAATCGAGAGCTACTTTGACGGAAACCCGCGCTCGTCCCGTGTCGCGAGTTTCCGTGAGAACCGATTCGGCTTCTTTGACCTGGGAGGAAACCTTTGGGAATGGTGCGAAGATTGGTACGTCAATTCGATGAATGACCCTGATGTAGTGGAAAAATGGAAAAATTTGGACTGGGACGACGGCGGAGGCCGCAAATATCGTGCATTGCGGGGTGGTTCGTGGTTCGCGAACCGTGAAATTCCACTTCGGTCATCATGCCGTCTCGGCTACGAAGCAGATGAACGTTTCGGTGCCAACGGTTTCCGATGTGTTGTCGTTGGCGACTAATTAAGTGAAATTCTGCTGCCGAAAAATCGTTACATTCCGGCATACCAGAGAGTAGAACTTGAAAGGCAACGAAGTGCGTTGTGTACCAACCGCCGAAAAAGCGGAAGTTGAGAAGCTTTCCGACTCGTTGCACCTTTTCGGTGCATAGGCAAAGAAACTGAGATAGTTCTTTAAATTTCAAGGGTCAGTCAACAAATTCAAAATCAAGAAATCGATTATTCAAATTTGTTGACCGACCCCGTACAGGCGCCCCCGTACAGAATAGTTTTCCCCAGCCTGTTTCTGCGTCACTGGAAGAAAGCTTGATGCGCGCGGTATGCAAATGGTTCGTTGAAATACATGGGGCAGGCCGATAACTCACCTCGGAACAATTTTTGCGCAACTTGTTAGCAAGTGGAGCGTAGCGAAACTTTGCCGCCTGAGACACTGTGGCGTGCCTATTCAAAAAAAATGATTGATCAAATTCAGGAAATACTCGGCGATGACAGCAAAAAATTGCTTGAATTCGATTCTCCTAAAATAAAAAAAGAGAGCCTCAGCCTTCCCGGCGGCGATTTCGTTGACCGGGTCTGGTCTCAATCGAATCGGAACAACCGGGTTTTGGGTAATCTCGAGCGAATTCTCAGCAACGGTGGATTGGCCGGGACCGGGTATGTTTCGATCTTACCAGTAGACCAGGGGATCGAGCACGCCGCCGGGGCCAGCTTTGCAAAGAACCCGATCTATTTCGATCCGGAGAACATCATCAAACTTGCCATAGAGGGAGGCTGCAACGCAGTGGCTTCGACCTTCGGCGTTCTCGGGATGATGAGTCGCCGGTATGCGCACAAAATTCCGTTCATTGTGAAGATCAATCACAACGAGCTGCTGACCCTGCCGAATCAATTCGACCAGGTTCTCTTTGGAACAGTGGAACAGGCGGCAGAGATGGGAGCTGCGGCGGTCGGCGCGACGATTTATTTCGGTTCAGAGCAAAGCAGGCGACAGATTGTGGAAATCGCGGAAGCTTTCGCCTATGCCCATGATCTCGGACTCGGTACTATATTGTGGTGCTACCTTCGAAACAGTGCCTTCAAGACCGGCGAAACAAACTACCACTCGGCGGCCGATCTGACAGGTCAGGCCAATCATCTGGGTGTCACAATCCAGGCCGACATCATAAAGCAAAAGATGGCTACGAACAACGGCGGTTACCAGGCGCTGAATATGGGCGAATCCAGCTACGGAAAATTCGACCCGCGAATCTACAGCGAGCTTTGCAGCGAGCACCCAATCGACCTTTGCCGTTATCAAGTCGCCAACTGCTACATGGGACGAGCCGGCATGATCAACAGTGGTGGAGCCTCGGGAAACAACGATCTCCATGACGCGGTGGCGACAGCAGTCATCAGCAAACGCGCTGGCGGAATGGGACTGATCTCCGGACGCAAATCCTTCCAGCGCCCGATGGAAGACGGCGTAGAATTGCTCAATGCGATCCAGAATGTCTACCTTTGTGATCAGGTGACGGTGGCGTAAAGCCTCTTAGCTTCTATCATAAGGCCATACAGATTTATACCGCCCCCTCTCAAACCCAGCCTGACCGACGCTTCGATAAAAAATTCCTTGAACAACCAACCCCCTGTCAGTAGCGGAAGGTGAAGAAGGCTTGTAAATTCTGAAAAACAGCGGAGTCTGTTCACCATGCTTTGACTCCTCTGTGATGCCGCTAAGAGCAAATCCGGTCGGATTATTCTCGTTCTCCTTTCTCTCGCCATCATCGGTATCGTCCTGTGGTCACGGAGGTAGAATTCGGTCGTATCCACGCCGATGTGGCGATGCGTTTCTTTTGGCCAAGTCAGGGGCGTTCCACGATCCAGATGTTACGATACTGCAGCGGATTACCGTGGCCCTGTAGCTTGATCACACCGGGAGTGCCTTCGGGATCTTTTCGAGATCCACCGGTCTTGCCGCTGATCTCAAGATTGTCATGGATGGTGACTCCGTTATGTTTCACTGTGATAAAAGCGTTCTTGACCTTGTTGCCGTTTTCATCTGCGACAGAATTGGTAAATTCCACATCATAGGTTTGCCAACTGAGAGGCGGGGCGCACATATTTACGATTGGCTCAGCTTTGGTATAGACACCGCCGCATTCGTTGTTTTTCCCTTCCAACCCGAAGGAGTCGAGAATTTGGACTTCGTAGTGATCCACCTGATAGAAACCGCTGTTCCCGCGGCCCTGACCGCGAGCATCCGGCCTGAAGGGTAGCATAAATTCGATATGCATTGTGTAGTTGTTGAACTTGTCTTTGGTGCGGATGTCCTTCCCATCGGTGTTGAGAAGTTTGGTGGCGGCATCGAAACGGCCGCCGTTGAAGGCGTCGGCATGGGTGCCGTCGAAAAGCACTTTGGCTCCTGACGGAGCGGTCGCACCCATGGAAGGGCTGACGCGTTGAGTTTTCTTCAGTGAGAGAGTTCTTCCGGTGTCGTCTGTGATGGTGAATTGATCGCCTGATATCGCACCGGTGCAGGGCAAGTGGCCTTGCGGCGGAAAGGTTGAGGTAGCGGAAAATTCGGCGGCCGGCCCGGCCAGATATTTCCGCTTTCCTTCGGCGGGTGAAAATGTGGCGCCCTCGCCATCGATCGTTCCCGTCAGCAAACTACGGTTTTTCCCATCCCAACCTGCACCGGGAAGGCCGCCGGTATATAACACGGCGTGAAGCTGGCCTTTGCCAAGTGCGATCACCTGAGCCCCGAGTTTTTCCCCGGCATATTCGCCCTGGACAGGGAAGGAAGGCGGCAGGCTTTCATCTCCGGGATCTGTCCACAGGCCCGGCGCTGAACAGGCGTTGATTGCAGTGCCTATCAGAATACAAGGCAATGAGAAGAGTAAGAATTTCGAATTCATGGCAGTCACATAATCCCGTTTTTCAGCAAAAACCAGCTACACACATCGGGACGCGGTCAGCCATTTTTCAGTAAAGCGTTTTCGACTTCTGTTATGATGCAATCAAGGCACCAACAAAGGGCGGCAGAGTTTCGGTTGCCGGCCCGATAATCGATTCATCAAACAGGGACGAATTGGACGCTGCTTCCAGGTTCATCTCTACTGTGGAAGCTCCTGCCGATTTCGCGATTTCAACAAAACCGGCGGCAGGATATACCTGTCCGCTGGTGCCAATCGCCCAAAATTGATCAGCCTCTTTGATTGCGTTGATAATTTCCTCCATCCGGAAGGGCATCTCGCCAAACCAAACGATGTGCGGCCTCATACCCTCAGGGCGATCACAGACCGGACAGACGTCAGATACGCTCAGGTCCGAATCACACCGGTCCACTTGATTACACCATGAGCAGCGCTTTTTCAGCAACTCGCCGTGTAGATGCATGACCCGTTGGATGCCGGCTCTTTCATGGAGGTCGTCGACATTTTGAGTGATCAGCAAAAAGTCATCTCCGAGATAATTTTCCAGATCGACGAGAGCCTGATGCGCTGCGTTCGGTTTCACTTCCGCCAGCTTTTGCCTCCTTGCATTGTAGAAGCGGTGAACCATATCCGGGTTCGAAGCAAACGCCTCCGGTGTGGCTACCTCTTCCGGGCGATGTCCCTCCCACAAACCGTTTGCATCGCGAAAGGTCTGCAACCCCGATTCAGCCGAAATGCCAGCCCCGGTGAGAATGACTGTTTTTCCTGATTTGTTTTGCGTCATTGGATTACTTTTCCCTGAATGTGCCGATTCTTCAAAGAATGGTTGGTTCCATTCGATCTAACAATCAACCTCACCGAAGAACTTCGATCAGATAATTCAGCTCGATTCCGACCTCTTCCTCGCTCAGAACTGTCTCCTCAATCCCGGACCGGATCAGGGTGCGAAAGCGTTTCCTCAAACGGTGGATCGCCACTTTAACAGCACCCTCACTGATGCCCAGCTTTTGCGCAACTTCCGCCTGGGAAAGTTCGGTCGCATTTCCATTTAACCAGGGTTTCAGGTTTTCAAAATGATCGAGCTTACCGGCGTCGCGATGCTCCTGCTCCAATAGTGAGAGAGCACGTCCTAAAACGGCATAGGCCCACTGCCGGTCATAAGTTGCGTCGTTTGCAGGGGAAGTTGCGGTATCTTCATCAACTTCGGTGTGTTCCTGATTGCCTCCGCGCTTTTCGGCACCTTGTTTGATCCTCCAGTCCGATAGAAAATTCTTTACCGCGCCAAGTAGATAGCTTCGAAATTTACCGCGCCCCCGTTCTAAAGAATCCAACCCGGGACGCGTCAGAAGTCCGGCGAAAAACTCGTGGGTTAAATCGCGGACCATATCCGCAGGCACATCGCGAACGGTATATTGAATGTAAGCATGGACGGGATCGTAATAGGTATCACAGAGATCGGATAGAGCGAGTCGCGAATCCTCGGTATCACCTTTCGCCGCCAGAACTCGCGTCCAGTGTGTGGTATGAAAGGATTCTGATTGATTCATGGAAATACCGTTTGATCTACGCGCTTTACTTCAACTTCCCGGCACCGGGCGAAGGATCTGATTTTGCATCGAGCCATGCCCTCCAGCTGCCCCTCTCGGCAGCTACATCAAAGAATTTGATGTAAGTGATGTCCCGGTTCGCTTTCCCCGGCGGCTTCCCGGTTGCCTGAATCCATCGAACCGCCATATTGGCTCGCCGTTTGTCCGGAAAAGCGAGAGTGATGCGTTCGTAATGATCCGCATTCGTCCTGGTGATCCGCCATTCCGTGCTGTCACCGGGAATTAGACTATTTTGCCAGGGACTGCCCTCAACTGAAAACGCAGGGCCGGTATATCGAAACCGGAAGACCACATCGTCTTCCCCGTAAAGATGGGTATAGATATTAAACCGCACGACATTGTCCACTTGTTCCAGATTTTGGACTTCCACGGTATAGTTTCCCAGGTTGGTGTCGCGAAATGCAAAGTAGGGGATGACTAGACCTATAGCACCCAGGACCGGAGGAATTACGAACAGGATAATAATCAGCCAGAAAACCCTTTTGGGCCAGGGATTATAATTTGCAGGTGTTTCTTTACTTGTCCCCCTTCTAAAGAGTGCGGTAAGCAGACCGGCAAATCCGGCCAGAATCCCGCCGATGATAAGTAGCTCAAAGAATCCCAAAGTGGTTCCGATTCTCGCCGTAAAGAGTAGTGGCAGGGACACAAGAATAGCGACAATGAGAAGCCAAAGGATCTGCAGGGGCCATGGATTGACGGGGCGGGACACTATTTCGAGAGCCAGAGCGCGTTCCTGCTCCGTAGCCGGAGAATCCAACCATTTTCGAGTCCGCCAGATCGCAATCCCAAGACTTGCTACCCAAACGGGAAGTACGATCGCCGCTATCAAAATTCCAATCCAATCCGGTGCCCGGTTCAGAATCAAACCACTAAACCCGACGAACAGACCGGAGAGAAATAAGAGGGGCAGGAATAGAGCGGCGAACAGGGCGCTGCCTTTTCCTTCGGAGAGGCCCAGGGCTCGGATCCGGCGCAGACTTCTCCAACCCATAATGGTTCCCGGCAGGCAAACACAGAAAAAGATCAAACCTGTCACGATGAACGGGGCGACGGGTGTGAGAACTACGGTGGGTGCTACGACGGTGTGCCTGTCCGCCATTTGCTCTATTTCTGTATTCAGTTCGCTGAGTTCTTTTCTTGCTTTGTCAGACTCGGGACTGTCTGGATTCTTCCGGATTTGATTTTGTAATTCCGCGACCCGGGTTTGGAGCAGGTCTTTCTTCAGAGCTGCTTCTTTCACAATCCGGCTCGCCCGGGTAGCCTCCTGCCTCATTTGCATGGCGCCTGCCTGATTCGCGAAAAGAAGGGTGATGCAAAACAGTAGCAGAAGAACGACACCGGTGCCGACGACCCACGCGGCCCGATTTCCTCCGGATGGAATATCGGGGCCCTGACCTGCTACCGGAATCTCATACCCGGGATGACGGATTTTTGCGAGTGTCTCGACGGAAACCCCTTCAATTTCCGTCCTGACCTGACTCGCTGACTGCTGCCGCCGATCCCGTTCTTTTTCGAGGGACCGAAAAACAATTTCGTCGATTTGGGAATCAACCGCAGTTTTTTCCGACGGCGCCGCGAACCGGCCCATGGGCAGCTCTCCAGTGAGCATTTCGTAAAACACAACTCCCAGCGAGTAGATATCAGCGCGATGATCGACGATGTTCGGATGCTCGATTTGCTCCGGTGCCATGTATTGCGGTGTGCCCGGCATCATGGTTCCTGTCAGGGCGACATCAGCAGCAGCGCCTTCGCCTACCAGTTTAGCAATTCCAAAGTCTGCGATTTTGACGCGCCCCTTTGCGTCGAGAAGAATGTTTTCCGGCTTGATGTCACGATGAAGAACCCCTTCGTCGTGGGCAAACTGAAGCGCCTCACAAACTTCCGGAACAATCTCTATCGCCTGCTCCGGTGTAAAACGCCCGGCCCGCATCGCCTGGCGCAGATTGACACCGTCGACGAACTCCATCATTAGAAAGTAGAATCCACCGCTTTCACCGAAATCATACACACCGACGATATTCGGATGGCTCAATTTGGCGAGCAATCGACCTTCGCGACTGAATCGCTCCGTGAAAGCGGGCGATTCCGCGAGGGACGGCGGCAAAATTTTCAGAGCCACGTACCGATCAAGATTCGGCTGTCTGGCCTTGTACACTGCGCCCATCCCTCCACAGCCGACCAGCTCGATGATTTCCAGTTGGGGAAAAGCCCCGGCAATTTTCTCCAGCGAAGGCGGGACAAATCCCGGGCCCGACATCGGGATGGTGCCGCTTTCGGGAGGTGCGGCCGCTTCGATCAAAGCACATTTGGGACAAATCCCGCCGGGGGCCTCTTCGGGAATTTCCGAGCCACAGTTCGGACAGATCCCGGCAACAGATTTCTCATCATCCGACTCCGGCAGCCCGGTTCCGATTTCTTTGTTATCACTCATATACCCCTTTCCTGAGGAATCCACCGGACGAGGTTACAGGATTTCGGTAAAAAATGCGAAATTCGTTTTTCACCGGTCAATACGCCAATTCCCGACTACTGCAGACAAATGCTCTCAGGAATCCTTGAAAAAGCAGAACCCGTGACAAGTCGCGATTATTCCAAACCTGTCCAAAAAATATCGGAGCCGCGTTTCTCAAGTGTGATTGTGAAGGGTTGTCCAAATTCATGCTGCGCCACCATCGAATCTTCGACTTTGACAAACCGGTTGTGAACCGTGGTGTGAGACCAGCTGTTTACCAGAATGCCTGATCTCATCGGGTTGCCGGGACGGGGACGCAATATAACCTCAATCTTTACGGCTGTATTGAACCTGGGCGATTTTTTAGCCCTGGCGGCATTGGGAATAAATTGAAACGATATTTCCCGGAGCTTCGAACTCTTCAACTGTTTTGATTTACCTTTGACGACGTAGGCCAGATCCACCGCTGGATCGAATAACTTTGGCCGGAGCAGCTCCCACCCGATGGTCGCGGCTTTGAAAATCAAGAGGGATGCAATTATGATGAAAAGGATCAAGAAAATCACTTTCCGCCGACCGGTTCCTGCTGCGTCTTCCCTCATAACCTTTTCATCCTGGTGCCCGCTCAATTAAAATCAGTAAAGAAATTCGCTTTTTTGCGGTTTACGAAATTTGCCCCGACTTTTAGATCTACTGAACTTTGACTGCAGAACGGGCCTCAGCGGCAGCGCGAATTTTCCTGCGTGCTTCATCCAACCGTTTTGGCCATACGAATTTAGGGGCTTTGGCGGGATCATATCCTTCCAGGTGGCCATGCAATCGTGTGACCGGTTTGGTATAGGTAAAAGTGGTATCGCCAAATACTTCTCTGCACAATGCGGCGAGCCCGGGATCGTATGTAATGAGTTCCTCCCGGGTATTGACATGATTGTGATCGTGATCATTTTCCCTGTTGTTATCAAACCAGCTTTGAACGCCTTCGGCAAAGTATTCGTGATGATTTACCGAAGCGTATTTCCCCTTCCAGAGACCGGCTTTCAATGCCGCTTCATACGTAGTTTTTACCCGTGAATCAAATTCGGGATCAATGTTCGACATGCCGCGCAAGTGAATATTGTGCGCCAGTTCATGGATTAAAATATTTTCAGTCGAATAAGGATCGCCGCGATAACAAAGCAAATTTTCCTCAGCACAGGAACAGAACGGGTCGGTCAGGCTGCCGCCCATTCCGCGAGCCCGGGCATCCCTGTAATCGCGGGCCGAAACACCCAGGATATCGACCGGTTGCTTTGCCAGCCACTTCCACTCGGGTTGATCGGTAGTGAACTCGTTCCATGCCAGAATACAAAGACGGGCACCACTGTTGATCATCGCCTGGCGGACGTCCGGGCGATTTACCAGCATTTGCTCCACCAGATAAGCAGCCTCTTTTAACGCGTAGGGATTTACTTTTGCTGATGCCACTACAGGAAACCCGCCGGCACTGATTCTCTGAGTATAGAAAGACGGAATACCGAGTTTGTCCGGTGGATCGTATCGAAACGCCTGTACCGGCCACCTGACTGGTAACGGAAAATTCCGTTCCATCCCTGCCTGCCACAACGAATTTGTGTCCCAGCGTCGTGTGGATCACGGAATTTTTGCCGGGACCGATGACTCCATTGGAAATGCGCTCGCTGTCTGCCTTCAACCAGAAAACTTCCATATCTTCGCTGCTGCCATTTAGAAACTGCAGTTGAGGACGCCCTTCAGCACGAAGACAGAGAAGCAGGATCAAAACGATGGCGGAATATTTTTGCATACAGGGAAATGGAGTTACCGGAACTCAATCCTACTCAACATCACGCCCCGACAACAACTCCAAACCGGACAAATCGGTTATGCGGCATCACTACATACCTAACAGCTTTCGAAAATTCGCACCGAGAATCAATCTCCGGTCATCATCGGAAATATTCGCGCCCACGATTTTCCCCAGCTCGGTGCCGAGGGATCGCGAGGGCAGATGGCTGCCGAAAATAATTCGTTCCGGACCCAGCTCGCGGACTGCCATTTCGATAAAACCGGCCGTGGCGTCAAATCCCGAGGTTTCGACGAGGATATTCGGCGAGTCACGAACCGCTCGAATTCCTTTTTCCCATTCGCCTCCGGCGTGGGCACAGATAAATTTCTGTCCCGGAAAGTTCGCTGCCAGTTCGGCAAGCTCGGATGGCAGCGAATGCCCCGGACTCGTCTTGCCGCCGGTGACATGCCAGGTGTGCTGCATGATGACTGCGCCCAGCTCCTGCAAGCGCTCGATGAGGGGAATCATATTGAGATGAGAACAAGGCAGGGCACCCGGGCCGCCACCGGCGAAGTAGACTCCGCGCATTTCCCCGTCGCGAATCCAGCGGTTTATGGCATCAATTGAGGCGGCGACATCGTTTACGTTTAGATGAATCATCCCCAGCAAAAGATCCGGCCACCGGCGTAAAGGCCCGGAAACCAGATCCGGTTTCTCTACTACAGATTTTTCATATTTCGCATCTGTAGTAGTGCCGATTCCTACATGAGCGAAATAACAGAGCTTTTCTATCTTACCAATCTCGACAGCCCGCTTCGACCGCTCCATATCCGCTTCGAAATTCCGGTAGGATGGCAGGAAATACGAATCCCAGATCCGGTAGCTCGCAAGGATTTCATCAGACGGAAGACCAAAGTGATTCATCATCGAAGTAGAGCCTCCGCATTGGATTGCATGACCATACGCAGTGTCGCATCCGGTAAACCGGACTCATGCACCCGGATCAATGATGCTTCCGGTAGTAAAAAGGGAGCATGAGTACCAAACAAAACCCGCTCCGGCGGAATCGTCTTCAAAAATTGGGCCACTCCATCCGTTTGATCGATCCGGGCGGTATCAAAATAGATTGAGGGCACCTCAGCCAATTTTTCGAGTAGATCCCGCTTCGGTCGATAGTTCAATATTTGAATCGTTACGCCATGATTTTCCAGCAATGGTTGCAATTGGGTATCAGCCACCCGCAACAGATCAGGTTGGGTCCGGACATCCTCGAAGACGGCCGCGATCTGAACAAACATGCCGGCATCGTTTGCGAGTGTGAGCAATTGGGAAAAACAGCGATCTGCCAACGTGTAGCCGTGATAGTTGGGATAAAGCCGGATTCCTGACATACCGTGAATCTCCTGGCATCGCTTCACATCCTCCTCCCATCCCGGCAGCATCGGATTGATCGATCCCATCGGCAGTAATTGAGGATGCTTCTCGCACTCCGCTGCAAGGCGGGTATTCACTGCGGAAATATCGCGCTGCAAAATACCCTCAAAGCTGCCGGCGAAAGTCTTCACAATTCCCAGCTCTCGATATTTCTCTATCAGAAGACTGGTCTCATCAAGCGGCAGTCTGCGAAACGGCCATCGGAAAAGACTGATATTGGTATCGACTATCCCCAACGGCCCCCTTTCACTTGCCTTACTCACCGAAACAGTTGAAGCGCCTGTCGCCAGAGTCGTTTTCAGTAGTTCGCGGCGTTTCATGCCAGAATCTCTTTTACTACCCGTGGTTCTTCAAATCCGGTCAATCGCTCTTCCAGACCGCTGCGCTCAAAAAACAGTTTCTGATGATGCAGCCCCAGCAAATGCAGAATGGTAGCATGGAAATCATGAACACTAACCGGATCTTCGACTACAGCGTGCCCAAAGTCATCGGTTTTGCCATAGGTAGTACCACCCTTGATCCCCCCGCCGGCCATCCAGCTGGAAAACGCCTGCATATTATGATCGCGACCGGAATAGTCATCGCCGATAATTTGTGAAGTGGGGGTCCGCCCGAATTCACCACCGAAAATAACCAGTGTCGAATCGAGCAGACCGCGCTGTTTCAAATCACGCAGCAGGCCGGCGACCGGTTTATCGGTGCGCTGACAAATAGCCCGGTGATTGGCATTCAAATCAGAGTGACTGTCCCACGGCTGTTCCTCGAGGAAAAGTTGCACAAAACGAACCCCGCGCTCCACAAGGCGCCGGGCCAGCAGACAGCGCCGCCCGTAGGAATCCGTGCCTTTTTCACCGATGCCATACATCTCCCTGGTATGAGCTTTTTCCTGATTCAAATCGAGCGCTTCCCCGGCGGTTAGTTGCATCCGCGCAGCCAGCCCATAGCTTTTGATTCTGGCATCCAACTCCGGATACCCGGGCCGTTCTCTGCGGTGGATCTCATCGAGCTTACTCAAAAGGCCGCGGGCCGATTCGGTTACTTCGGATGGCTCTTCGTATTGCGGTTTCAGATTCAATACCGGTGAACCCGTTGGCCGAAACGGTGTTCCCTGAAACGTTGGCGGAAGGAATCCGGAAGTCCAGTTTCGGGTTCCGTTCTTTGGTAGACCGAGCGGGTCGTTTAACACAACATAAGCCGGCAGATTCTCATTTTCCGATCCAAGACCGTAGGTTGTCCACGCCCCCAGGGTTGGGTAGCCCATAAACAGTCGACCACTGTGAATTTTATACAGGGCATTGTCATGATTGGGATGGTCGGTCCACATCGAATTGATCAGGCAAATATCATCCGCCATTTTCGCGGTGTGCGGAAGCACATCCGCCATCCACATTCCCGACTTGCCGTGCCGGGCGAAGGGATACTGACCGCCCATCATCACCCCGATCTTTGCTGTGCCGGAATTGCCTACTTCATCGACATTTCCCGGGTAGGGTTTGCCGTCGAACTTGTTGAGCACCGGTTTGGGGTCAAACAAATCCATCTGACTCGGCCCGCCGTTCATAAACAGCTGGATAACCGACCGGGCCTTCGCCGGGTGATGGGTGTTTACACCGGGCAGATGCTCCGCGCCTAAAAGATCATTGGTAAAAAGATGCGCCAGTGCCGCTCCAAAAATGCCATCGCTGGTTCGTTGAAAAAAATCGCGTCTTTTCATCGTGTTAATCAATATAGATAAATCCCGCCGAATTCAGCACGGCGTGACAATAAGCTTGCCATCCTTCGACTCCTGTTTGATTCAACATCCCCTCCCCCAACTCACGCTCTGCCGGAGTCGGCGCCCGGGTCATTGCGAGGTGATAGAGCATACCGATTCGATCCTTCGTCCCGGATTGCGCAATTCTCTCCGCCAGTGCCCCGGACAATTCCCGGACCCGCTGATTATTCATCAACATCAGGCTCTGCGGTGAAATGGTCGAAGTTGATCGCGATACACAATTGGGACCCATTTCCGGGTAATCAAAAGTTGCCATCATCGACGGGATTTCCGTTCGCCGGTATTGGATATAGACACTTCGCCGCCAACCGCCCGACGCCATCGCTTTGGCGTTGACGAAACCTTCGCGATTCACGGTGATTCCATCCGGCAATCCACCGGCCGTAGTATCCAGCTTTCCGGCAATGTGCAGTAACGAATCGCGCAATGCCTCGGCATCCATCCGCCGGAGAGACATTCGGGACAAAAGCTTATTTTGCGGATCGTGTTCCTGTCGATCTTTTGTGATTTCCCCCACCTGACGCCAGGCACGCGAGTTGAGAATCAGCCGATGCATTTCTTTGATGCTCCAGCCCCGCTCCACAAATTCGACTGCCAACCAGTCCAGTAATTCCGGATGTGTCGGCGGTTCGCTCTGCATACCGAAGTTCTCGAGTGTCCGAACGATCCCCGCACCAAAATGATGATACCAAATCCGGTTGACCATCACCCGTGCGGTCAGAGGATGATCCGGCCGGATGAGCCATTTGGCAAAAGCGAGACGGCGGCCTGTTTTTTCGGGGAAAGGCGGGGTCACTGCAAAAGGAGTATGGCCATCGGTCAAAACCGAAGGGACTCCGGGCCCGACCAGCCGGCCCGGACTGAGATATTCACCGCGCCGGTAAATATAGGTGGGCGACGGATCACCCCGGTCAAACAGGGCACGGATCGTTAGCGGCGACTCCATCCGGCGCTCCGTAGTATAGATTTGCTGATCGAGTTGCTCGACTTCATCCCGCGCTTTTTGAACCGTCTCCGGTTGATCATCGTTCGGGATCAACAGGGCGATTTGCAGTTTCTCTACCAGTTTGCGCTGCTCCAGACTGCGTTGGTTATCGGCCCGCCGCAGCGCGATGAAAGTGGCCTCTCGATCCGCTTCGGGCTGGTCAGGGTAGTGTTGCTTTAACATTTCACGTTGCCACTCCGTTATTTTTTTCCGCCGTAATGATTCGAGTTTTTTCAACTCCGACTCCAGCGGTGGATTCACTTGCTTGACTCGTTGCCTGTGCTCCGGCGTCGCCGTGCTCAAAGTGCGATTTTTAAAAGTCAGCCAGTCATGTTCATCGAGCGCACCCTGAAAAACGGCTTTCAACCGGTAGTAGTCGCGCTGTGGTATGGGATCATATTTGTGAGTGTGACAGCGCACACATTCCATGGTCAGGCCCATCACCCCTGAGCCGAGCACACTGATCACATCGCTGATCACCCCGATCCGGTTCTCTACATAATTCATGGTTCGCGAACCGGTCTCATCAATACCCATTCGCAGGAAACCGGTCGCGATTAAATTCTCTACCATTTCCGTGGTAACCGGATTGGCATTCTCTGAATCGAGCAATTCATCCCCGGCAATCTGCTCGGTCAAAAATTCATCGTAGGGTTTGTCGCTGTTGAAAGCGTTGATGACATAGTCGCGATATTTCCAGGCGACCTTGCGAACCGGATCAGAGGAAAGCCCGCCTTCAGAATCCGCGTAACCGGACACATCCAACCAGTAGCGGCCCCAGCGTTCCCCGTAGTGAGGGGAATCGAGCAGGGTATCTACCATTTTTGCAAACCAGTCCGGGTCCGGATCGTCCCGCCACTTTTTCCATTCCGAAATTGAAGGAGGCATGCCGATCAAATCAAACCAGGCACGGC
This sequence comes from Verrucomicrobiales bacterium, assembly GCA_029213025.1. Classification (GTDB taxonomy): domain Bacteria; phylum Verrucomicrobiota; class Verrucomicrobiia; order Verrucomicrobiales; family DEV007; genus Arctic95D-9. Next base: position 16,363 of record JARGOZ010000061.1, read on the forward strand.
GAATCAAAGCATCACGATCAGCTTGCGGAGAAAAATCCAGACCTGCCTGCTTCAATTTTCTATAGATGAAAAAATCGATCGAATCACCCCGGGGCGGTTTTTCCGGAGGCTGAAAAGCCCAGTGTTGGCGATCCTCTTCAGAGACCAGCGGATCGGGCTCTGTTGTCGCGACATCGGGTTTTACCTGACCAATCGGAGCACCGGCGAGAATCCATTCCCGAAGTTTTTTCACCTCCGACTTTCCGGGTCGCTTGACGAAATCCCTCAGTAAACGTTCTTTCGGCGGACAGGCTTCGCTTTCGATTCGCTGAATCATCCGGCTGCCGTCGGGCTTACCCGGAACGAAGGCCGGTCCACTTTTGCCTCCCTTTTTCATAGCCGCCACGTTGCGCAAATCGAGACCGCCGTCCTGTTTCTGCCGACCGTGACAGGCTACACAACGCACCAGCATGATCGGCAGCACATCGTGTTGCGTCATTTCCGATGCGGTGATTTTCGGAGGACTGGCAAACTTCGCGCCACCCACTATCCATTCGCGGATCAGCTCCACTTCGGCAGGCGACAGTTTATTGCCCTTCTTCGGCATTTCGCCGGAATGAACCAGTTCGAACAGATGGCTTTTCTCCGCATCGCCCGCCTCAAATACCGGACCAGATTCACCGCCTTTTACGATCCCTTCGGCAGTGGTGAGATTCAGCTCGCCCTTCATCCGGTCCGGATTGTGACATTCCACGCACCGGGCTTCCAGAATCGGAGCTATCGATTTTTCAAACAGCACAGATGGGTTCCCGCGCCCGATTACAGGGGCGATTGCCATGATGCCAATGAGGACAGAAAAACGCATCCGTGAACAGCATAGAGGATCACCCCGCCTCTGCCCAGGCAGGATGATGGCGCGGTCACGGGGCCGACCCTTAACAAAATCCGTAATAATTTCCAGACTTCCGGACACCGATTCAGTAGGTTTTTCCCTTAGCAAACTGTCTTTGTTGCGCTCTAGTTGACTGCAACCTTGTCATGAAATTCTCTATAGTTGCTGTAATACTCATCCTGACGATCAGTCAGGCCCAGGCGCAAGAACCCCTCATCGTCGCTCACCGGGGCGCTTCGAAGGATGCTCCCGAAAACACCCTGCCCGCCTTCAACCTGGCCTGGCAACAGGGCGCAGATGCCATTGAAGGCGACTTTCACCTTACTAAAGACGGACATATCGTCTGTATCCACGACGCAAATACGAAGAAAACAGCCGGGGTGGATCTCATCGTCAAAGATACGACTTTGGAGGACTTGCAAAAGCTGGATGTCGGTAGGTCGCACGAAGCAAAATTCAAAGGCACGCGTATGCCTACTCTCCGGGATGTCATGGCTACAGTCCCTGATGGAAAGAAAATCTATATCGAAATCAAATGCGGAGCCTCAATCGTTCCCGCTTTACTGACTGAGATGAAAAAATCGGAACTTAAGCGGGAACAGATTGTTGTGATTTCATTTAAAGACGAGGTTATTAAGGCAATTGAAGCCCTGGCTCCTCACTACAAAACCTGCTTGTTGGTCTCAATAAAAATGGATGAAACCGGGAACCTTTCGCCCTCTTTTGTGTCCATTCTCACCCGGCTCCAAACGGTTCAGGCCGATGGGTTGAGTGCCAGCTTCAGTCATCTCACTGAAAATCTCATCAATTCGGTTAAAGGGGAGGGATGCGAATGCCACACCTGGACAGTTGACGATCCTATCAGGGCTCTGCGATTGACAGAGTGGGGAATTCAATCGATCACGACCAATGTTCCCGGTTATATGAGAAAGCACCTATTCAAGTAACCGGCCGCCCCAATGAAGGATCCGGAATACAGCTCACCACTTTCCACTCCGCTAACGAAACGCTGGTTCGTATTACGACACGGACAAAGTGAAGCTAACGAGGCGGGTATAGTCGCCAGTCAATTGACCACCGCGGAGCATGCCTACGGGCTCACCGATACCGGTCGAGCCGAAGTGAAAAAATCTGTCAATGAAGCTGCGGCAATGATAAAGGAAAGCCCACCGTTGCTGATTCTCATGTCCCCTTTCCTGCGTACCCGCCAGACAGCGGAAATCGCAGCGGGAAAATTCGGAGTTCAACGTCTTGTTGAGCGGGATTTCGGGGAATTCGAACTGCTTTCCGACAAACACTACCAAAATGTCTGGGATATCGATCCGAAACAACCCAACGCCATTCCCGGGCGGGCGGAGACGGTCTACAGTGTGGTAAAACGCACAACTGAACTGGTTTTGGAGGTAGAGAAAAATCAGCAAATCAATACCTGCCTGATTGTCACTCACTGCGATGTCGCGATGATTCTTTCCTGCGCGTTTCAGAACATCGATCCGCGTCACCACCGCTCGCTCGATCCTGTTGAGACAGGCGAGATCCGGCGATTGATGCAATTACCGGGCGAGTAAAGCAGACAAAGACCGCAGCAGCAGAGGGCATTGCCACGTGGCGGCATTTTAACGCGATTCCTTAGCCCCTTTTCCTCTGCCTGTTCAGTGAAACTCGGGATTTTCTCAATCTTCAGACTTGAGGCGGTGCTCCGAGATTGTGTTCAAAGGCAAATCTGTAGCTTCGGCAATCACCTGATCGCTCATTCCCATTTTGATCATTTTAAGAGCAATTTCTTTCTGATTTTCAATCTTTCCCTCAGCAATCAACTGTTCTGCTACGCTTCCTGCTTCGTATTTCATTTTAGAGCTTCCTTTATTTGTCACTATACTCAAAAAGTCTTCTTTCGTCAAATCCGCTCCAGAGACGAGCGCGTAGGTCAAAATCGAAATGCGGCATGTGATGCAACTCCCCGTCTAGTAGAGTCGTTCCACTTTAATTTGTTTATCATCCCGTCGCCCCGTCACCAGTATATCGTAGGACTCCGGCCCGATCTCCACCACATCGTCCGGGCCGTCGACAAGGCCTCCGACTACCACATGCATGGAATTCAAACCGCCCAACCACCAACGGGTGTCGGTAATATAGATAGGATCTCCAACCTTTGTGCGAAGGCGATTCATCACCGAGGCTGACAATCTCACGACAGGGAGCTGCGCCTCGCCCTCAAGAGGCTGTTCGACCTCCGCTTTTCGGGGCATCGCAAGGGTCTCTGCTGAATCGCTTTCACTACCTTCCGATCCTTTGTAACGCCGAATCGCATCCTTTACCGTTCCCCACACCAACCCGGCCTGCTTTTCTTTCGGCTCCGGTTTGGTAAACAGGGTGACTACTACACCAATGAAGGTACTGACACTTAAACCAAACAGAGCCCGCATAAACTTATACTGCCGGGCTCCGGCGAACAGGCCTTCCCTGAAGTTTTCATCCATAGGGACACCATGAGCAAAAGGCCGAATGATTTCCGGAACAAAGATGGACACCGCGATGGCAACCAAACCACCTACGATAGTTGCAAGTGCCGCCTTCGCTGTAAAGCGCCGCCAAAATACAGAAAGCAGCAGCGCCACCACCAGAGGAGGTGTGACGGCGGCAGTCATCGCCCCGTGGGCGGCGTATATCGTTTTGAACTGCATAAACACCGGAACCAAAGCGATACCGAACAAGGTGACACCTACGGAACTGATCCGGGCGGTGCGCAGCAACTGCTTCTCACTCGCCCGTGGATTCACCATGGGTTTATAGACATCATTCACCACAATAGCTGATACCGCAGTAATCAGGGTATCGACTGTGGACATAAGAGCGGCCGTCAGCGCCGCGAGAATTAAGCCAAACACTCCCGGATGGGACAGAAACTCTGCCGTGATATAAAATGCCTTTTTCGGTTCCATCTCAGGAAGGACCCCGGCGTGAACAAATGCCTGACCAATCCAGCCACCCGAAGCCACTACGATCGCCGCTATCGGCATCAGAATCAGCGGCATCGCGATCGCTGCCTTCCGCGCTTCTCGAGTCGACTTGGTGGCCATGTAGCGCATCAGTATGCCCTGGTTGAGAAAGTAGAAAAAAGCCGAGTTCGCCATAGCGTCCTGCCAGAATATACCTACAGAAGGAAAGGTCGGATTCTCATTAAAATTGTTAAACGCAAGACGGTGACCTCGCGGCAGATGGCTGAGGAAATCCTCCACCCCGCCGAGGTAATGGATCCCTAGTACAAGCAGCACGATTCCGGTTACGAGGAGCATCACGCCCTGGAACAGATCGGTCATAATCACTGAAGTTTGCCCGCCAAAAGTCACGTAGATAGCAGAGATCCCTGCGATAAGTATCGCCGACCCCATCACGTTCCAGCCAAGGAGATTCTGAAACACAGTCCCCATGGTATAGAGATTCACGCCGACATAACTGATCAGATAGACAAGAACTCCGACCGTCGCGGCAAGGCGTACTTTGCGATTAAATCGTCGTTCGAAATATTCCGGCACCGTAGTGATTCGGGAGAAATAGAGAATCGGCAGCCAACCGAAAAGCAACAAAGGCATTAGCGCCCAGTCGTTCAGGTACGACTGGCTGGATGCAAATCCATAGTTGTAGGCGGCCTGAGAGTATTTCACGAAACTATAGGAACCCACCAGGGTCGCCACGAGGCTGAAGGCAATCATCCACCAGGAAAAACGTTGCCCGCCAAAAAAGAAATCTTTCGTCCCCTTCTGTCGGCGCCCGAACCAGGTTCCGATCAGCAGGATCATGATGATGTAGACGATCATGATCCCGAAATCGACCGGCTTGCCGATTGTCCGGTCGGCGCGGGCCTCGCCGGTGTAGGGAATCGCCTCGGCCTCGCTCATGGGAGCGTATTGCAGGTAGCCCTGGAGCACCATGAAGAACAACAATCCACCCAGCATGATCAGCAGGTTGAAAAGCCCTCTCCCTGAGAGACCAAGGTAGCCCTGCCGTCCGGCGAAATACATTCCCACCGCAAAGACCAATCCACCGACGGCATATTGATAAATAAATGGATCCATGAGGCACCCATCCTGATCGATCACCCCCGCGAATAAAAGCAAAATCTTACGATTCAACAGGAGGTATCAGGCCGCAAAAGGCCCGGGACGGCAACCTAATAAGTCCATACCCAGTCGCCGTTTTCTTTATCGATCACCGGGGTCTTAGTATTTTTAAATGCAATCATGCCGTCGTTGTCAATCCGGTTTTTCCCGACTGAATAAACTCGATAGGTTGTACCGTCGCCCTCTTTTACATATTTCAGAGACTGTCCGGCGTCCATGACATCATCCGGAATCTTTGCTATATAGTCCGGAATCAAAGTTGGTAAATCGACGGGCAGTTTTCCGGTTTGAAGCCGAAACCGTTCCACTCCACAGGCGAGAATCGCCAAATCGAATACTGTGCTGACCTGAAAGCAACGCAGGGTCACAGAAGTCGTCGACGGCAGAGTTACAGCCGCCAGGAAGTTACGCGGAGTTCGTTTGCCTATCGCTTTGTTGAATTCATCGGTATCGGGCAGAGTTCGGTTACGCACCGGCAGAATAGCATGAGCAAACATCATTTCCGCGATGAAGACTTTGTTATGATCCCAGATTCCAGCCGGGGCCAACCTCGCAAAAATGCCTAATGACGGAGAAGGCGTCGAGTTTCCCACAGCGCCAGTCACATTTACTACATGACGAGAATCCTTCAGGCTGATGGCTTTCATAAAATCACAAGCGCCCAATTGAAATGTTGCCAACTCGAATTGCAGCGCCGTTTCCAACCGGCTGAGTATATCCTGATGATCTGTCAGTTTATTTTGAATCCAAACCAGATCATCATCAGACCAGGCTCCGGAGGCCATACCTTCCCAGACAACGGAAAGAGCCGAAGAATAGATAGCCTGGCCGAAAAGAAATCCAATCAACGACGGGTGAGACATGCTGGCCTTTCCCATTTGCAGGAGAACAAGAAGTGACGACTTTGCCTGAGTCGTGTCGCCCGCTTCGAGTGCGAGACAAGCACGCAGGACTTGCAATTTCTGAAACTTTTGCAAGTCTTGAAGGTAGGGGAACGTGGTTTGCAATTGATCGAGAAAGGTTTCCCCTATATCAACTTTCAGCTGTGATTCCGTCCGCAGCGCCGCCTCGTCGATCTCCGCCAGCTCGGCGCTGAGTTCTTCCAGCAAGGACGAAATATCAGGGGCTTTGGACAAATCCGCCCGGCGGTGCTTTTCCACCGCCGGCAGAAAAGTTTGGGAATCATCGACCGGCAGCCGGAGTTTCAGGAAGCGATCCCGCAGCTCCGGGTTGCGGTAGATGATTTCGCCGGTGCCTTTTACTATCGATGCCATATCTTCAGGGCGGTCGTGGGTAAAATCCGTCACAGAAGCCAGTAGCGGTGTCCGCACGAAATTTTGATCCTCAGGCGGCATTTTCGGCAGCAGTTTTCTATAGTCAAAAACGACTCCTTCCCTGGTAAGTTTAGCCTTAGTCGATTGCCACTTCCGGGCACCGGACCAATTCTCCCAGGCACCCAAAAGGGCATACAGCGTGACGGCGACCACCAGTAATGTAGCGAAAATGACGGCAATTTTTTTCAGTCTCTTCTTCATCATATATATAGTTAAAAGGCCGGATTGAGAGCGTAGCGATTTTCAAAAAAGTCCACCAAAAGTGGGATTTCTTCGCTGGCCAACGAGGGGTACCCGGCATTGACATTCGTTTCGGCCGGAGTGAGTACGCTCAATACACCGATGGCAACCCAGCAGGCAGCAACACCAATCAATACCAATTTCATGACTGCGGGGTAGTTTACAATTCTGCCGCTGGGCGATTCGGACAGGGCATTATCGATCAATTCCTCTCTCCAATCTTCCGGCAAAGGAGCCATTTCAAAACGGGAGAGCGACTCTTCAAAATCAGGTTTCGGATTCATATTTCGGTTAGTTGGTAAATTCGTCGTAAACAGGTTGCAGGGCGGTGCGGAGCTTTTCGATTCCGTAGCGATAGCGACTGGCTGCGGTATTGGTGGAAACGCCGATGACATCTCCGATTTGGGAAAAAGAAAGGCCCTCCCAAAGCCGCAGCTGCACGGCGATTTGCTGATCGCGGGGCAGTTCGGTGAGCGAGCTTTCAAGCGCTTCCCGCAAAAACTCGCGATCCGGATCGGGAGTTGATTTGAAAAGCTGCTCGATCACATTTTCCTCTGTGGCCGCCTCTTTCGTCCGCTTTCGAACGCCCACACGTCGCTTCCAATCCACCGCATGCCGGTAGGCGATCCGCATCAGGTAAGCGCGTTCGTCCTGAACTTCGGAAAGTGAATCAATTCCTCTGGCCAGTTTCACCAGCCAGTCCTGAAGCAAATCGCGGGCATCGGCATCGCAGTCGGCGAAGCGTTTGAAAATCGCAAAAGCGCATAAAGCGTGGTCGTCGTAGATTCTTTCCAGTTCATTGCGCTGCATCATCAGTAGGCTTCAAGATAGCAGACGGGGCCCGATTGCGACTTTGTTTAAATTCGGTAAAGATTCTTTTGAGCGCATTCCCGAAATTCGCCGATTTAACAGGGTACAATCCCCGACTGTAACCTGTTGAATCGCTCCTTTTATCATCGAATCCAGGTGTCCGCGACCCGGTAAACAGTATGCCAAGTCCCGTAAAAATGAGGTACCTGTAAATGGTTTGCGGTTCTCAGTGGCGAAAGATAGGGTGAACCATAATGCGGAAAATGAGATCAACCGAACGACACTGGCTCTGCTTCACTTGTATTTTGATGGCCTGGGTAGACATTGGAATGTCCTGCCAGGTTCCGGTATTTCGCTATGCGCTGGAACGATGGACCTCTGACCAATATGTAGTCGAGGTTTCAGCCGGCGACCCGGCCTCACCGGCTCTCGATCTGCTGAAAAATCGTTCGGAGGGTCAAACCGCTAATTTCACTCTGTCTGTTACCGGTGAATCTCCGGCCCAAAATGAGGTGAAGTTAATCAGACCGCGCCAACCCGAAAACCCCATTTGGACGGGACCTTTTAACGAGGCCACCGTAGCGGCTGTGATCGATTCTCCAACGAGAAGGCAACTGGTGAAAGATATCCTTTCAGGGGTATCGGTAGTGTGGGTTTTCCTGCCCGGTAAAGATCCCGCCGTCAATGAAACGGCCCGCAAAGCCCTGCAATCAACCCTGGATGAAGCGAAGCAGAAAATAAAAATCCCGGACGGGGTGGTTACTCACGATCAGGTTTCTGAAGGTCAATTTTCCGGTGATCCCGATGATATTATTGATGGCGATATTCCGCTGAAGATCGATTTTTCTATTCTCGAGGTTGCCCGGGATGATCCAGCCGAAGCCGCCTTTGTCGATATGCTGTTGAGCATCGAAGATGATCTCCATGAATTCACCGACAGCCCCATGCTCTTCCCCGTTTTTGGCCGGGGACGCTTCCTGGAGCCGTTGATTGGCCGGGGAATCACCCGCGATACTATGCTTTCCTACTGTGTATATTTATGCGGAGCCTGTGCCTGCGAAGTAAAGCACCAGAACCCCGGTATGGATCTACTGATCGCCACCAACTGGAAAGCCGCTGATGCCGCCACCGTCACAGCTGATACCAAAGCAGCCGAACCAAAACCTGAGACAGTCCACTTTGAGAGCACCAAACCCGCCTCAACGGTAGCCACCACTTTCCCAACTGCGCGGTATTCTTTAACAGCACTCGCTGTAGTTCTTCTGCTGCTGGGTAGCTTTCTGCTTTTCAAGCGTGCCGACCGAAAATCAAAATCCTGATATACCTTTTTTCAATACATAAGGATCCGGACTCCCCCGCCTTTATTCCGCCTCTTTATGCGCCAGGCATACCAGTCGCCCGTCGGCGGCGCTCAGATAGAGATTACCGTTGGCGAGAGCCAGCCCATCCCAGATCGGCGGTGCTACTTTGTGCTCTGAGAGCTGATCCCCATTCTCCGTATTGATAATCTTCAGGGTGCCATCCTGGTGGATGACATAGAGACGGTTTTCACTGTCCATTACCATACCGAAAAGTTTGTTTTCGAGCTGGGATTTGCCATCCATAGTTGTCGGCTTCAGCAGATCTTCTGCGGAATCACCCGATTCCCAGGGATTGACTTTCCACGAGGCTTTCTCTGCAATGCGGTCGCTTCGATACGGCCGCTCGCCTTTGCGACCTTTACTGGCCGCCTCCCAGCCGGTGATCCATTTACTATTGAATTCCTCTCCGTTTTCGAGGTCGAAATCGCGGCGATACAGGGCCGTGGTACTATCAAGAGCCCCGACAATCATGTTATCCCGGTAGACACAAAGAGAGCGACGGAAAGCTTCATTTCCAAAGCGGTGAATCTGGCGGAATCCGTAGGTCCAGGTTCCCCGCGGGGCATAAACCGCACCGTTACCGGTATTCAAACGCGCAAAGGCGTTCCAGGTGTCGACTTCGACTTCCTTACCGTCTTTCGAAATCAGCCAGCGCGACATCGCGATTTGGTCACCCTCTTTGTGCAGGATGTCGATCGGATCAAACTCCAGACCGGAATTTTTGTAGAAACCAAATGAGTCACCGGTATCGCCTTCGTATCCTTTCTGAGGTATATCATTGAGCTTATGGACCCAGTGCCGCTCGCCCGTCATCGGATCTGCGGCAAATATAAAGACACCTCCATCGGAAAGCTGCTGACGACCGGCAGCGAAGTAGGCAATATCGTCCGTGACGAGGACCGCACCTGCTACCGGCCACGCGGATTCAATCTGCCCGTAAGCGCCCATGCGCTCACTGATCGGTGCGGCTTGCAGTTCCCAAACCGGCTCACCACTATCCGCCCGCAAAGCGTGAACATACCCGGAGTGATCACCAAACAGACACAGGCCTTTGTATATGGTAGGCGGGGTATCGACCCGGCCCCGCGCCGTGTAGCGCCAGGCAATCTTTCCGGTAACAGAATCCAGCGCGATCACCTCGTGGGCATCCGGGCGGGCTATATAGGACAAGCCGTTCGCTATCGTTGGAGGGCTGATCGGGCCTTTGATAAACGGGTTCTCTTTCCAATCAAATCGCAGGGCACTGGACTCGGACAGAGAATGGCCCTGCGGAGCGAGATTGGTTTCCCAAAGGACGGCGGGGTTGACCGGCCCCGGCGTGGTGGCACTACCGCTGCGCCATTCGTCATGCCGGTAGGTGGGCCAGTCGGATGCAGTTGGTTGCGCGGCATCGGCAGATACCGCAGCGGTTCCACGGGTCAGCTGAAATGATATTTCATCAGCCGGGCGGGCCGGCGGGTAATCCCCTTCTTTTTGCAGAGGGTGGTCAGAAGCCATCGCGACATAGCCGCGAAGCATCGGCCAACAAGTGCAGTGCTTGGGGCTCGAATAAATCAGACCGTTAGCAGGGATAAATCCGCTTTCCTTGGAGCAGTTCGATTTAGTGATCGAGTTGACCATCATCTTTCCCGAGTTGAGATCGGTAATCTCCACTACACCAGAGAACATCATATTCACGGTAGCTACCGGCGGCGCACAATGACCGAGCCCCCCGGGCAGGGACTGCTTTGTCTCACCGGTTTTCGAATTCAGCGACGTTACCTGAATGGGTTGGAATTTTGTGGGAGTTTCACGATCCGGATAATCTACTTTCCCGCCTTGTTGAATCCATAAGTCATCGCCGATAAACAATGCCCGCGCCTGACGGGCATGGTTCATTCCCGGTGAGTAGAGTTTTTCCCAGGTTAATTCACCGGTCTTCGCATCCAGCAAATGGATACCGGTTTCATCATCGAAATCGCTGAAACTCGATACTTCGTAGGAAATCTGGTTATCGAAAATGACGCTTCTCTTTACCTTGGCCAACCAGGGATAGCTGCTGTTTTTCCACTGCACTTTCCCGGAATAGAGATCAACGGTAACCGCCTCTGCTTTTTCTCCCCGGCGGGGTTCGCCCTGTATATAGCTGACCCGGTCTTCTCCCGCCACGATAGCTCTCGGGTTCGATGATTCATTTTTCCAGGCCAATACTCCGGTGCGCGCATCAAATGCATAGACACCTTTCGGCCCGGTGGCGACTACCAGACCTTTGTGCTGGACGAGCTCGGCAGGATCTTCTATATCCGGGAATGACCGAACAATCTCGCCGGTGACCGAATCGATAGCGACCAGATTCCGGGTAGGGAAAGCAACTGCAAAGAGAAAGTTTTCGGTCGCCACCGGGCGGGCCTGATCGCGGTTCAGAGGCTTCATGACAAATTTGGACGAATCCATCTTTTCCTCCGGCTGAGACAGGTCCCGATGCCAGAGGCGCAGACCGTTAAAACTGTCCCGGCTCAGTGCCTGCCCGTAAAAATTCCTTCCATCGTCCGAGACCATGCCTTCGACTTCCTTTCCCGAATGAGCAGCAATCCACCGAATCCGCTTGGGTTCGCCAACTTCCGTATCGGGCGAAACCGCATTGCCGTTCGAGTCGTGGCGGGAATGAGTCCAGTGCCCCATACTCTCCGGCCAGGGTTTTTGGGCAATGACCCACGAGTTTTCCAGAGTTCTGATATTGAAGAAACCAATCGATTCGAGCTCTTCGTTGGAAACTGATTCAGGAACTGTGAAAACCGCTTCAGCGTTGGGAGTCATGATGCGAAAGATCTCTTCCGGAGGTGACAGAGACTCATTGACGATGACCAGATTAATCAAATTTTCGGTATACGGCAGACGGGTGAAATCCTCCCACAACTCGGCGGAGGCCACTCCGTAGGCGTTTTGCTGATGGAGGTCGGTGCGGATTTTACTGATCACAGCGGAATCTTTACCCAGCACATTGATGATATAGCGTCCGGTTTTAGCCAACTCACCGGCGACAGACGCATCCGGCGCACCTATCTGAACAACCGCCCCGCCGTGGACATTAGCGAGTTCCGCCGGGTTGTTTTCCGCCCGGAGCAGAAAGGGTATTGCAATGAGGAAAGAGATCGAAAGGCGACTGGCACAGGACAAGATTGTATTCATAACAGATTCGGTTTTCCCAAAGTATGATTCAAGGTCAGGGGATAATAAGTCGTGTCAAATCCGCAACAAAGGCGGGACAGGTTGACGCTTTCCCGGCCAACTTTTTATTCACGCAAGTCATCACATCAATAGCGGGAAGGCGGAAGATCCGAACTCAGCGTTCCATGAGCAAGCCTTGATAGCCGGCCGGGATCACAAGCCGGCCATTCCAGAATCCGCACGCACCGGGATGACCTTCGAGTTGATAGCTCTTTAGAAGCTTTGGCTTTTCGATATCGGAAATATCAAAAAGCTGAACTACCTGATCGGGACGACGGGAAAGAGCAAGGGTCTTTCCATCTGTGGTCGGGCGCCCCCGAAAGTGAACTTTAGGCACGGCAATCGAAGGAATTGTCGCCACATTTCGCATCTCACCCGGTTCGAGCAAATGTAACTTACCCCGCTTCACCATAAGCAGCTTTTCCTGATAGAGGCAGACTCCGTCTGCGAAACTATAGAGGGACTCGTCCGGAGTGTTTCCAATCGCCACCGGCACGTCACCGGATACATCATACCAGGCAGGGCCGCTGCGATGCCAGTAGGCAACCAGAAATCGATCGGCCATTTTTTCGGGTAGCAGTTGATCGCCATAAAAGAGACCCACCTGAGAATCCCTGAGAACAATCTTCGGTTCAGCAAGATCTTTTAAATCGGCAATAGAGGCCTGCGACGTGCCACCGTGGAACAGAGCAAACCGCCCCGGAGGCGGACAGGCCACCTGCTTGATGCTGCGCCCGCCATCGACCAGCCGGCTAATTTCGGTCAACTCGTAATCGGAACCGATCTGATAAACCGCGAGCCCCGCCTTGTTTTCAGCCGCATACAATCGATCCCCGGATACCGCGACGTGAAACACCTCGCCTTTCCCCCGGGTGACGCTGAGCGGCTTCATCGATTCACCCAGGGCGATCGCTTGAATTCCCGCAGCACCGCATGCCGTCCACGCAACATCGCCAACGATGGTGACATTGCGGACCTGCCCTTCGGGTCGATGAACCAGAAACTTCTCATCGGGAGCGGCCGTTTTTGCTGCAGGCGGAATCGACAAAGCCTTGTCCGCCTCCTGTATTTCAGGCTGAACGATTCCGGGCGCAGAAATGACATAAAGACCGGTAAAGATTCCGGCGGCGTAGATGACTCCGTCGCCCGGTGCAATCCCGCCGACAGGATCCGGCACAGCGTCCTTTCCCTCACTGCGGAGCGGCAGCACGGCGCGGGCGATGATTTCAGGAGTTTCAATCTTTTCAATGTCGACAACAAAGACTCCGTTCCAGGTGTCAGCGACGACGCAGTGGTTCCCGGATACACGGGCAGTCCACATATCATTGGTAATTTGATAGGAGGGAGGAAACTTCACCCCCGAAACCAGCCTCGGATTCGCCACTTCAGAGACGTCGTAAATTTCAAGACCGTGCCCTTTTCCGTAACCGGCTTCCCGGCTCTCCGCCCGGGAGTGGTGTCCGGTGGCAGCGAAGCAATAGTTTCCGCGAAGGCATCCACCATCTCCATAACCATCGAGTTCCGCCTCGCCTACAATCACCGGTTCGCGAGGATTGCGCACGTCGGCAACCAGCAGCTTTTGCGGAGCCCAGTCTCCGATATAGAGATATCCGTCCCGCGCCCAACAGGACTGCGCTTCTCCTGTATTCAACATACTGAGATGGCGGGGTGCCGCCGGATTGGAGACATCAATAATCTCAACCCCGTATTGCCTCGTAGCGACAAAAGCGACCGGACCGGAAACCCAAATGCCCGTAGCCATCTCGACAGTGTCGTAGTGGCTGATGATTACAGGACGGGCAGGATCCGAAATATCAATTAACCAAAGCCCGTCCTGACGGGCCGTCACATAGGCAATAGACTCCTGGATAAAAATCTGCCGGGTCTGTCCGCCAAGCTCCGATAATTGCCCGGTCAACACAGGGTTCTCCGCGTCTGAAATATCAAGAACATAAAACTCTCCCCGCCCCGTGGCAAATAGATGATCACCGACAACAGCAACCGCCTGGCAGGCCCCGATTCCGGGAATTTTCCGCGGTGAAAGTACCTTTCCATATTGGTCCCCCGAACCTTGGTCCCCTCTTGCAACCGAAATAACAAACGCAAAAAGAAGCGCGAGTAAATAGTGATATCTCAGTTTCATAACGCCCAAAAAGTGTCTGTAGATTTCAACTCTCGCTATACTATTCGCTAGTTGATGTCAATGGAAGGCGGCCTGACAATCAGCTACGGGAATCCGGCGCATTGATCTATTGCGGGAGGGGTTCCTCATACCCATAAATACAGACTCGCTTCAATCTTTCACACCCGTGCGCTCCGCCAAATAAGCGTGAGCGCCGACGGACTTCAATTGCGGATTTTTTGAAAGTATCTTTACCGCCGGCACGTCCGATATATCCAGAATGGGATCGATCTGGTAGATCCCGTCGGCTTCCTCTACCGGAAGAGCCGGGCGTCGCGTGTCATCGCTGCAGAACCAGGCATTTCCGCGAATGGTAAATGTTTCCGGTTTGGTTCCTTCACCAACATTGACAAAGGTGCCCACCCGCTTGTCGAATACGATTAAATTCTCCTCAAAAACCCCATTGCGACAGGCTTGAAAATCGTCGAGCGACCTTTCCTGCAGAATACGGAAGACCCATTTACGCGGATGAATAATCGTATTGTGACGAACTACACAATCCACGCTCGTGGCGTAGGCAAGCGCAGCTTCGCTACCTACAAAATGATTACCGAGAACCTCAAGATCCTTCGCTTCAAAGTCGCGAAGTGCAGGTCTGAAATACCGGTTCCCGGTGCTGCCGCCCAGGTTAATCGCACGAGCGCCGGCATCGTGGAAAAAGTTGCCCGAAATCCGAATCTTTTCTGTGCCGCCTTTCGCCTGAATACCGGTCGTTTGGGAGAACCCCTCTTTTCCTGTAAATTGACTGTTTTTTATCACTCCCTCACGACATCCCACCATATCGATCCCCGCACCGCCCCAACCGTTAAAGCGGCAGTCCGTGACGAGAAAGTTTTTCAGCCCCGACAGTTTAATGCCGTCGCAGTTCCCCTCCGGCCCGATGTCCGTTATCGTAATACCGTCAAAGACCATTCCCTCCGACGGCGTATCGAAGGAACCGCCATCGTCGCAATTGATACCGTTCGCAGAACACCCTGACACTTTGAGATTTCGGAGAACGAGATGATTGCAATCCGACAAATGAATCGCCTCCTTCCCTCCGCTGAACAAAGGAAGTTCGTCAGGACTGGCGCCTTCGATGACGACAGGGCGGCCCGGAGTTCCACGAACATTCGTAAAATTGAACCCGGCACCGTAGTTACCGGGCGCAAGAAGTATTGTCGTTCCCGGTTGTGCGCTGGCGACAGCGTTTCTCAACCCGGCAGCGTCACTGACATTGATCTCACCCGACTGCACTGACAAAGGAAAAGCAAACACGATTGCAGGCAGTAGCCCGCGAAACAATCCAATATCAACAGATTTCATCAGAAACTGAGTCATCCATCGATAGTGATGGAGAAAATCTGCTACACAAGGAAACTCACCGCCCTAAACGAGGACCCGCTGCATCTCTCGCTCGTCCTTGAGACGCTGGTCCTGCAACTACGAATTTGCACCTTCGTTGACGACGTTCTCATCGACGCGCACCAGAACGCGATGATGAAGGAACAATTTGCGAAGGCTCTACTTACGGGTAAAAACCCGATACCACCAAAGGGAGTAACGTTATAATGGCAACTCCCCTACCCTCGTTCCACGCGGGTCACATACCCGTTGATGATCGCGAAGTTGATTCGGGATTTCTGAATCGTCAACGTGAGTGGCAACCGCTCCCCCTCCCTGATTACGATTCTATATTTCAGTCCCCGCTTTTTCGCCAACGTCGCAGCTTCCTTCTCAGTGAGATGGATAAAATCAGCATCGGAGCCGGTGTTTGGTGTAATCACTCTACCGGGATCGAACTTCGGGTTAAGCCGACCTATTGCGATTTTTGTAGATGTTGCCAACCTTTTGTTCGCGTCGACATAGAAGCCAACAGGAGTGTGGCTTTCATCAGTGACAAACCACATAGTCCCGGCACCCACTCCATTGGTTCCGGCAGGCCGGGTGTCATCAGCATGGATTTTCGTGGTCGAGTCGATAACCCGAACCCGATACAGGTAGTCGGATTCCTGAACCGGATGACCAGCTATCAATAGAGTGTGACCGGTTGTGGAACCCTTTGCGATTTCGTCCTTCCTCCAGGAAAGGACATCGCCCGGTTTGGCATCGGCTATTTTGTTAGTGCGCAGCCATCTATCCTGGCCGCTCTGGTGAGCATTTACGAAAGTTTCATAATAGGTAACCGAAAGCGGACGAGTCCGCCAGGGAGCTTCATCACCTTGTAACGCAAGGTAAGCCCATGGGAAATTTCGCCTCAGCAGGTAGCCAACGAGACCGGAGCAATCGCAGCGTATCGAACCAGTGGCTTCATCGATCTCCGTTCGATGCTGGTATCCGGTGGAAGTCATTGTATCCAAAAGGCGTTCTGCACTTATGAAAAGCCTGTCCGACGGGAGGGTAAGTTCCAGAGTATTGGGCTCATTATCTGTAGTACCGGCCCCGGGTTGAGCCACTGCACAAACGACAGAGTAAACACTGACAAACAGGTAGAAAGGAAAATGGTTTTTCATTGTCGTATTGAAGTGAAATACGGGGAATCGCCATAAAGAATTTTCATCGAGAAATTCCCCGGACAACCTAATTGTTCCCGCAGAGCTATTTTGCCGCACTCAGTTTTTCTTTTGTTAACGCGGTTTCTTTATCAATCCCGAGAGCTTCTTTGACTTTACGATGCCAGGGGCGCAGACCGCGATCATTGGTAAACGCATATAGGCCCTCGTCCGGCCCGGCCCGGTCCCGATACTGAAGCAGCATCTCCTCACGCTGTTCACCGAGTTGATAAGCTCGCTTGAGAAGGGCATCACGAGCTGCCGGATCGTCGCGTTTCGGAGTGCCTGTGGGGTTAAAACTGCCAACTTTCACCCCGAGCAACTCCAGCTGCCGATACGCCTCGAGCAGCTCCAGCATGAGTTTGGTATAGTTGTGACCGTGCCTGTGAAAACCGATACGGTCCGCGTACTCACCATTCGGGACTTTCGCTTCAGCTTTCGCGAGATGCTTTTCAGCCTCCGCCACGGCAGATTCGGGAATCAACCTCCGCCAGGCCCCGATTACATTTGCATACGCAATACCACTCGTATCGATCCGCCGGTCGCGCTTTGACCAGTTGTCATTAAGAGCCTGGTTATAGGATTCAAAAAAGGCCTCCATCTCGGTCGCTACCGGCCCGTAAGCAGATTTGAAAAATTCGTCCATCAGTCCATCGGTATCGCGGGATGGATCCCACAACATTCGGGTCAGAGCCCAGTAGTTCGGTGCCATCGCTGAGAAGTTCTTACTGCCTTCACCATACGCCGCAACAAATCCCTGATCGTAAGCCTCGGCCAGATTCCTGATAATTTGGTCGTAATGCAGGAAATGCATATCGTGATAGTAATGATTCCCCCAGCCTTCACGGACAACCATCTTCGCTCCGGTCTTTTTCCAGCCCGCCACCTTTTCCCGCCACTCGGCGAGATTCTCCGAATCGCGATGAGCCGCACTCTGATACACAAATGACAAGTATAGATTCGGCTCGAGATTTGTAATTTTCACCGGCGGCTTGTTGTAATAGGTATAAGCAAACATGCCACAGGCTTTATCCGGGTTCACCTCCCCGACGCGACGCGCAACCTCGTTTGCATAAGTAAAGATGCGATCACTAAGCTGAGTGGTTTTACCATCATAACTGAGGACGCCGGGAACATCGAGTGCAGTGCAATTGTCGCACTGGCAAAAACCACCACCATCGCTCGGCGAGATATGCATAATCTGCTGCTTACCCTTGAGAACATGATCGACCATCCGGTTGATAACCTCAAGGTTCGTGGTACACATTTGAGGGGGGCGCCGTTTGCCGTTGACCAAAGCAAACCATTCGGGATGAGCCTTGAAGGTTTCGTCATTACGCAGATTAAATGCATCGAACCAGGAGTGACCGAAAACGGCTGAACGAACCCAGGCCAACCGGTTGCGCCGCGCCCATTTGCGGGCTTCCTCATTAAAAATCTCAGTATGATAAATACCTGGATACCCCAGTGAGACGGATCGAATCTCGAATGCCGGAGTTTTACGAATATCGAAATCAGGAATTGTGGCTTCCGGATTTTTCGGAACGGATTCTCCAAACTCTCCCGGCCAGAACCAATGCACCCCGAGATAATCATCGAGCAAAGTATAGGTGGCCAGCATCGAACCCATAGGCACGTTGGCTGACAGCGGGCTGCCCGGACCATCGTGTCCTGCGAGCACCAGACCGCCCGGCACCGTCTTGAGTAGATACTCCTCCATCTCCCAGGGCCCTGCGTCACGCCCAAGGGCCAGAGCCGCCGCTTTGTCACCGACGAAAAAACTTTTCCCGGTCATTTTCGACAAACTAAACTGAGCAACCGACACCGTCTCCAGCTCGCGGTTTGTAACCCCACCCACATAATGAGCCAACTCCTCAGCGGCCTCTTTTTGCACGGGCAGCGCGTCGTCAGCCACCACAACGCGCACGTAGTCCAGCAAAGCTTCGTCCGCCGGCACCGGCACAATCCCAAAGTACAAAAGAATGACACATACGACCAGCCGAAGGATTGCCATGGCTACGATATAAGCGCACGACTACGCCCGGAGCAAAGACTGAATCGCGTCGCGATTTCAAAGAAGATTGGGATACGCCTGGCGACAGAATTCGTTTCTTTTCGTTTGCCGCCATTCTGCGAGGTCAGACACGTAGCACAGCGGGCACGGACCTCTTCGCGTAAATCGACGTGATTTTACTGCAAAGCCCTGAATTGGTGCCTCCGGATAGACTGGAGATCAACCATTCCCTACTTGAAAAGAATGAGTACAATGAATCTGGAAAATTTCGCTGAGAAATCTCCTTTGTCCCAAAAAAATGATTTCGCACCGGAACAGTATTTTCGGATTTCCGGGGCGCCTTGTGTTCGATCATGCGGAGCAACAGGCATCCGACTCGCGTAAACTGATATAGCCGGACCACTGCTGCAAAGAGTGAAATCAGCGGTTGCAGACTCCGCTGCGACATCCACCTGCGGAACAGCATGAGGTTACGGATGTCACCGTGGCGAAAGCAATCGCGATCACTGCGATCAGTTTAATCAGTTTCATATGTATTAGTTTGGTTGTTTACAGCAGTTTCCCGAATTGCCTGAACAAAAGACAATCCTTTCTGCATCCCCGTGAGACGATTCAGATTTGAACTTAGTTGGGGCTATTTTTAAAAAATCGCGCTCAGGTATCATTCCCAACCACTCACCGGGACCGAAGGGGAAATTCCGAATTCCCGGTTACAGTTGTTGACCATGTTCCCTCGCATCGATCACGGGATCTCAACGAACTTCCCATTTTGGATTCAGGAAGCGAAACTCGGGGACGGAACATGAGCGGAATTATCGGACACACCACCTACGCAATCCTCGCGGCGAAAGCGGCAGAGGCCAGAAAGCTGCCCGTCGCGGCTCTGATTCAGCGTCACCTTTCCAGTTATCTCGCGGGAGCTTACATCGGCTGCGACGTACAGACGATGCCGGCGGCCATCTGCATCGATACCGGTGCAGGCG
The DNA here is from genome assembly GCA_029213025.1 of Verrucomicrobiales bacterium. GTDB lineage: Bacteria > Verrucomicrobiota > Verrucomicrobiia > Verrucomicrobiales > DEV007 > Arctic95D-9. The sequence continues at coordinate 36,017 of JARGOZ010000061.1, forward strand.
TAGGACACGGCCCCGCCCCGATCGATAAAAGTCCAATCACAGGTGGCAAAGTGCGGCCTTTTACTCTGAAGTTTGGTGAGCAGGAAATCACCCCTCGAACGATTCACGATACTTTTTACGGTCGAGCCCACCTGATTCTGGGGTGGAAAAAAGGCGATGAACATCTGAAGATCCCTCTGTCAAAAATGCTCGACTATGTGGCCGATGTGGCCGGCGATGCGATCGAAATGTACGGCCCCGGCGAGCGCCCTCTCGCCTATGTGATGGGATGGTTCACCCACGTGGCAGGAGACGGTCTGATCAAATCCGTTCTCGATGGGATCAATCTCCAGCTGCTCGACGGGAAATACACCGCGAAAAACCGCCCCATTCAGGACCTTATTTCCTTCAACGAAATTGGCCTGGATGAACTGGGATTAAACTGGCCTGCTCTCCTTGACGATCTCGCCGCTTCTCCGGTCGAACCGGTTCAACTTCACTATATGCGCTGCGCACAGCGGCGGGGCAGGCTGGGAGCCCATTTCGAAGACGGTTGGAAGCCGGAGCATGAGCCTCTCGTTCGCATCGTCCTGGCCGAAAATCGCAGGTACCAGCGGCAACGAAATCCGCGCCTGATTCAACAACTGACATTGAAAAAAGCAGCCAATAGTGAAAACGCATGCGACCCGGAATTGAGCCGCATAACCGGGGGAATGACTTACCCCGAAATGAAACAAGCGGCGGAAAACGCCAATTTCCGTCACGCCCTTTGGCAGATGGGGGAAATCATCGCTGATCTCTTTGAAAAAATTACCAATCGCCAGGAGAAGCTCCAGGATCTCCCGGTGGGGAACAGTCCGGACTGGGAAGAGCTGACGAAAAAGTGGCTGAAATAGAAGTTCAGCTCATAGTGTCGATCAAAGGTAGCGATATGGGTAGTGGGGGT
>JARGOZ010000061.1:37021-37558 GCA_029213025.1 Verrucomicrobiales bacterium
CGATCTGGAGATCACCACTACCGGAAAACGGACCGACGAACCAGTTCACTCTTCCGGTCCCCCATAAAATGCGCGGCGGCCACCGGGGATGATCTATTGGTCGTACTGAGGACAGACTCCCGTATTGGTCGTACTGCGTACTGGGGACAGACTCCCGAGTTGCCGGCTTTACCCTGACGGAAGTCGACGAATGTAGCTGCGAACGTAAGGAGTAGCGTTTCATCGGTTCGGGTTGCGTCGTGCGAAGCGAATCGGGGTTGATCAGATACTCGGTGGAACCTCGCATCCACATTTTCCCGAATGTAGCTGCGAACGTAAGGAGTAGCGTTTCATCGGTCCGGCTTACGTCGCGCGAGGCGAATCAGGGTTGATCAGATACTCGGTAAAACCTCGCATCCACATTTTTTCCAAAAGTAGCTGCGAACGTAAGGAGCAGCGTTTCATCGGTCCAGCTTGCGTCGTGCGAGGCGAATCGGGGTTGATCAGATACTCGGTGAAACCTCGCATCCACAATTTTTCCAAATGTAGCTGCGAACG
>JARGOZ010000062.1 GCA_029213025.1 Verrucomicrobiales bacterium
CACAAAAAGGGAATTCTTCATCGTGATATCAAGCCCGACTATGTGATGCTGGGACGATTCGGGGAGGTATTTCTCGTTGGTTGGGGCATCGCCAAAGAAACCGGCGAAACAGATGAATTCGATCGACGCCGAATTCGGGAGACCCGGCTTTCCGACGGCGCAAAAAGCCTCATCGCGATGGCGCGAAACGTCTATGGAACTCCGGGGTATCTCTCTCCGGAAGCGGCACGGGGGGAAGACGACTACACAGACGGCAGTTCAGATGTTTTCGCTCTGGGTGCGATTCTTTATCAGATTCTCACATTAAAACCGCCGTTCGAGGGCGAAACCGCCGAAGAAATTCTGGAAGCGGCCAGAGCAGGAAAAGTGATCCCCGTAGCCAGCGCGGAAGGGGCACGCCCCCACTTAAAAGAAGGCCGACCGCCCGACGCATTGGCCGCTATCGCTATGATGGCACTCTCTCCGGAACGGGAAAACCGGTACGAATCCGCTCAGGATCTGAGACGGGATATCGAAGCCTTTCTCCAGGGGCATTCCACCAAAGCCGAAGAAGCCGGAGCTTTGAAAATGACCCGGATGTTTGTCCGCCGAAACCCGGGAACCACTACGGTTTGGCTGGTTGCAGCGGTGGCCGTGGTCGCCATTTTGACCAGCGGTTTGAAAGAAAATTTTCAAAACCGGAGCGAGGCAGAAAAAGCTTTGCAACTCGCTCTGGAAAAGAAGCATACTTTTTTGCTGGAAAAATCCGCTTCCACCGCCGTCCGGGCGGAAGCCGCGCCACGCTTTGCTCAACTCGCCTGGGATCGCATTACTCTAGGTGATACCGGGCGGGCCGGTGACCTCGCCACAGCTGCTCTCGACTTTGACGGTGGCGACGAGGCCAATGCCAGGAGCCATCTCGTGCTCGGGCTTTCGCGGATTCTGCAAGGCCACCCCGACCTCGCGGAAAAACATTTCGAACAGGCGAAAAACGACCCGTTTCTGGCATCGGCCAGCCAACCGCTCTCGTGGACGGAACACTTCGAAAAAAACGGACTGTATGCGCTCGTGCTCAAGCAGCTTGAGAAAAATCCTGAGGAACAATACCGGAAGCTGGAAAACTTTTTGAGCCGGAAATGGAACCGGGAACTTTGGGAACTGTCGCAACGAAAATCGGAGCAATCCGTGTTATACCGGCTCGTTTTGAAGAAGGGTGTCTCCCCCTCCGACCTCGATTTCATACGGGGTTGGCCGATTCACCACCTGGTCCTTGAAAACATTCCTCTCGCCGATCCCGGCAGACTCACCGATCTCACTCAATTGAGGAGTCTCGTGCTGGGCAAAGGACACCTTGCCAAAAATTTGTCACCTCTCACCGGCCTGCAAAGTCTGACATCGCTTACAGTTGCGGCGTGTGAAGATGACCCGGACTTCGGATTCGACCTTTCCCCGATTGCGCACATGCCACAGCTCCGCAAGGTAACCATCGCGGGCAATGTAATTTCCTTCGAACCGCTTCGGGATCTTCAGCTGAGCCATCTGCGGGTCGGAAAACTTACCGGGGATACCAGTCTGCTATCCCTGCCCGGAATGCCGTTGCGCTATCTCGAAGTGGAAAATCCGGCGGGTTTTGAAGGTCTCAGCGGAATGCCACTGCAGATCTTTCGACCGGGATATTCTGAAGCCGGTTACTCCGAGCAGAGCATACGAATCCTCACCAAACTGCCCCTCAGAGAACTCCGGCTCGATGGCGATTTTGATGAAGAATTTTTGCTGCTAACCAAATCACGAACTCTCGAAGAGTTAGAAACCAACCACCTTCACGATCTGAAAATCTGGCAGAACTCGGCTTTGCAGGTGATTCATCTCAAAGGAAATGATCATAACCTCAGCGGACTCGCCGACTCGCCGGTTTCCGTTCTAAAACTTTCAGACACGGATCGTCCCGTGCTCCATTCTTTACTCCGGGCGAATCAGCTCCGGGAAATTCGGCTTCCAAAGATTGACCACGCCCACCTAGAGACTCCGGCTCTATCCAAAAATTTGATCAGACAGGACTGGTCATTGGCAAAGGCTGAGTTCCACCGTCTCAAAAAACGATACAGCAAACACGACGCCCTGCGCGGGCCCGCTCAAATCTGGCTACCGGTTCTGGAAAAACACATCGAAGAGGCGCAAAAAGGAATCGCCAGCGCCACATGGAATCCCAAAAAGTATTTCGACGATCACACCTACCAGTGGTTCAAAACCCCGATGACCTGGAAAGAGGCAAAAAGTACCGCCGAAGCACTCGGCGGCTATCTCGCTACGGTAGAGACGGAAGAAGAGTGGAATTTCCTTGCCGATGAATTTGGAATTCCACAGGGCGAAGACTCTGTCTGGAGCGGTGGCAAAAACCGGATATGGATCGGCGCGGCAAAGCCGGGGACCGCAAAAGCAGTGAAAGCTCCGGCTATTCGGAACAGGGGCGGCGAAGCACCTTCGGTATATATAGCCAATCAGGATCTCGTGCTACTCCCCACCTCTCCCAATTCAGTTTGGAGCTTTATCATTGAGTGGGATTCCCCCGGCGAACCGCTATGATTTTTAACTGTCCCCAATGCAGGCAAAAGCTGGAAGGCGACCGCACACTCAGCGGTAGTGATATCGCCTGCCCAACCTGCCACTTCCACTTTTTCATACCGCACCAGGACGAAGACGACACCGTGGCAATTACGCCGCCGGGAACTCCTGCACCTGTAGTGGAAACCAGTATAGAAGAGAAATATACTTTTCACGGCCAGATTGCCAGGGGAGGCATGGGAATAATCGTATCCGCCACCGACAAAAAACTCAACCGCCCCGTGGCGATAAAGCAACTCGCCGGACCGGAGGAAGATCCCACCCTGGTGAAACAACTCATTCGCGAAGCGCAGATTACCGCACGCCTTTCCCATCCCGGCATCATTCCGATTCACGAACTGGGGCACGATGCCGAAGGGAGAGTCTACTACACGATGAAACATATCCGGGGGGAACCTCTCGATAAAGTTTTGGAAAAACTTCGCAGCGGTGATCAAACCATGATCGAGAAAAGCCCGTTTCGCCGGTTACTGATCATCTTCTCCCGAATCTGCGATGCCATCGGATACGCAAATGAAAAGGGAATCATCCACCGGGATATCAAACCCGATAATATTATGCTCGCCCCGTACGGGGAATACCTTCTGATCGACTGGGGAATCGCCAAGGACCTCAATAATCCGGCCCCGGAAGATCCAACACCTGTCGTTTCGGCTTTTCGCTACCATCCCGAACCGGGCGACTACGGTGCCACCCTTCACGGCGCGGTGTTCGGGTCACCCAGCTACATGTCGCCGGAACAGGCCCGCGGGGATATCAATTCCATCGATGCCCGGAGCGATGTCTTTGGTCTCGGCGCTCTGCTTTTTGAAATCCTCACCCTGAGCCCGCCGTATGAAGGGGAAACGCCGGAGGAAGCGGTAAAAAGTGCCGCCAAACGCGAGATCAAACGAATTTCTGAAATCCGCAAAGAAGCCCCCGATCCGAATATTCCCTGGCCGCACCTGAATGGAGCCGAACTGCCGGAATCAATTCTCGCCGTAGCAATGAAGGCGATGCGAATGGAACCGGATGAGCGATACCAGTCTGCGGCAGAACTGCGCCGGGATATTGATGCCTATCTCGCCGGTTATACAACGGAGGCCGAAAACGCGGATTTTCTCAAAATCATGCGCCTCGCAATCAAGCGGCACAAGGCGACAGCAACCGCACTTGCCGCCGGATTTATGCTCTCCGGCCTCGCCATCGGAGTCACCGCGACCATGAACCGCCTGGAAACGGTGAAAGCCCGAAAAGCGGGAGCCGAAGCAGTTGAATATATCGAAGCTGCGCGGAAAGCCCGGGAGCAGCGTCTTTTGACCCGCCTCCAGGTGGCGCCCGACTATGTGGAAATGGCGAAACTCCTCGCCAACCGCGGGGAGGAGGATAATGCCCTCGCTGTAGCCCGCCTTGCGTCGGAATATGACCCCGGATTAACCGAAGCAACCGCTCTTGTGAAGGCTCTCGAAATGCATGACAGCATCAAACACGGAACAGAGTTGCCTTCCGGAATCGAGTTGGAAGGTTACCCCTCCCTTGCCTTTTTGTCTCACCATCCCGAATTGCTGACGACCGGCAAAGACACCGAATTCCCGGAACAGACCCTGACGCGACTGAGCGCCGCCTACTCGGAAGCGGGGTTGAGTCGGCTCGCCGGCCAAATCACCGCCGGTCAGACCGCCCGGGTCGCCCGGTACCGCAAAGAATTGAAAAAAGCCTGGAAAGGACTGGAGATCGAGTGGGATCTGTCGCTTGCCCCGGCGATGAGTTCTCTGTGCCTCGATGAAAACCTGCAAAGTTTGTTCCCCGGTTTGGCAAAATGGGCCCACGAGATTAATCACGATTATCCGGGACAGATCCTTCATATCGCGATCCATCAGGGCCGGAAAGTCCCCGATCTGTCCATCCTCGAAAAACTGGCGATAGAATCAGTCACCTTCGGCCCCGGCGTGGATTGTGAGTCAGCGGATCTCGCCGGTCTCACCAAATGTCGGTATCTCAAAGTTCTCACTGTGGAAAACGGACAACTCAGCGACCTTTCCTTTCTCCATGCACTGCCGCTGGTTGCCCTGCGGCTGAAAGGCACGTCCCCGGATCTGGACCTGTCTCCGCTCGCCGGATGCCGGACTTTGCGGGTTCTTACCGGCGGCGCCGGAAACCGGTTCGCCTCCCTTTCCCGCCTTCCCGAAGGCCAACTGCAGATCTTCTCCGGCCGGGTAAAAAACGGCGATTACAGCCCTCTCTCGGAAATGCCGCTGCAGGTTTTCGAAGTGAAACAGGGAAACACATCTGTCGACCTGAGTGCCCTGGCCTCCCTGCCGCTGCAAAGTTTTTCCGCAAAAGGGATCGACCTGCAGAAGAACTGGCAAACCATTGCCTCGTGGCCGCTGGAAAGGCTGAGTATCAGCGCGCCATTCGATGTTGATGCCGGAAAGCTGAATACCCCTCTGCCCTCGTTGACCCACCTCCGGATCAGCGAAGGCCAATGGACCGGAAATGTGGTGCAGCTGTTCCCCGCGCTGCGTGTGCTCATCGACGAAACCGGTAGAAATTTCGGTAGATTCTCCCAAATCGATACCCTCGAATCAATTGAAGTCGACGGCGACGGGCAATGCATCTGCTACCTGTCCGTACTGGAAAAGGTTGCCTCCGGGAAAGATCTCTACATCAGCCCCGACATGCCGGTCGAAGTCCTGCCCGAAGCCGTGGCACTGAACATGGTGAAAGGAGACTGGGAAGCAGCGGCCAGAGAGCTGAAAATCCTCACCAGGCACATCGCGAAACATCCCCGGCTGACGATTGCGTCGATAAATGCCTCGCAACTTCAAAGCGTGGTCGCCGATCGGGCCGATCCCGAAGAAATCTACATTTCCAAAGTGAACTCCCGGAAAAACCATCGCTATCAGGCCGTTTTTTGCGGCCTCACCCGCGAGCAGGCTGAACAATTCGCGCTCGCGGCGGGAGGCGGTCTTGCTCAGATTGAATCCGACGAAGAAGAGCAGTTTTTGAGGGAAATGGTGGAGCGTCGACCGGAATACGGCGCCTTTTGGATCGGCGGATACCTCAATCGCCCCGAAGCAACACACTCCCCGCAAAAAGAGGCCCCAGTCCTACCTGCCGGAAGCGACACTCGCTCCTCGCGACCTGCCTCCTGCCTATTCCCCTTTGTGATTGAGTGGCAGTAAATCAGAGCCGATTGTACCCTGTTAACTGCGACTTTGTACCCTGTTATGTCCCGGATCAAACAGGGTACAGTTGGTTGATTTCAGGTAATGTGTTACCATGGGAGCATCGTGAAATTCAGCTCCCTACCCACACCACCGGCTCTTTTTCGACAGTTTGAAAACGGCGAAATCTCGCGCGAAGAACTCCAGGCCACGATGGCTTTGCACGCGCGGGATTTGATCGAGGAAATGGTGGAAACAAGGAAAAATCCCGTGGCCGCCTATGTGGAGCGTCTTCGAAATCAGGCTGCTGTTCGCAAACTGGCGGGAAAACATACCTCGGCCCTGCTGCGCGAAGTTTTTTCGGCTATGGGAGAAATCCCCGGTTTTCCCCCGGCCCATCTTTTGTGGAATGCCAGCCATCGTCAGATGCCGCTGCATTGCTTTATAAGAATGAAGCATGAACCGGTTTTCCGGGTCACCAAAATGGACGTCTCACCGATGAAAGTCAGTGTTCAAGTCGAGTATGGACAGCATGACAAAGATAAGACGACCAGGGAATTAATCGTCCTGCATCGCAACCCGACCTTCAAATTCGAGTTGCTGGAACGGCGGGAAAATACCGTGTGAGCACAAAAAAACTCCGGTTGTTACACCGGAGCCCCAAAAAAGATAAAAAGAGATAAATTTGAAAGTATTCAACCTCTCAAACGTTCCGTTCGCGATCTTATTAGAAAAAATAGAAGTTTTTTCTGAAATTCTTTTTCAATGCCCAATCGACTCGCGAATTGCCGCAGCTAAATCCGGGTAATTCCATCGGTAGGAGTGACTTTTCATCACAATCGGATCGACCCGCAGGCTGTTCAGAAACATTTCGTGCATGCCGCCGGGTAACAGATTTAACAGCGGTGAAGGCACCGGAAACAACGCCGGTTTTTTCACCACTTCCGCCAGAGTTTTCGTAAATTCCCGGTTCCGGACCGGCTCCGGGCCAGTGACATTGACCGGGCCGTTGATCAGGTGGTTATCGAGACAGGTTTGCACGATCCCCGCCACATCATCGATATGGATCCACGGCATCCACTGCTTTCCATTGCCGAGTTTCCCGCCCAGACCTTTGGAAAAGAGATTTTCCAGCATCGGCATAGCCCCGCCATCCGACCCGAGGACAAATCCGATCCGGAGTAAAACCGTGCGCACCCCCATATCCTGAGCCTTCATCGCTACCGCCTCCCACTGTTTCACGACATCGGCGAGAAATCCGAACCCCGCATCCGCCTCTTCGTCCAGCCAGTCATCGCCCCGGTCGCCGTAAATCCCGACCGCCGAGGCGCAGGCGAAAACTTTGGGGCGTTGCTCCGCCTCCATCGCCCACAAGGCATTGACGAGGCGCTGCGTCGTGCGGATTCGACTGTTGAGGATTTCCTCCTTTTTGCCAGCCGTCCAGGGACCGAGCAGAGACTCGCCGGAAAGATGAACCAGAGCATCCAGCCCTGAAAGATCAGGGGCCGATTCCGACGAAAAACCGCGGACCTCCGAACAGCCCGGAAGGGAACGGTCAGGCTTGCGGCTGAATCCGACAGCCTCATGATTATGCGACAGGATCTCCGCCACAACGGCCCCACCGATAAATCCGCTGGCACCAGTGACACCGATTCTCATAGTTTTCGGGACCATACAGGAACAAGGGCAGACCGGTCAACCTTCACTTACCTCCGGCCGCTGAGACGAAACCGGAAAAACACCAACGATCAAAAGGGCGAAATTTTATAATTTTGTTCTTGAATGATTCAATTAACCCCGCTTTTATTAAAGATTGATACCAAACACAACATGAAAAAGATTTTCGCTATCCTTCTTGCCGTAACCGTGATTCCCACTTTTCATGCCCACGCGTGGGTGGGAGGACCTTTCAGCAACAATAGCTTCACTCCTGCGGGTGATGACGGTATTTACGAAGCAGTCGCGATACCATCTGGAACTTTTAATGACGCCGCTGCAACTGCGGTCAGCGGAGTAGGCCTCTATCGATGGGGAGTTAACAATCAAAATGCTGGCGGAACAGCCTTCACCAACGGTTTAGTGGGAAACACCAGTAATGTGAATTTTGGAGGATTTATAGGAGCGATAAGCAGCCATGTTTGGTACATCAATGGTGCCGTTTATTACGGAGTTTGTTTCGGTACCGTAAATTCCAGCATCGGCCAGATCCGAGTGGTAGGAAACGCAACAGACTCCACACCGGCAGTAATTTCCACCCCGGCAGATCTGAATAATCCGGACATTAACATTGGCACGCCCGCTCAGACAGCCACATTTGCTAACTCAACGTTTCAGGGGAACGTCAGGAGTTTCCCCAAATGGTATGCGACGAACAATTTCCAGGGAACAGGTCAGGTTAATGTGGCGGTGAACCCTACGGCAGGAATCCCCGCAGCTTCCGGAGCTGCTTTCCCGATCATAGTTTTTGGTAGCCGAGTTAGTTTTGTTGTAACGGGTTAACCTACTATTAATTAACAATTTTAAAGATCTCCATTGCGGGTTAAACTCTGCAATGGAGATTCTTCATTCTTGAACTCAACGTTTTCCTTTTCACGCCCTCAGTCTCGCACCCCATGAATAAAAAGAGATCTGCTGGTTTTACACTGTTGGAAATTATTGTAGCGGTTTCAATTGTTACCATTCTAGTTACAATTTCAATCCCCCTGTTCTCACACGCCAAAGCGCGAGCTCACAAAGCAGCCTGCATATCCCACCTCAGGGCCTTTCACGGCGCTTTTTCTTCCGCCATCCAGGATCAGGGTCACTGGCCGCAACCACCTTTGGATGAGGGCGAATGGGATGAAAATAAATATTTCCGCTGGTGGATCGCCGAAATGGAAAAATATGGTGTAGGAGAAAACATGTGGAGATGCCCCGGCGATAAAGCCGCCATTGAATTTGAGCAGAAAGTCTCCCGGGAAAAGTTTTTCACCGGTTCTTACGTTCCATCGAATTTCGACGATTCATCGACAGCTCCTTTTCGCTATAATCAGCCCTGGGTTCTCGAACGGGGAACCAATCACGGTCGCGGTTCACACGTCCTGATGCCGGACGGCTCGGTTTCAGAGCGATCCAATCCTTTTGCGGGACGCTAATCTCACGACATCTGGTAGCAATCCATATCAAATGTCACGATGACATCTTCGGGGAAAGTCATATCTTTCATGACAGTTCGGATGTGGGTAGCGATTTTTCTCGGATTCACGGCTTTCATGACCACCTGAAACCGCCACTGATCGTGCGATTTCACCAGCGGTGACGGCAGCGGTTCTGTCATCACAATTTCCTCCGGAAGATCCCGGGCCAATCTGAGGTGCAGGGTTTTTAACGAAAACTCCGCTCTCTCCTGGTGTTTGGATCGTGCGGTGATCAGCGTCATGTGAACATAAGGCGGGTGACCGAACATTTTCCGCAAAGCCAGTTCCTGCTCGGCAAATCCGATAAAATCATGGTGCCGTCCGAATTGAATCGCCGGATGATGGGGCGTAAACGTCTGAACTACAACCTCTCCCTCCAGCTCTCCCCGGCCGGCCCGGCCCGCTACCTGGGTGAGAAGCTGAAAAGTCCGTTCCCCGGCCCGGATATCCGGAATGTGCAGACCGACATCCGCATTCAGCATTCCCACCAGGGTTACATTGGGAAAATGAAGACCTTTCGCAATCATTTGCGTGCCGATGATGATATCGATCTTTTTCGCCCGGAAAGCATCCAGAGTGTCCCGCAAAGCATTCTTTTTCCGCATCGTATCAGTGTCGATCCGGGCCACTCTCGCGCCTTTGAAAAACTCCTTGAGCACACTCTCCACTCTTTCTGTTCCAAAGCCCGAATTCACAATGTCTTTGGCCCCGCATTCCGGACATTTCCGGGGCGGAAGTTGGGAAAAACCGCAGATGTGGCACACCAGTTTGTCATCATGCTGGTGCAGGGTCATTGTCGAGGCGCAGTGGCGGCAATTGGCGACATATCCACACTGGGGGCACAACATGGAACGCGAAAAACCCCGCCGATTCAGGAACAGGATTGTCTGCTCTCCATCAGCCAACCGCGCTTCTATCGCTTCCCGGAGCTTGGAGGACAAAATGGTAAGCCCGCCACCCTGTTTGCGGGTTTCCAGTTTCATATCAATGATCCGGATGAGAGGTAACTTCCGGTCATCGACCCGCAAAAGCATCTCGGCGAGATCGTATTTCCCGGACTCCACATTTTTCCACGACTCCAGACTGGGTGTGGCGCTGCCTAAAACTACCGGGCATTTTTCCAAAACGCCCCGAACCACCGCCAAATCCCTCGCCTGATAGCGGGGATTGGTGTCCTGCTTGTAGGAGTTTTCATGCTCCTCATCAACTACGATCAGTCCCAAATTCTCAATCGGGGAGAAAATCGCACTTCTCGCTCCAATCACGATCCGCGCTTTGCGATTGAGAATTTTCTTCCATTCATCATGTCGCTCCCCCTCGGACAAACTGCTGTGAAGAATTGCGACCTGATCCTGAATATCAGCAAATCGCTGTTTGAACCGGTTTGCCGTCTGCGGAGTCAACGCAATTTCGGGAACCAGGACAATCGCTCCCATCCCCTGCTCCAAAACGTGCTGTATCGACTGCAAATAGACCTCTGTCTTACCGCTGCCAGTAACCCCGTAGAGCAAAATCGGCTTCGGAGCCTTTTCAAGGTTCTTCCCCGACACTTTCTTGATTTTATCGAGAACCACCTGCTGTTCTGGATTGGGCGTGAGAGGCTGAGACGCTACAAAAGTCTGACCGCCAGTGGGATCTCTCGAAACCACGACATCAACCACCTCGACGAGGCCTTTGTCCTCCAATCCGGAAATCGTGCTTCTCCCGAAACCCTTTACTCCCGTCATTTCCGAGAGCAAAAACCCGCCTTCCCCTGCTTCGCGCAGGACTTCGAAGGCCTCGACCTGCTTTTTCGCTGTTTTCGGAATCCGTTCCCCGGCAGCGGAATCTTTCAGCACCCCTGCAGGAAGGCGGACCTGCTTGGCCTTTTTGCTCTTATCTTCCTTTCCCCGGGCCGGCTTGGGCAGCATCGTCCGGTATACCGACTCGATTGAGCACATGTAGTATCCGGAAATCCACTCCGCCAGTTTCAACAAATCCGGCGTGAGAAAAGGCTGTGAACCGACCACTTTACGTACCGGTTTCATATTGTAGGAAAGGACTGAAGTGTCCACTTCCTCAACCGCCATAACGGTTCCAACTGCTTCCCGGCCCCGCAATGGAACCAAAACCCGTGAGCCTGGAGCTACCTCCATACCGTCGGGAATGAGGTAGGAAAAAGACAGATCGCTCGATGACCCGTCAATCAACACTTTCACGCATGATTGCATCAGACCATGTACGACTGAACCAGCCGAAAGAACAAAAGAAAATCGCCTTCCCCATTCAGGGAAGGCGATTCCAAAACCAAGGTTAATGAAATAAAAATTTCGTCTTGTGTGGACTTAGAATCCTACGTTGAGACTGATACCTCCGTAGAACACATCCTGTGAGTTAGTCCCGGCATGAACGGTTGGTGCGTTAACATTTCCAGCAACCCAGCCATCAGGAGTTCCGTTGTAGGCAACATACGGAGTCAAAGTAGCGTTACATCCGATTGTGATAGGAACACCAGCTTTGATGTAGTAGTTATTCCAACCGGAACCAGGACCTCTCCCAGTCTGATTACTTGTAAGGCCAAGACCTTCCATAAGACCGTCGCTGTAAGAAACACCGGCAGTAAGCTCAAAAGCGATACAATCAGTGATGTCTTTTCCGTATCCAACTTCAGCATAGTGATACCATGCGCTCATGTCGTTTCCAGCAGTTGCACCACCACCGAGAAAATACTCAGATCCGGCACCGGCATAGAGACCGCAGAAAAGCTCCTTCTGGAGATTCAAAGCGATTGACCCGAAGGAGTCACCACCGTTGTTATTACCACCAGGAGTCCTTGTAGTAGGGAAGAAGTAATGAGTGTAGAGCAAATCAGCACTTACTCCCATCATTTCCGGAAGAGCAACACCAAGATAGATGTCAGTCTCGTCCCCATACTGGTTAGGAGCACTCGCAAGATCCGTTCCGTGCCAAACACCGATTACCGGGCTGACTGGAAGACATGCAATGTCGAATGTGTAATTCACATCCGCCCAGATCATGTCACGGGAAAAGCGAACACCTCTCCATACGTAGTCTGTGTCGTAGCCCAGTGAAAGATTGCCTGCCAACTCAGGGCAGCATTCTGTCGGGCATTTGTCTGGTGCTGGCGGACACCATTCTCCTGCTGTAGCGCCATTGATAGCCACAGCACCGATAAGAGTAGCAAGTAATGCTTTGATTTTCATATTTAACTCCCTGGTTATTTTGTTTTTTGGTCGCAATATTAAGATTGCTTAATTAAATTGAATCTTGGTGTCGTTGAAAGCTTTTGCAAGCTGAAATTACACTTTTCTTAATTAAAAAGTCTAAGAAATAGCAAATAGGGCCGTTATTTGACGAATTTACGTCTGTTTTCACAGGGGCTCGTGGCCAAATTCTTTAGTTCGGCTATGGAAATTCCGAATTTTCTCGAACGTTTTATTTCCGGAAAATTGGATTTTTTCGAGTTTTCGGAGGGTTTTGAACCGAAAATCACAGGATCGCACGGCTATTTTACCCGTCTAAATCGAATCAATTCAGAGAATTCTGCAACCCAACAGGGTATGCCCCCGCATTCAAGAGGGTACGATGATGTGGAAGAGTCGTAATGTCCGGATTTGCCGCCAGGGGGACACCCCCGGGAGAAACCACTACCGTTTCGTAGACTCAGGTATTATATACCAACAGGTCCGGTTGTTTGCGAAACAGCCCTTGCAAACCCCGCTATTCCTAATGATCACCCCTTCTGGTGATAATTTTGTTCACTTATCGCCAAAGGTTTAAAATTTTTCGTAGCGAATTCGATTTTAGGCTGTAAAGTCGGCACTCCAAAATTAACAGCAGGAGGGGTCTGTTCCCCGTTCGCACTGCATCCATAATATGGCTAAAAAAAGAAGCAAAAGATACGTAAAAGCTGCTGAGATGGTAGATGTCGAAAAAATCTACCCACTCGAAGAAGCTGCCGCGCTGGTGAAGAAATTCCCGGCTCCCAAGTTCGACCAGAGCGTAACCATCAGTTTCAAGCTCGGTGTTGATCCTCGTCAGTCCGACCAGATGGTTCGCGGAACCTGTCCTCTCCCTCACGGAAGCGGTAAAGACGTTCGCGTTCTCGTTTTTGCAGAGGGCGAAGCAGCTACGGAAGCAAAGAATGCCGGTGCAGAGCACGTCGGTCTGGAAGCCTTGATTAAAGAAGTGCAGGGCGGTTTTAACGATTTTGACGTTGTTGTCGCTACTCCGGCAGCGATGTCCGAAGTCCGGAAACTCGGTAGGCAGCTTGGACCCCGCGGCCTCATGCCAAACCCGAAGACCGGCACGGTAACCGACGATACAGCTGAAGCGGTAAGAGCCGTGAAGGCAGGCCGGGTTGATTTTAAACTCGACCGGAATGGAAATGTATCCATCCCGGTTGGTAAAGCTTCTTTCGAAGCGGACAAGCTGGTGGATAACACCAAAGCTGTAATTGACGCAGTTGCTGCAGCGCGACCCGCGACAGCAAAAGGAATTTTCATCGACAGCGGCACCCTGGCCGGAACGATGACACCAGGAGTTAAGGTGGATGTTTCTGCCTGGAAATAGTAAACGAATCAATTAAACCGAATTACCAGGATGAAAGAAGTCAAACAAACCATCATCGACGGACTCCTCGAGGAAATCAACAGCTCACCGTTCATGCTCGTCGCTGACTACAGCGGCATGACCGTGCCACAGTTCGCTGACATTCGCGCTAAGCTCGCCGAAAAAGGGGCCAAATTTCAGGTCGCTAAAAATACTTTCGTGAAACGCGCCGCTGACAGCGCCGAGTTTCCTACAGAAATCGCCGAATTTCTGTCAGGACAAACCGCCATCATCACCGGTGAAGAAGACGTTTGCGGAGCCGCAAAAGTTCTTAAGGACGCCGGAAAAGACGGGAAGTCACCAACTGTGCGTGCCGGTGTTCTCGACGGTGAATTCCTCGACGAAGCCAAAGTGAAAGCACTTGCTGATCTCCCATCGAAAGAGATTCTGCAGGCGACTCTTCTCGGCCTCCTCAACCAGCCCGGAACCTCACTGGTTCGTGTGCTGAACGAGCCCGGCTCTGCACTGGCACGAGTCCTTGCCGCCAAACAGGAAAAAGGATAAGACAAATTTTCCGGGCAGGTCACCTGAAAATGACCACCTGGACATAAAACCAAAATAAAACAACAAACCGGGTTCCTTGCCGGCTGTCGGGCACGACAGCTTAATTGACCGAAAGCTTTCGGGAGCGGCGATACCCATCAAAAAAATGGCTGATACAAGCAAACTAGTAGAAGAACTCAGTGGTCTTACCGTCCTTGAGGTGGCAGATCTCGTTAAAGAACTCGAAGAAAAGTGGGGCGTTAGCGCTGCTGCACCGGCTGCCGTAGCTGTTGCAGGTCCTGCAGCAGGTGGCGAAGCCGCTGCTGAAGAGAAAACTGACTTCGACGTGATTCTCACCGGCGACGGTGGTAAGAAGATCGCCGTAATTAAGGCAGTTCGTGAAGTCGTTCCCGGTCTTGGACTGGCCGACGCCAAGAAACTCGTCGAGAGCGCTCCTACACCTCTGAAAGAAGGTGCATCGAAGGAAGAAGCTGAAGAGATGAAGAAGAAACTCGAAGAAGCAGGTGCTTCTATCGAGTTGAAGTAATCTTCCAAAAATCAATTTGGTGCCGTGTTTCGGATTCGTCCGGAACACGGCATTTTTTTGTACCGGGCCGCGCACTCTACCCCACCTCGTAGAACAGGTTGGCAACCTGTTCTACGCGAGTAGAAAGCGATACGCCATTCCACCACGAAATGTTCTGGATTCCCCACTGACTTTGGTTCAGGCTTTTACTATGAAACTGCTTCTGTCACTCCTTCTCTTTTTGATCACCGGCAGCCAATGCATCCAGGCATCCGACTTCACTTCCATTCCGACAGAGCCCACAATCGGCGATGCGATGCTGACAGAATACTTTGAAAGGGAAACCCGCCGACTTGCCCAGAGAACCGACAAAATCGTATCCAGCGAAGAGGACTGGAATACCCAGTCGCTGAGTCTGCGTCGCCAGCTTTTCGAAATGCTCGGGCTCCAGCCCCTGCCCGCCCGCTCTCCGCTGAAACCTGTCATCACCGGCACGATTACTCACGATGGCGTTATCATTGAAAAACTACAGTTCCAGTCGCGTCCCGGGTTATATGTAACGGCCAATTTCTATCGCCCGGAAAAACAGGACGGCCCACTGCCCACTATTCTCTATGTCTGTGGTCACGGCAGGAAGATGGATGGCAAGATCAGTCTCGGAAACAAAGCCCACTACCAGCATCACCCCCTGTGGTTCGCACGGAACGGCTACACCTGCCTGATTATCGATACTTTGCAGCTCGGGGAAATTGAAGGCATCCATCACGGCACCCACCGGATGAACCGGTGGTGGTGGAATGCCAGAGGTTACACCCCCGCGGGAGTGGAAGCATGGAACGGGATACGGGCGCTGGACTATCTCGAAACCCGCCCGGAAGTAGATAAAGAAAAATTCGGTATCACCGGTCGCTCCGGAGGCGGCGCCTATACCTACTGGATCGCCGCCCTCGATACACGAATCAAAGTCGCCGCGCCGGTCGCCGGTATTACATCGATGAAAAATCACGTGGTTGACGGATGTATCGAAGGTCACTGCGACTGTATGTTTATGGTAAATACCTATCGATGGGATTTCCCTCTGCTGGCGTCGTTGATCGCCCCCCGCCCCATGCTGATACTCAATACCGATAGCGACCGCATTTTCCCTACCGATGGAGTCGTCGACGTCTATACCAAAACCGCCATGGTATATGATCGCCTCGGAGAACGTGACGCTCTCGGGCTCGCCTTTTACCAGGGCCCGCACAAAGATACCCAGCCGCTACGCGTCTCTGCGTTCCACTGGTTTGAACGTCACTTGAAAGGCAAATCGATCGACTACGAAATACCCGACACCACGGCCAAACAGGAACTCGATCCAAAACAACTCCGGGTTCTTGAAAAAATCCCGGGAAACGAGCGAAATACCGCGATCGACGAATATTTTACGAGGCGAACACCGCGCCGCCCCGTCGTGCCGGAAACCGAACAGGATTGGCGCGCCCGCCGGGCCCTGACCATTTCCCGTCTCAAAAGCAAATCGTTTCGCGGCTGGCCATCGGCAGCGGAAGACACTGAACTCTCCCGGGAATACCACTCGGAAAAAGACGGCATGACATTTACCCGGTATACCTACAACAGCCAGAACCCCTTTCGGCTACCTCTATACCTTATCCATCGCGAAGGACTGGCACCGGAAGAACTGGATCTCATTGTCCTCAACGTGCTCGACGAAAAGAACTGGAACGAGTTTTTGTCGTCCATGGGGGCCACCTTTCCCGAGGCATTCCCGGGTATAGAAATTCCGGAGCAGAACAAGGAAAACTACGATGCCGAAGTAAAGATGCACCGCAATATGAAATGGGGCATGGCCTACCTGCCGCCCCGCGGAATCGGCCCAACAAGCTGGACTAATGATGAAAAAGAGGCCACTCACATCCGGCGCAGATTTGCCCTGCTCGGTCAAACTCTGGACGGGATGCGCGTCTGGGACATCCGGCGCGGGATTCAATCCCTTCGCTCCATCGAAGGGGCCGACAAACTGCAGCTCTGGTTGCAGTCCAGCGGAGAGATGGGCGGAAACGCCCTGTACGCTTCACTGTTTGAAAAAGACATCCACCGGCTTGATTTGCACAATCTTCCCGACTCCCACCGCACCGGTCCGGAATACCTGAATATTCTGCGTTTTGTCGACATACCGGAGACAGTGGGCTTTGTCGCAAAAACAAGCCAGGTCCGGCTCTACACGGACAAACCGGACCAATGGAAGTATCCCGTTTCCCTCGCCGAAAAATACAAATGGGAAGGCAAACCTATAGAAGTCAGAGATCTGACAGAAAAGTAAAGAATACGTGGCTATTTCTCTATTTCTTCCCGTGCCTTCTTACGGGAAAGTCTTTTTACCCTTTTGAATTCCTGCAACGTATTCGCTCTCATCCTGAATTCGCCCGGCTTATTTTCCCAGCCGCTAACTGCAGCCTTGCTAACCCCCAGTAGTTTGGCAAATTCGGTCTGCGACATATCAAAGCGATCCCTCAATTCGATGACATCCGGCGCGGTAAAGGTGCCCTCCCCTCCGGATGCGGAACGCCGACGCGGTGCCTTCTTTTTTGCGACTGCTTTACCCGGTCTCGCTTTCTTTCCGGTTAGTGCTGCTTTTTTCTTTTTCCGGGGCTTTGGTGTCACGATGGCATCCTCCTCTTCACCATCAATTTCTATACCAAAAACATCATCGAGCCCCGCCAGAGAAATGCGATTCCTTTTCCCGCCGCCTCCGGTTGCGGAAGCGATTTCGGCATCAGAGTCGATTAATTCTTCAACATCGACCCCGCGCAGTTCAAACAACAATTCAGGGCTTTTATCGAAACGGGCTCCGATTCCGTAGAGCACGGCTGCTATATGTTTGCACATATAAGCGTAGTCGGGGCAATCGCATTCAAACTGGATTTCCTTCGGTGTCGGAAAAAGGCCCTCATTCTGATTGGTAACCGTTTCGAGGACGCCTTCAGGGATTCGGCCCTGCAGTAAATCCAGCAGCGAACTGACCTGGTTGGTGCAACCCTGTTTGACGGTTTTCCATTTCTTTTTCGAAAGCGGATTGATCGTGATTTCCACTTCGTAAAGCTCGGATCCTGCGACGCAGGCTGTCACGGTGCCCTTTTGGATATCGAGATGGCAAACTGACCCGTTCCTGACATAGGTTCTCCCGCGCGGGATACGATTTTCGAAGTCCCCGAAAGATTCAAGATGTTCACACCATGCTTTCCCCCAGAATTGTTTCGCTATTTTCAGCCCCTGAATTTCCACAGGCTGTATCACTTTACCCTGTTTGCGAAGCTTCTCCATTTCCTTCAGTGCATTCGCTTTTCGCTGCGCGACCGACACATAAGGTTTGTAACCATACCAACTCATTTATATATATATAGATTTGTGTGTGTGTGTTAAAAAGTAGCTTTATCAACATTTAGAGTCACCACTTCCAGCAACTCGTCGTCGGTCATTTCGGTCAACATCGATTCACCGCCGCCTTTGAGCAAATCATCTGCAAGAGTGCTTTTGTCATCGAGCAGTTTATCGACCTTTTCTTCCATCGTCCCCTGGCAGACGAATTTGTGCACCATCACATTGCGTTTCTGTCCGATCCGGAAGGCCCGGTCTGTAGCCTGGTTCTCCACCGCCGGATTCCACCAGCGATCAAAATGTATCACATGAGATGCGGCGGTCAAAGTGAGCCCGGTTCCACCGGCCTTCAGTGACAGAACAAAGAAGGGCGGTCCTTCATCGCTCTGAAAATCTTTCACGAGCTGCTGACGTTTCTTCACTGCGGTTCCACCGTGCAGGATGTGGCCTTCGCGTCCGAAAATCTCTGTGAGCGCGGCTGCAATCGGGCCGGTCATTTCCCGATATTGAGTGAAAACCAGAACCTTTTCCTGCCGGGAGGCAATCTCTTCGCAAAGTGCGGTGAGCCTGGCGAATTTCCCGCTGTGTTTGGGATCGTATTCGCCATCGCCGAGAAACTGGCTGGGGTGATTGCAGATTTGCTTGAAAGCCGTCAGGGATGCCAGGACGACGCCGCGCCGTTTGATCCCGTCACTGTTTTCGAGAGCACTGCGAAGGCTTTTCACTGCTTTAGTATAAAGCGCAGCCTGTTGTTTTGTCAGGCCGCAAAAAGCATTCATCTCCGTTTTGTCAGGTAGATCGGAGATGATGGATTTATCCGTTTTAAGGCGGCGTAAAATGTAGGGACTTACGAGATTGCGAAGCGGAGCGTATTGATCGGTATGACGGGCTTCGAGCATTTTCGAAAAGGTTTTAAACTTGCTCGCGTTACCCAGAAGACCGGGAGTCACAAAATCAAACAGCGACCACAAATCAGACAGTCGGTTTTCGACAGGGGTTCCGGTCAGAGCAATTCGCGAACGGGCTTTCAGAGCTTTAACCGCTTTGGTCTGACGGGTCCCCGGATTTTTGATGGCCTGTGCTTCATCAAGAATAACAACGTTCCAATCAATCTCTGACAACCATTTTTGCCGGTTCAGCATCCCGTAAGTCGTCAAAACGACATCGGGCGGGGATTTCGTTTTTGCCAGATTGGCTTCAAGAGCACTGAGCGTCACCCGATCATTTAACGAAGGGTGAACAAAAGCGGTGGTGAGACTCGGAGCGAAACGTTCGATCTCGCTCTTCCAGTTAGATAGCAATGAGGCGGGAAGCACAAGGAGTGACGGCTGTTTCTTTCCCTTCGTCTGCTTGATCGAAAGTAGAAAAGAGATCACCTGGACGGTTTTCCCCAGGCCCATGTCATCAGCCAGGCAGGCTCCCAACCCCAGACTTGAAAGCAGCCTGAGCCATTGGTAACCGACCTCCTGGTAAGGCCGGAGAGTTCCCTGAAAACCCTCCACCTTCCCGTCCTTCATTAGATTCTCCGGCGAACGAAGATCATTGAGGATTTCGCTGAGCCAGTCCCCGGCTTTGATTTGGGCCCACTCGCGGTCCACTTCATCCGAATCGTCCGAAGTGAGGTCCGCCGGAGCTCCTGCAAGTAATCGCATCCCTTCGATAAAGGAAATCCCGCCCTCCTCAGCCTCTGCCTCAACCTGTTTCCACTGATCCAGTACCTGACTGAGTTTCTCTTTGTCGACCTCGATCCACTGCCCCTTGATGAAGGCGAGACCGTCATCGGAATTCATGATCTGTTTCCACTCCGCTTCAGTCAGTTTTTCCTCACCGAGTGCGAGATCGATTTTGAAATCCATCATCTGGTCAGCGCCGAACTGACTCTCTTTTTTATTCCCGATGCTCACTGAAACCCGGGGCCGCGAACGCTTTTTCCACCAGTTAGGCAGGCGCAGTAACAGCCCTGCTTCTTCGAGGAGCGGAGCGTGCCGGAGCAACTGATATGCTTCGGGAGGAGTCCACGCGAGAGGGTGAAAAACATCGCCGGAATCAACCATCTCAGCAATAAATTCCGCCTGATCAGCCGCCCGTTGCACAGGTGAAAGCAGCTGAGTGAGTGCCTTTTTGTTTTTAGCCCCGGCGTAATCCTTCAATGCCTGCCCGAGAGGTTTATACTGAACCTTCCCGGATTTGGAAAGCTGCGGAGAAAAGGTCGCCAGAAACGCAAAGGGATACTCAGGGTCCTTCTTATTTTCCGCGAGGTGAAAACACACCCGGCCCACCTGGTGCCACGCTTTGGCATGTTTTTCGAGCCACGGGCCCAGCGCCAAACCGGACGTCCCGATTTCCCCCCGCACCCACTGATCGAGATCTTCCCAGAGCATTTCCAGTCCCTCCACAGAAAGGTACTCCCCTCCCTCCATCGGAGGAGCAGATAGGAGCAATGAGGAAAACTCCGTCGCCGGGAGAGGCTCAATCGTCGGCACCTGAAGCTCCGTTTCCGGAGTTCGGCAAAGCTCGGTGAGGTAGCTTCGCGAAAAATCCCGCCAATAATGAAGTACCGGAGAAATTGCCTCCGTAGGATCGGTAGCGCCGAGAGCAAACAGACCGGCTGCGCGGCTAGTCCCGAAACCTCTAGCGACAAGCTTCAGCCACCGATCAGACGACTCCTCGTCCAGCGCGAAACGCAGTTGCAGCGAAGGAGTCACTCGGAGTTCAGAAGTCATGCCGACCTGGACAACCGTTTCATTTTCTTTCGAAATTTACTGTATTGCTGCCGAAGCTGCTTTTCGTAAGAGGGGTCCGAGCAAACCATCTCCTTGTAGATTTCGAGAAGCCGGTCAGCAAACTTCGGCTGACGTTTCATGGCCGGAAAACCAATCCCCATCATATCATCCAAGATGTCCTGATTTTCGCTACCGAACCAGCGAATATAGAAGCTTCGACTCCCCCAACCATGCGAGATCGTTGCCGCATGGTTATTGGGAAAACCTTCATGGGCGACCTGAATAAACGCCCTGCGGCAATCGCATTCGACGCAAAACAGCGGTTCAAATTGATACTCTCCTCTGGGAAAAGAATCGTCATCGTAATTGTGTAAGCAGGGTATTTCCCGCTGAGCCGTCTTAGGAAAGTGTTCGCTGAAGGCAAGGTAGGACATGGTAGTGTTTCGGTGATTCGCAATGTTTGTGCATCAAAACTATTGAGGAATGCGAATTAGCCAAGTGGAAAATGAATTGCCGGGAAGAGCTGACAAATCGTGACCGGAAAAAACGGCTGGAAATTCCGGTTTTATGCGGAATCGTGCCCCGTTTCGCTCCGGCGAACTTTTTTACAATATTACAGTCATGGCAAAGCTATCCATTCGCGACATTTCACCCGCAGGTAAACGTGTACTAATGCGCGTCGATTTTAACGTCCCGCTCGAAGACGGTAATATCACGGATGATACCCGGATCCGTGCTGCGATCCCTTCCATCGAACACCTCACCAAAGCCGGTGCCAGGGTGATCCTGATGTCCCACCTCGGTCGCCCCAAAGGTGAGAAAAATCCCGAGTTCACCCTCGAACCGGTCGCAAAACGTCTCGGCGAATTGCTCGGATCAACCGTTCACTTCGCGAGTGATTGCGTCGGACCTGAAGTGGAGGAAACCGTGAACAACCTCAGCGACGGTGAAGTCCTTCTGCTCGAAAATGTCCGCTTTTACAAAGGTGAAACCGATAACGACGCCGAATTCGCCGCCCAGCTCGGAAAGCTCGGCGATATCTACGTCAACGACGCCTTCGGAACCGCTCATCGCGCCCACGCTTCCACCGAAGGGGTGACTCACTACATCAATCAGTGCGCGATGGGATTTCTCATCGAGAAAGAACTGAAATTTCTCGTCGAAGAACTCGAATCTCCCAAAGGACCTTTCGTCGTCATCATGGGTGGAGCCAAAGTTTCCGATAAAATCAAAATCCTTGAGCGCCTCATGGAAAAAGCCGACGCCTTCATCATCGGTGGAGCGATGGCCAATACCTTCCGCCTCGCCCAGGGATACGACATCGGCAAATCCTTCGCCGAAAGAACCGACGAAGCCATGGAACTCGCCCGCGGCATCCTCAAAACCGCCGAAGACAAGAACATCGGTTTTCACGTCGCGGCCGACACCCGCTATGCACGTGAGTTCGCAGCCAACGCACCCACTGAAGTCACCGCCCCCTGGGCAGAGGGTGGATCCGTTCCCGCTGACGCCGAAGGCATCGACATCGGTGACAAAGCGATCGAAGAATTTAATGACATCATTTCCAAAGCCGGCACCGTCATCTGGAATGGCCCCATGGGAGTCTTTGAAAAAGCCGGCTTCGACATCGGTACCCGCGCCGTCGGGAAAGCGATGGCGGATAACGCTGACGCCCTCACCATCGTAGGTGGCGGCGACTCCGTAACCGCCGCCAACCAGTTCGGATTCGGTGACAAAATGGACCACATGTCCACCGGCGGAGGCGCCTCACTCGAACTTCTCGAAGGAAAAGAACTTCCCGGAATCGCAGCGATCAACAACGTGTAAGCAGACTTAACAGGGTACAGTCCAGCATTCAACAGGGTACAATAGGTCCAACCGGGCCTGTATGACCTATAACTATTTTCAAAGCCATGTATCGAACACACCATTGCAACGAGTTGCGCAAATCGCACGCCGGGGAAAACGTCACCTTGACCGGTTGGGTCAATACCGTCCGCGACCAGGGCGGCGTCATTTTCATCGACATCCGTGACCGCGAGGGCGTTACCCAGTGCGTCTTCCGCTCCGAGGAAAATGCTGAAGCCGCAAAAATCAGCCACACTCTCCGCAACGAAGACGTCATCCAGGTCATGGGCCGCGTCGACGACCGCCCCGAGATCGAAGGCCAATCCACCGTGAATGAAAAGATCGATACCGGCGAAATCGAGATCGTTGCGACCGATCTGAAGATTCTGAACAAAGCGGAAGTCCTCCCGTTCCAGCTCGACAAAGAGCTTAGCAACGAAGACCTCCGGATGAAGCACCGCTACCTCGACCTGCGTCGTCCCCGGATGAACCAAAACATCCGGACCCGCCACACCATCACCAAAGCGATCCGCGACGCACTCGACAAAAACGGTTATATCGAAGTGGAGACACCGATTTTGTCCAAATCCACTCCCGAAGGCGCCCGCGACTTCCTCGTCCCGAGCCGTCTCAACCCCGGCAAATGCTACGCCCTGCCCCAGGCACCGCAGCAGTACAAACAGCTGCTCATGGTCGCGGGAATGGAGAAATATTTCCAGATCGCCCGTTGCTTCCGCGACGAAGACCTGCGCGCCGACCGCCAGCCCGAGTTCACCCAGGTAGACATCGAAGCCAGCTTCGTCACCAGTGAAGACATGTTTTCGCTGATCGAAGAAATCCTGGCCGATACCTTCAAAGCAGCCCGCGGCGTCGAAGTAAAAACACCGTTTGAGCGGATTGACTACTGGGAAGCTATGGACCGCTACGGCAGCGACAAACCCGAGCGACGCTTTGGTTGTGAAATCGTCGACCTTTCCGAACACTTCAAAAACAGCGGATTCGGTGTCTTTAAACGAGCCATCGAAGGTGGCGGTGTGGTTCGCGCCATCAACGCCAAAGGCTTCGCCAAAGTCTCCACCGGTCAGATCAAGCGCCTCGAAGAAATCGCCAAAGAAGCCGGGGCCGGCGGCCTCGCCTACATTCAGGTTCGCGGCAAAGAACACGACACCTGGCGCTCGCCCATCGTGAAATTTTTCAACGACGACGAACTCACCGCTATCGAGAAAGATCTCGACATCGAAGAAGGCGATCTCATCCTCTTCGGTTGCGACAAACGAACCACTGTCTGCGACGTCCTCGGTCGACTCCGGCTCGAATGTGCGCACATGAACGGCTGGCTCGAAGGCAAAGAAGACGAACTTGATTTCCACTGGGTCATCGACTTCCCCCTGCTCGACTACGACGAAGAAGAGCAGAAATGGAACGCCGTCCACCACCCCTTCACCCGCCCCAAAGCGGAAGATGAGCATCTTCTCGAAGACGAAAGCAAGTGGAGCGAAATCCGCGCCGAAGCCTACGACGTCATCCTCAACGGAAACGAACTCGGCGGCGGCAGCATCCGGATCCACGAAAGCGATCTCCAGGCCAAAATGTTCCGCGTTCTTGGCATCAATGACGAAGAGCAGGCTGAAAACTTCGGCCACATTCTCGGAGCCTTCCAGTACGGAGCCCCTCCCCATGGCGGCATCGCCCTCGGCCTCGACCGGGTTGTTATGCTGGCCTGCAAAGAAGACAGTATCCGCGAAGTCATCGCCTTTCCGAAAAACAACAAAGGCAACGACCTCATGTCTCACAGTCCGGCGGAAGTGGATTTCAAGCAGCTGCGTGAGCTGTACCTGAAGTCGACGGTGGATGATAAGAAAAAATCATAGGCCCGCGGTAGTGGAGACTTCCGGTCTCCACTACACCTGCCCGGCGACGACTTAAGACGCAGTTTGGCGGACCCAAAAGCAGGGATGGATTTTAGGCGAACTCTCTTATTAGAAGTTCTCCGGCACCATCGTTCAATTAGTTCCGCAGGCTGCCGGGCAAATCCAGATTCGAGCAAAACGGTGACGCCGGCAGACCGGCACGGTTATAGAGATTTGCGTTTTCCGGGTCTCCTTCACAGGCATATCGAACGGCTACCGGTCGCAGCACGGATTCGCTTTTTACCACTACAGTTTCTCCTTCGATCTGCGCGACTGCGGGATGCCATTCTCCCAATTCATCACACAACTCAAAGTGTGCCGGAAGAGTATCCTTTTGTTCCCGGGGTTCATCCAACCCGTCTTTCTCTGCAATCATCAGCCCCTCCGCCGCGTGATCAAAATGGACCCGGATTTGGTTCTCTTCGATTTTGGCTGCCGCGAAAAGCGGACCGCTATAGAAAACATCTTTGCCGTAGGTTTTCGCCAGTGCCCAACGCGCCAATCGTTTCCCTACATCCACTTTATTCGCTGGATGAATGTCGGAATCTCTCAGATCTATCGTTACTGCCATCCCTGTGTTTGGTATCTGCAGACTGAGACGCTGTTCCTCCCTCAGCTGGATCCAGCCGACGGCAGTGTCTTTGAAAGACGGCAATTGCACAAAGTAAAACGGTAACCCAGGTTGGCCCCACGATCTTCTCCATCCATCGACGAGAGCCCTGGTTTTGATCCGGTAGTTTCGGGGATCCTCGCCCGTGCCGGCGTTTGATTCACCCTGATACCAGAGAATCCCCCTCACTGCATACGGCGCTACAGGTGAGACCCGGGCGTTGAAAATCCGACCGGGGCGCCCAGCCGTGTTGCGGATAACCACGCCCCCTTCGATATGTTTCAATTTTTCGAGTTCATCGGCTTCGGAAAGATCGAGGATCGGCTTTAGTTCCTGATGTTTTTCGAACTCCCCTTTCGGAATAAAACCTTCAATCGGTTTACCTCCCCACGAGGCTTCGATTATACCAACAGGAACATGTAATTTATCGTGAAGTTCACGTGCGAAAAAGAAGGCCACCGCCGAGTGATTCTTCCGGTTCTCAGGAGAATCACCCTGCCACTCCACCACTTCCGGGAGGTCGGCGAGTGGTAGTTCCGTATCCGGATTCCCCAATCGAACAGTTCGAATCAGACGGCCGTCGGGTTGTGCTATAACATCCTGAACCAATGCGAGCTTTTTGGCGCAACTACCAAGAGTCATTTGCATGTTGGACTGACCGCTGGCGTACCATACTTCGCCAACGAGCAGATCGGATATCTCCAGTTTTCGTTCTCCGGATGTTATCGTCATTCGGCGACCGGTTCCGTTTGCCTCCAGCGGAGCCAGTTTCAGATGCCATGCACCCGTGTCATCCGCCTTGCATAGCTCTTTCTGCCCTGCGAACTCAACCGTAACTGTTTCTCCCGGCCCGGTGCGCCCCCACACCGGAACCGGAACGCCCTGTTGCATCACAGCGTGATTGAAAAAAATCTTCGCGATCTGCAGCTCATTGGCCGGGGATGAGATCGCGAGAAGCGCCAACAGAACCGGTAGGAGAGCGGGGCAAAATGATGGTTTTACATTCATCGGACCGTCACCATTAGTTGGGCCGCTACTTACGTCAACCGATCCTCCGGGTTTCGACTGGACAGCAATAAATCCGAAAAGAACGGAATTCGGTGCCGTTTTGTGATAAAGCGCGGTGCATTACGCAATTCCTGCGGAGATTCCTCTCCCTTATTGAATAATGATCTACCCGACAAAATGTCGGAATAATCCCGGCTTTTATTACAAAAACCAAATATATACCTATGTCAGAACCGGAAGATCATCCACACGAGGAAATTCAATACAGAGGGGGAAAACTGTCTGATGAAGATCAGGATAAAATCGAACAGGAAGAGGAATCACACAAAGCCGACGTCACCCATGTGCAATACAGGGGTGCCGAAGACGATGTCCAACTCCACGCAAATCCCGAAAAACACTCGGAACACATTCAGTATCGAGGTGCAGAAGATGATGTCGATATCTAAGAGATAACAAAACATCAACCATCGCGCTGCCCCGGTTCCCTTTCTGCCGGGGATTTCTCCAGTTTCAGGAGAAAAGATCAATCGAGACAATCATCGATTTGCCATTCGTTCATACAGCCGGGCCTCCACCCGTGCGGCAATCTTCTCAGCGATTCGGGGACGTATACGGTTTTTTATCCGCGTCACAACACGGGAAAGCCGACGCTCTCCCATCCGTTTAGCCATACGAACAGCCCCCGCTTGACCGACACGTATGCTCAAACGTTTCGTGGTTTTCTTAACAAACCGTTTATTGATTTCCCCGGCTTTTCTCAGGGCCATTTTCCTCGCGATTTTTTGGCTCTTGCGAGCTGCAATTCGGGATGCCTTCTGTTTGGCGATCTTCCGCACTTTTCTTTTTCTCGCCTCAGTAGGTGGATTAACCTTTTTCTGTTTCGATTTTTTACCCATATTATTTCCAGCTGTTTAGTTAGTAGAGGTAATTCCGGTATCACGAAGAACCTCCTGTAAAGCCAATACATTTCTCCAGGGATCGCCGCCCAAAGGCAAAGCGGATTCAACCTCTATTTTGTACTGCGAACGGGCATAAGTGCGGACAGGCACGCCACACGCTCTGGAAAAGATCATTCCATGGTAGCGACCCGACAGTACATAGTGAGAGGAGGAAATCTTTTCCAGAGCCACTTCCGGAGTTACCTCGTCGCTGAGATAGACTTTAATCTCCGGAAGCTGCCCGCCAAACTTTGCAGTTACTTCATCGGCTACGGGACCTCCCATATTCAGAAGAATCGGAACAGCATCCGGCCACTTCCCCCTTGCCAGCTCCAGATCAGCCATCACCGCGGGATTTTCTGCTTTCACCCGAAACCCTGGTATGATCGTTATATACCGACGGGACGTGAGCACGTTATCGGGACGGAACAGATAACAGAGATCCGGACAATATTCCGCAACGATCCCTTCCTTCGCCAAAACGTCTACGGAACGAACGGATCGCAACCAGACAAACGCAGCATCCCGGAGATTCGGCAGCCACGCATTCACAACAGGTTCATAATCGAATGCATCGGCATCATCCGACCCTGGAACCCGACGGACCTGTAGATCACAACTGACGAATCCGTAGGGAATCCCAAAGCGCTTTGCTTCGTTTACATAATAGGTCATGTATTCGAGATGCGCGTTGCCTTCGTTATGCCACAGCAAGCCACCGCCTCCAAATACGACCAAACCAAATTCTCTATCAAGGCCGTCCGGAGGTAGATCTGAATTAAAGTAAACGGCATCCAAATCAGGGAAAAAGCGCTGCCATAGTATGCGATAGGTATTATCCCCTACATTCCCGTAACCCCAGGCACCGACAAACGCTACTTTCATTCAGGACTAATCCAGCTTTCCTATGAGGATCTCCCGCCTCGCAGGTGTCGAGCGGCAACAGCATTGTGTAAAACGCCATCAAGACGGGAGGAAATATTTTCCCATTGGAACTGCGGTCGCTGCACCCATTTCTCACCCTCCAGCCCCAGATTTTCCCGCCACGTTTGATCCCGATATAAATTGTCGAGTTCATCCACAAACGCATCCCCGTCCGGAACCGCGCCTATCGTGTTAATACCCGGGCGAGCCATCTGATGTCGGCAGGGAATTTTCACCACTCCCTGCGGCCACTCGGACAGCGCCGCCCAGTTCGGGACAATTTGAGGAATACGATGCGACATACCTTCCATCGTTGTCAGCCCCCACCCTTCCCCTGAAGTAGTCGTAATCTGAATGTCCAGCGACTGATAGATGAGATCCAGTCGACGCCGCGAAACATCTCCATGCGCCCCACTCCCCTCCGTAAATATCACCCGGTCCTCTATTTGGTAATAACGGGCCAACTGCTCAAGATCCCAACCTTCGTCCTGTCGGCGACAGTGTAGGCTGAGCCAGGCATCGCGAATCCGTCGTTTCCTGATCCAGCCGGAAAACAGCTCCATCGATAGATCCAACCGTTTCCTGGGTTGATTGCGGTTTATGTTGCCTACCAGAAATGCATCGTCAGGAATGTGAAGATTCAGTTTTTTTCGGGCTTCCAACCGGGAAGCCGACGGACCGTCCGATCTCGTGACGCCATGGGGTATCACATGGCGATTGCCCCGGAAACCCGCCTGCTGTGCTTCTTTAAACCCATAGTCCGTATACCAAATCGCTGCATCCAACCGACTGAGAATCCCTGCACAATCCGGATTCATATTGGCTCCATCCACAGGCATGTAGGCCACAATCGAACACGGTACGCGCCGTTCAACAAACGAAGCCACATTCCACCAATCGTTATTAATCACTACTATATCAGGTTGATATTCCGCACACAGATCCGGGAAACAATCAATACCCCACATATCCTTTCCCCTGTTTGCCGGAATAACCGGATAGGGTTTCCCGTGGTCACCTCCAAAGAAATTGATTCCCGATACCAAAACATCCCAGTTCTGACGCAGATGATCAAGGATCGAATGTGTTACCGTGGCAAAACCGGTGGACACCACCGCATCACCAATCCACAGCAACCTGGGTTTCTGCGATCGTATTTCGGGTATATCAACCGGACGGCCCGGGTTTCTGGATTGGTACTTAGCCTGAGGATTGGCTACACCGCTGGCAAGAACCTTTACAGGCTCCTTTTCCCGGGGCAACCCGGGACCGGCAGATGAATCATAATTCGACGGATTAATCATTGGATGTAACTGGTAAAGCAAAGGTCGATTGTCTTTGTATAGAAATACTCATCGTAATTACTACCTCCATTTCACACTGCATTTGGGAAGAGCCTCTGCCAGAGCTGACTTGCCCTCTTCCGTAATTTCCGATGCGCCTGCACCGGTCTGCTGATTTAGCGGTGAAATGAAGAGAATTTGCAAATTTTGAAGTTTTCCAAGATGAGGAACACCGGCGTCCACCACGGCAGGCGTGTTCTCTATTGAAAGTTCTTTCAGATGATCCGCCAAAGCACCGAGGTGAGCCAGGCCCTCCGAAGTAATCGAAGTGGATTTCAAGTTCAAATTGCGCAGCGATGAAAGCCCGTTGCATCGAATCACCAACTGGCGGAGATCGTCGTCGGAAAAGTTGGCCTGTCCCTGAAGATTGATTCGCCAAACCTCAAAGGGTTGCTCCGGCAGGCCGGGCGAGTTTACCGCCTGGCTATAGTCCACAAACCGTAACGAATCGTTCCCGTCGGATTGAATATTCACTACTCCGCCTTTGTTCAATACCCATTGAGCAAGAGATCGTTGTAATTCGAATGATCTTCCCGGGGTTAGCACCCGGGCATCCCCGAAAACAGCTGCGCCCGCGAAAGGAAATGTAAGACCACCATTATTCCTGTTTAAAGAGTGAAGGAAGTAACCTGACAGAATAACTATAGAAACCATTGTTCCGGCTATCCACAAGCCTGCACCCCGGCGCTTCGATACCCCATTGGCACTTTGCGGATTTTTTCCCGATCTTCGCCGGGACGAACCGCTGAAAGTACCGCTGATTTCGCTGACCTGTTGATACCTCTGTTCCCGGTTCGGCTGCATGGCCCGGTAAACTACATCATCAAAGCGCTTGTCAGCTCCTACACATTTCGAAGGCGGTTCCCACGCTCCGGACGGAACACTTCCCGTCAGCATTTCGTAAATCATAACGCCAAGGGAAAAAATATCGGCACGATGATCCACTTCAGATTCACCCTCCTCTCCGGGAGACAGGGTTTCAGGAGCCATGTAGGCGGGCGTACCCATCGCGCAATTGGGAGAGGAAATCGCACTGAGATCGATGCCGTTCTCGCGCAACTTTGCCAGACCGAAGTCAGCGACTTTGGCGTGCCCATGGGTATCGATAAGAATATTAGCAGGCTTGATATCTCTATGGATGATCCCGTGGTCATGAGCACATTGGATCGCCTCGCACACCTGACAGATCAGTGGAAGTATATCTGTAGACTGGAGTTTTTTGGCATGGATCAACCACCGCAGGTCAGTTCCCTCTACATATTCCATTACTATATAGAGATGTCCCAACGAGGTCTCACCGAAATCATGAACCGTAACAATGTGAGGATGGTTAAGCTTCGCCATGGCCATGGCTTCCCGTTTAAAACGCTTCGCCAACCCAACCGTATCGCCTAAATTCGGAGGTAATAACTTCACTGCTACGAGTCGGTCGAGACGCTTTTGCCGCGCTTTGTAAACCGCGCCCATGCCACCTTTGTCGATAAACTCGAGAATTTCGTATTCCGGAATTAGATTCGCCAGCTCTTCGATAGGAGGCGGCACAAATCCCGCGAAAGGAGGGGTCTGCGATGACCCGGTATCGACCGAATTCGGAACATGATCTGCCAGTTTTTCGAAGGGCGGTGGAACGAATTTGGATAACGAGGGCATAGAAAATGACTCAGTGCCGTCAGATTCGCCGCCCTTAGATTCATTCATAACCCTTTGATCATAGGTGGAATAATTTGCTTTCCAAGAGAAATATCCTAAAACTTACTTTTCCAACAAAATGTACTACATCGACTTTACCGGTGGCCTGGGAGACATCTTTTTAAAAATCTACCGAACGAACTCGTATCGCTACCTGGAAACCACCAGCGAAATCACGGGAGTTCTTTTCGCGTCGGGTAACCCTCACGCCGTCGAACTGTTGCGATACCATCCCAACAGAAACCGGATTCTGCTCTACGACCTGACTCACATTCGCGAGCATTTCCTCGGAGAGGGCTTTCGCGGCGAAGCCCTTCTTCAGCAACTCTACACCTTTGCCGAAATTCCTACCGGCGAGAAGCCATCTTCGGTTCACTCCCCTCCCCCGGAAAACTGGCTGCCACTGCTTGATCCACCTGATTTCATCGACGATTCCGGGCATCTTATTTTTCAACCGTTTGCAGGGTCTTCCGACCGTTCACTCCCGGCAAATCAGATAAAAGAACTCCTGGCGTTTTTTGGCACCCTTTCCCGCTCTGTATATATTGTTTCGCGCGACTTTCTGCGCATACGCAGTGGCAAAGTCGTGCACTCCCTCGAATCACTCCCGGACGTTCCTTTGCCGGACAATGTTCTTTGCCCTGAAAATCTATCGGTTCCGGCTACCCTGGATTTACTTCGCTCTGCTTCCGGCTTTATCGGAACCCATTCTTCCATAGTGTTGGCCGCCGCATACGAAAATATACCTTCACTCATCTGGTACCCGGAAAGATTAAACGAAGATTTTCAGAACCACCGCAGCTACGCATTTTACTCGAAATATGAGCACATGACCTGTCTGCCTATAATTACCTGCGGTGTCGACTCAGCCTCTTCGTGGATCCAATCGGAACACCTCAGCCCGGACAGGTTTCATCAAAATGATACCAATCCACACAGAGACCTCGCTCGATGGATCATTTCCCGGGGTGGCACATTCCAAATCGACTTGCCTGAGCGAAACCGCAGAGTTGTAGATACCCGGTCCAGACGCGAACCCCTGCGGGAAATACCCCGGGGCCGGTTCTTTATTTGGCGGGTCTCGTTTTCCGGTCAATCCGGCTTCGGCGACAAGCAGTTGGCTGAATTCCGGATAATGGCGGAAGGGATTACCACAATCACCAATGTAAATTTATCCCGAACCCGGGTCAGCGGCAAAGGTATCAGTTTTCTCACTTCTCTGGAACCATCACTCCGAAAACTCGACCTTTCCGATACCCAGGTAACAAGAGAAGATATCAGACAGTTACAGGACCACTTCCCCGGGTGCACGGTGCTTGGCATGAAGTAACTCTTCTGTATGATGTGCGTACAATCCCCATTCAACAGGGTACAATCCCCCATTCAACAGGGTACAATCCACGACTCAACAGGGTACGATCCCATTCAAAGTCCCGAAACGCGGACCTGACGAATCCTGTGACAAAGGCAACGTTCCGGGATGAAAGTTCCACTGCATTTGATTCTTCTTTTCGCCACAATTCTCGTCACCACAGCGCCGAACAGCGCAACCGCCTACGAAACACCTGAGGATCTGTATCGCTACCTGGCCACCGTCGAAAGGGTGATCGATGGAAACACGCTTTCCGCCAATGTCGACCTCGGCTTCGGTGTCTGGAGGCACAAAGCGGAAATTCGACTCAAAGGCGTCAAAATCCCCACTGTGGAAGAAGATTCCGAAAAGGCGGTAGCCGCTCACCGCTTCCTCCACACCACTCTGAACGATCAGGAAAGAATCCTCATTCAAACCTACTATGACCCGACAGGGAAATACGACGGTTGGTATGGTGAAGTATCGATTTGGGACGAAGACAAAGAGGACTGGATCTCCGTAAATCAAATCGTGATCGATGCCGGGCACGGCACAGCGATTGAGTGATTTTTTATCTACACATTGGTATCCAACCGGCCTTTTTCCGCCGCTTCATAAAAGGCGAAAATCACCTTTAAAACCCGCAACGCTTCGGCGGGAGACATGTTCGGTTTCTCCAGTCCCGCTGCGGCGCGGACACATTGTCGAACCCACGGGGTATATCCTTTCGGCTCCATAGGGCCGTCGTACTCTACAATCTTTTTGTCTTTGTTAGCATACCAGCGCAGCGGATTTTCGGTACGACCACCCAGATGTTCTCTATACTCAATCCAGCCGTCTGATCCCCACAGCTTTAGTGATGTGTGATATCCGGTATCGAGATAGTAACCGGAAGTCAACGTGCCAAATGCTCCATTTTCAAAGCGCAGTGCCATCGCGTTGGAATCCTCTGCTTTTACCGGTTGTCCGCCTACATTCCCCGAAAAGCCGGCGACTCCGGTGATCGACTCACCACTCAGATACATCAGCAAATCCAGCCAATGGATGCCCAGCCATGCGAGGTGACCGCCACCGGACCGTTTCCGGTCGCTAAACCAGGAGTCCTGATAGGATTTGCGGGTCAGCCGTGTCTGATCCGCCACGATGTGAGCCTCCGCTCCATATAGTTTGCCGACCAGCCCGCCTTCGATCAGTTCCTTTGCCTTCTGCACACAGGGAGTAATTCGGTTTGCCAACGCGAGCTGAACTTGGAGCTGATTCGCTTCCGCTTTTTCCACCAGAGGAGCGAAATCTTCCGCCCGGACACAGGCCGGTTTTTCGGCAAACACATGGCAACCGGAATCGAGCAGTTTGGAAATCACCGGTGGCGTATTCACTGCCTCCATGCTCACCATCGCGAGTTCAGGCTTCGCCTTGCTGAGCATTTCTTCCGGCGTTTTAAAAGCGGCGGCCAGCTTTTCGCCAAGAACCTTTTTCGCTTCCTGCAAGTGACTACCGCCCGGATCACAAAGCACCACACCATCGCACTCGGGTGTATCGCGAAGGGCTGCAAAATACGCTCCGAGATGGGCACCCCCGGCTTCGGTAACTATGGCGACTGGAATCGTTTTCTCCGGCATAAAATTACCTAAAAGCATTTTTGAAAAACCTTCCATCACCGCGTTAACCGATTCAGGTATCGCGCGAAATTTGATTCTCAATCTCCGCCGATTACTTTCCCGCAAATGAAGTTTTATCCCGTCTGCTTTTTCGCCCTGATTCTATATCCAGCTCTGTCTTTGCAAGCTGCCGAGCCCGAAAGTTACGATATCGTTATCTACGGCGGAACCAGCGCCGGAATCGTGGCCGGAATCCAGGCCAAATCGATGGGAAAATCGGTCGTTGTGATCGAGCCGACCGACCGCGAGGGCGGACTCACCACCGGCGGCCTCGGCCAGACCGACATCGGAAACAAACAGGTCATCGGCGGTCTTTCCCGCGAGTTCTACGAGCGCATCGCGGCCCACTACACAAATCCTCAAGCATGGAAATGGCAGAAGCGCGAAGAATACAAAGACTCCGGGCAAACCAGAACCGCAAAAGGCGAAGCGACAATGTGGACTTTCGAGCCGGGCGCGGCGCTTGCCGTCTACCGAAAGTGGATAGAGGAAATCGGTTTGAATATAGTATTTACCGAGCGACTCGATCGCGAATCAGGTGTCAAAACAGATAACTACAGAATTACCGAAATCGGCATGGAATCAGGTCGGAAATATATCGGCAAAATGTTTATCGACGCAACCTACGAAGGCGACCTGATGGCCGCTGCAGGAGTGGACTACAGCGTCGGGCGCGAGGCAAATGCGCAATATGGCGAAACGCTCAACGGCGTTCAAACCCGCATGGCCCGGCATCATAACTTTGTCGACGGAGTTGATCCGTGGCGGGTCAAAGGCGATCCGGCAAGCGGCCTGCTCCCTTTTCTCGATCCTGACGGACCAGGGGAAGAAGGTAGCGCCGACAAGCGGGTTCAGGCCTACTGCTACCGGATGTGCCTCACCAACCATCCCGAAAACAGAATCCCGTTTCACAAACCGGAAGGCTATGACGAAGAATGGTACGAACTGCTACTGCGCAATTTTGAAGCCGGAGAAAAAGGCATGCCATGGATTAACTCCTCTATGCCGAACCGCAAGACAGACACCAATAACCGTACCGGATTCTCTACCGATTTCATCGGCCAAAACTATGATTACCCGGAAGCCGATTATGCCGGGCGGGACGCCATAGCCAAACGGCATTTATTATATCAACAGGGTCTCATGTGGACTTTGGCCAATCACCCCAGGGTTCCGGATGCGATAAGAAACCAGGTCGCCAAATGGGGCATGTGTAAAGACGAATTCACAGAAGGGAACGGCTGGCAGAAACAACTCTACGTCCGCGAAGCCCGCCGGATGATCAGTGACTTTGTCATGACACAGAATCACTGCCAGCAGAAGGAAAAAGTAACCGATAGAGTCGGAATGGGTGCCTACACCATGGATTCCCACAACACCCAGCGTTATGTCACTGCCGAAGGTTACGCCAAAAATGAAGGCGATGTACAGGTCGGCGGGTTCCCTCCCTACCCCATCAGTTATCAATCGATCGTCCCGAAGAAATCCCAGTGCAGAAATCTGTTTGTGCCGGTCTGCCTTTCCGCCAGCCACATGGCCTTTGGCTCGATCCGGATGGAACCGGTGTTCATGGTGCTCGGCCAATCCGCCGCTACAGCCGCGAGCCTGGCTATCGACGATGACATTCCTGTGCAGGACGTCTCCTACAGCAAGTTGAAAGCCCGATTGGAATCCGATGATCAAATCCTGCACTACGATGCCCCGCCTCGCGCGCCGGCTAACTACCATTCCATCAAATCGCTCAAGGGCATAGTCGTCGATGAATCGCAGGCAAAGCTCACCGGACCGTGGACCAAATCAATCCTCGGGCAAGGCGTCCACCACGGCTACCATCACGACGGAAACGGCCAGGATGGAAACTCCGTCGCCGTCTTCACTACTGATCTACCCGGCCCCGGAAAATATGAAGTCCAAATCGCCTACAGCATCAATGGAAATCGCGCCACCAACACTCCCGTAAAAATCGCCCATGCAGCAGGCGAAGATACAGTGAAAGTGAATCAAAAGAAAAAGCCTGAGATCGAAGATCTGTTTACTTCACTGGGAACCTGGCAATTTGATAAAACCGGAACGGTAACCATTACCAACAAAGACACCGATGGCTTTGTAATCATAGATGCCGTCCGCTGGCTGCCGAAAGCGGAGTAGCGACAAAACGAACAAGGCTTCGTGTAGGAAACATAGATTTTCCGATGCTTTTTGCCGGGGAACATGTGGGTCGGAAACCCGTCGATCCGGAGATTTTCGAGACGTTTGTATCCCTACCTGCTTTGTTGAAGATCGGATAAACCGGGATTTCTCAATCGCCTTTTCTTGTCGCTAATTTCAATTGGCTTGAATTCAAGTTGGGCCCCATCCACCTTAGTAGTTGCAAGCATTTTGATTTTCAATAATTCACCAATAGCTTTAACCATAATGTCGTTAACAAACACCATAAAGAAGATTCTCGTCAAAAACCCCGAGGGGCTGTCTCCAAGGGAGATCGTGGAAATCATTAAAGAGCGGTATCCGGAACTCTATGGGACAGTTTCTCATCGAAGTAATGTAGAAAAAGGTGACTACAGCGATGTCAATCACGCTCTAACCGCTCAAATTTATGCGGCTTCCCGAAGTGGAAGTTTCGAAGTCGACAGGTCTCAAACGCCCCTGAAACTGCGGGTTACAGGCAGCTCAAATGAGGAGAGTCCCGACGATGATGTTCTTTTCGCTGAAGACATAGATAAGATCGAGGCGGGCATCGGAACTCTATATACACTGGGAACGAGTCTGTACACCTCAACGTTTCATAATTGCGTTTCAAAGTAGGATGGATTGCCTAATCCGTCCGGTGAATTCGAGGGACGAGAATTCACCACCAGTGCCTTTGCCGATGCATTGGCTGTTAGGCTTCGCGGATGAATTTTTGTTCCGCAAATTCATCCGGACCGGGTGCCGCGCACGGATTAGGCAATCCATCCTACGACACCCCGCGATCCGTATGCTCACTTTTAGTGACGATTGAGAGAACGCCCAAAACGCCTCAAGCCTCTTTGCGGACGAGCATTCAGGCGGTAACTATACATTCCAATGAAATTATGGAGTACACCTCGCAGTTTCATAAGAATTTAGGAAATTCCCTGTACAAAAGCGGTCG
>JARGOZ010000063.1 GCA_029213025.1 Verrucomicrobiales bacterium
ACTCAGATGGCACCTACAGCTACGCCGTCGATAATACCAACGCAGCCGTTCAGGCTCTCGGTGTGGGACAGTTCGCCACCGACACATTTACTTACCTCGCTGATGACGGCAACGGCGGTTCTGCTGCCGCTTCGCTCGTAGTCACGATCAATGGTGTCAACGACGCTCCGCCTTCCAACCCCGGTAGTGGGCCCGGCATCTACGATGATACCGATTCCATTGATGAGGAAGACATAACACCGACCACCGGCAGTGTCCTCGCAAATGACGCCGATCCTGACGGTGATTCCCTTTCTGTTGCGGCAGTAAATGGCGATGCAGGTAACGTTGGCAATTCCATATCGGGATCATACGGTACCATAACCATCAATGCCGACGGAACCTACAGTTACACACTCAACAATGCCGACGCTGCTGTTCAGGCTCTGGAACCCGGCGATACGGCTACAGAAACTTTCTCTTACCTTGCCGATGACGGAAACGGCGGCTCTGCGGCTGCGACCTTAACGATCACGATCAATGGAGAACTCGACAATGAAGCCCCGGTTGCAGTAGACGATTCCCGATACAGCACCCCGGTCTATGAAGACTCCCTGCTTCTTGATGGTTCATTTGACAATCTCCTGTCTATCGACCTGGGACTCGGAGTTCTGTCGGGCGGTTGGCTGACAGGACAGGGCTCACCGGATTCTCTGGTCGGAGCTGATGTGACATTGGATATCCCCGGAGTTATCGACGGGGTAGCCGATACGATCACCAGTTCACCCCAGGGAGGAGTGTTTATCGGACTCGCCAACTCCAACGGGGGTGAATCATTCTATACTACAATCAATAACCTCACTCCCGGAGAAACCTACACCGTTCGATTTCTCCAGGCGAATGTAGGAATTGGCGGGGTGACTCAGGAAGGCGACACAGCCAGATTGCGAGTGGATTTCGGTAGTGAAACCCAATACACCAATCCCATGGCCTATGAAGGAGAGGGAAATCAGGCATGGGTAGAGCAATCCCTCACCTTCACCGCCACCAACACCTCCCAGAGACTGGAAATTTTCGCTGACGATCCTGACGGCGACCTCTTGTCAGGCGATGAATATATTGCGATCGACGCATTGGTAGTAACAGCAGCCTCGGCGGATGTGGTCGGGTATGAATTTGCAGGCATCGACCTTTTGGCAAATGACTATGATACCGAAGGGGATGATTTTTACCTAAGCCACATTGATGGAACAGCCGTGAGTTCCGGAGACACTGTTACTTTGGCCAGTGGAAATACCGTCACGCTGAATTCTGACGGCACCGTGACATTCGAAGACGACGCATCTCCCCTCGATGCAGGCGAATCCGAAACTTTCACCTACACAATTTCGGATGAATGGGGCCAAACCAGCACGGCGACAGCCACCATGGAGAGACCCCAGTTCGCAACGGATGACGGCTTCAATACCGTAAAAGGACGTATTGAAGCAAACGTCCTGACCAACGACGACGACACCTCTTTCGGAGCACTTTCTGTTATTGAGACTACCGGCCCCGGAGACGGGAGTGTATCGATGAATGCGGACGGCACATTTACCTACATCGCAGACCCCGGATTCACCGGCATCGACACGTTTTCCTACACTGTCCAGGCGGCAGACGGTTCCACTGATGTGGCGAGCGTATCTATCAATGTTGACTCTCCCGGAACTTCTACTTATGGCAATTTGAATATTGCCCTGGTAGTGGATGAATCCGGATCAATCGACTTAACAGAAGCCGGCGAAATTGCCGTTGGTCTGGAAGCGTTTGTTACTTCAATGCTGGGATCCGGAAACAAGATTTCACTGATCGGAATGGATGACAGCAGCGTGAACGGCAGAAGCGATCATATTATCGAACAGGAAGTCACCGCATTGTCACTGCTTAACTTTACAACCTGGATAGCAGGTTACAGAACGGGTCGGACCGGAAATTTATCCGACTACTGGGAAAGCGGTCTTTCTGTGGCAGCAAATGATCTTTCCGAGACACCGGATCTTGTCATCGTAATCACTGATGGTGCGAGGGGAACGAAGTCGGTAGCGCAGGGGTTTGTAGACGATATGGAAAGTCAGGGATCTCACGTATTTACCATCGGCGTCTCGCCGGGAAATTACTTTGGCGCATCTACAGATTTGGATACGGCGACAACCGACGTTCTCACATCGAACCCGGAGGAAGCCAACCTGCTCCTGACCGATATTATGTCGACCGACTACAGCGACGGCGGCTTCGCTGAACTGGGAGTCTCTCTTGGCAACCTCGGACCGGCCCTGGAGGATTTCTTTACTCTTACGATCCCACCTGTCGTCATTGATATGGATAACGACGGGGTCGAATTTGATTCGGTCGAAGACGGTATTGCTTTCGACGTAGACGGTGACGGGGAGAGTGAGCAGGTCGCCTGGGCGGATGAAGACGATGCAGTGCTCGTTTATGATCATGATCAGGACGGAGACGTTACCTCCCGCTCAGAAATAGCTTTTGCCGATTACAAAGAAGGTGCTGACACCGATCTTGAGGGACTCCAACACTTCGACAGTGACGGGGATGGAACCCTTGATGCGGACGACGAAGAATTCAGCAAATTTGCCCTTTGGCAGGACAGCAACGGGGACGGTCGGGTCGACGAAGGTGAAATGATTTCACTACTTGAAGCAGGAATCCACTCGATCGAGTTACAGAGCGATCAAAACTCCTACAGCTCAGCAGATGGAGATGTTACCGTCCACGGTGAGGCAACCGTCCATTACAACGATGGTAGTACCGGTATCGCTGCAGATGCTGAATTCGACTTTTCGGAAATCCTCGCAGACGACACGGAAGACGAAGACAGCTTTGAGGTCCACACGGAAGATGGTGAAACCATTAATCTCGATGAGAATGCCGCCCATGCACACACCTGTCCCGAAAGCGCAGAATATTGTGACATGCCGGCCCCACCGGTAGCTACGGTTGACGATCAGGAATTTACTCAATAAATCGAAAGACGAAAACCGGACATATGCCTACAGGCGCATCAATCCACTTGCTTCCGTAGTATTTCCGCATTTTACTCGGGCATGGCAAATCAAAACCGTGCCCGATATATCATGATCGGTGGATTTCTCGGATCGGGAAAAACCACTTCTGTCGCCAAACTGGCGAAATATCTCTCTGATTCCGGCAAAAAAGTCGGGCTGATTACCAATGACCAGGGACGGGAACTTGTAGACACAAAAATGCTACGCTCTCTCGGTTTTGCCACCGAGGAAATTTCGGGAGGGTGTTTTTGCTGCAGATTTAATTCGCTGGTTGAAGCGGCGCAAAACCTCAATTCCGGCAGCGAGCCTGATGCCTTCATCGCGGAACCGGTAGGAAGTTGTACTGACCTCGTGGCAACTGTCACCTATCCTTTACGGCGAATCTATGGGGATGATTTCGAAATTGCTCCGCTTAGCGTTCTGGTAGATCCCGTCCGGGCACGTCGTGTTTTTGGTTTGGAAGAAGGCGGCGGCTTTTCAGAGAAGGTGGTTTATATATACAAAAAACAACTGGAAGAGGCCGACCTGATTGTAATCAACAAGCAGGATTTACTTACTTCCGGGCAGCTACAGGAACTGAAAACTACTCTGCAAAAAAAATTTCCTGAGTCTGAAGTTATTACAATATCCGCCCGGAACGAAGAAGGCCTCGATCACTGGTTCAGCAAAGTCCTGACCGGTGGAACCCAGGCGATTCGACGAACGATGGAAATCGATTACGAAATCTACGCCGAAGGAGAAGCTTTACTGGGATGGTTAAACGCAACCGTGGATGTTGACTGCCCGGAAGGAGTTGACGGAGATGAACTACTGGAAACCCTTGCGAAAGAAGTGCAGAACCGGCTCAATGAAAAAAGCGCCGAAATCGCTCATTTCAAGATGACGCTTAACGCAGCGGAATCTTTAGCCGGTGAAGTGGGGATTCTCAACCTGGTGAGAAATGACTTCGTTCCTGAACTTTGCC
Organism: Verrucomicrobiales bacterium; assembly: GCA_029213025.1. Classification (GTDB taxonomy): domain Bacteria; phylum Verrucomicrobiota; class Verrucomicrobiia; order Verrucomicrobiales; family DEV007; genus Arctic95D-9. The sequence goes on from JARGOZ010000063.1 coordinate 4,009, forward strand.
AAAAGCTGGATGACGATGTAGAGAAAGCCCAGATAATCGTCAATTTGCGAGCCGAAGCCGACCCGGAAGTTCTCGCTGAAGTTCTGGAGGAAGCGCTCGCTGCCAGTTCGTCGGTTCATGGTGGAACCTCTCTGAAAATCGACCACAAGGAGTTTTTCAAACCGGGCAAACCTACTCCCACTCATAGAGACTTGATCGGAGAATAAGCGCCCGCCTTTACGAGTATCATCCGGTGAGAATTCTTGAAATCCAGCGCAATGACCACTACGATGGGCAGTGGACGAAGCCGAAGATAACAGCAATTCCTGCACCCCGTTTCTCAAAGCCCTTGCGGATGCACACCGCTGGGAATTCGTTCGTATTCTTTTGGCCGGGCCCAGAACCGTTACAAGCCTCGCTGAGGAGACGGGCATGAGTCAGTATAACGTCTCAAAACATCTCAAAGTTCTGCGGGAAACAGGTATTGCAGAATCACGCCGGGATGGAAAATTCGTTCACTACCAGATCACGCCCTCGTTTCAATCGAGGGTAAGCGCGGATGAAAACTCGCTTCACCTCGGGTGTTGCAGCTTCCATTTTGACCGGGCAGCACCGGAAACCGGAAACGGATGTTAGCTGTTACCTTTTGGAAGAGGTGCCAAATCGGGCTCGACAAATTCCCGTTTTGCCCGCGGATCCATTCGACGTTCCGGGGAATAAAATAACCGCAGGATGTGTTTCGAAAGAAGCTGTGGATGAGTCTCACAAAAATCGCGGGAATTGTCTACAGGGAAGACCTTGCCATAGTTTTTCATCACGGAATCAATGATATGCATGAAGGCCACCGTTGTCGTTTCGTTGTATCCGCTTGTTTCCGATTCCACAATTTTGTTGTGTTCGTTAAATGCGATCACACCCTGTTTCATCCTTTGAGTCGCCTCATCGATATCATACTGCTGAAGATAGAGAAATGCGATCGACACATGAGTAGTCTGGTTCCATTGATCGAGAGACAGAGTCTTCGATTCAAAAGCTTCAAGCAACCGGGTATCTTCAATTGTCATTGGGAAAGCCTTTCCCGAATAGAGGAAATATATTCCTGATCTTCCCGGGAAAACATATCGATACTGATACTGCCTTTCCGGCCATCGGACTTCCTTTCGATCTGGATTTTTTCTCCATCAATCCCGGTGATTCGCCCTTCCAAAGTTCGAAGCTCTCCATCTACCGAGTAACTCCAGTTCCGGTGCGGTTCACTGACACCGGTAGAAGGCCGGGGCGACAGCATCCCCGATGCTGCAGTTGTAAAAGACATGGTTGTATCATTCCAAACACGGCTAACCGCATTGTTCATCAAAACCCGGTAGTGATAGGTGGTCGAAGGTTTCAGGCCGGACACAGTCACCCGGTTACGGCCCGGCTTTATCTGCGCAATCTCCACACTGTTCTGCCACGACATTTCGTTGATTGATTGACTGAGAGACGATTTCTTTTCCGTCCCGTGCAATTCGCGGGGAGCAAAAGTCAGAGCGTCGCGAGTGCCATAGTAAAGCATTCCGTAAGCGATTCCCTCTCCCCCGGCCACATCCACCTCCACGACTGCTTCGGTCGAACCTGTCTCCGCAGTTTGAATATTCTTGTACTCTATCGGCATACCGAAAATCTTTTTCACTGACGGGCTTGTTAAAAAGCCGGGAAGTTCAACAGGCGCAGCCGGTTTTACGTAGTCTTCTTTGTGTTTATAAAGACGAATACCGCCGCAACCCATCACGTATTCGCCATCGTCAGAAGTATACCACGATTTATTCACCGCCTCGCTCCCGGAGCTACCCATGCCGCCCGGATTGTATATTTCCAGAGGCACCCATTTCCCGTCGTCCCATGCCCACCCCCGCCTTCGCACTTCGCGGGAAACATCTCCGGTCCGCTCCGACTGCGGCGGACCCGGAACCTCACAAAAAGAACCCAGCTTGAGATGGGCGTTCGGCTTTCCGCCGTGCCATTTGTTGCCGGCGCCGTAGAGTTTCCACGAATTGGAAGGGTGATCGAAGTAATATCCGTAGTAGGTATCATATTCCTCCCCGTTCACCAGGCGTAGCGCCTGGACGACCAACCCGGGGCGATCCCGCATAGGATCCCAGCCGCGCGGCTTCACCCCTGAACCCTCGTGTCCGAAACCGCTAAATTCTCCGTCCGGAGAACCGACTGCAAGCAGATGCGGCATCAACTTTATGTTCTTTGATGAATCTTCTTTGCCCCACATCGAAAAGTTAAAACTCCCGTTGCTTCTGCGGTCACCATCGAAACTGGTTCCATAGTAACCGAAAGGTGTTGTGATCGGGGAATAACTGGAAATATCGCAGGTGCTTCGGGTGGTGAAAACGAGCAGCTTCACATTCCGGACGCGCTCTGTGTCATAACCGCCATGCGCAGCCGCAGGACGCCACCGAACCCGTAATAGATTGCCATCCTCTATCGCGGAGCCAAATACATCCACGCGGTGGAGCTGACCAATCCCGCCACCTCCGGGGGAGGCCGATTGCAGGGAAAATACGTGCTCTCCCTGCTCGACTTCGAAGTTCAAATCCCACGACTGGGGTTCCCCGTGCCCGGACTTAGCTGTCGTAACCTGGCGGGTTTGACCAGCGAAACTTGCTGCAATTGCACTACCACCTTTGGCCACATCCATGTGAACTTGAAAATGCACCACCCCGCGCTTCTTCGTCAAAATATACCATCGAAGCGAGCCTTCTCTGTTTTTCCAGTCAAGGTATTCAAAGTTCGGCACTATCAGTTCTTCATCCCCCACCTTGGGCAGACGCGAGGTTCCCTTCGCTGTGCAGGCTCCTTTGGTAAAGAATCCGTTGCTGGCCGTAAGTATCAATTTTCCCCGCCCCGCCTTTTGTCCGAGATAGAAATACTCTCGACGCTGCTCATCGGTCCCGCCGGGGATTAACTCCGGCGCATTTTCGAGTTGTCCATACCCATCGGGAATCTCACAGTGAGCAAAAGTCATCAGGAGGACGAATCCTACCGCTATATATACATTTGCGCTTCTCATCCCGTTCAATTTTCATCTACTGTTTCGTCCCGCTGATAGATCGGGAGCTGCCGGTAGGGAACGGTAAAAGAAAGCAGAACCATCGAAGTGGTATAGGCATCACCCCTGTTTTTACTTCGCCCCCACCCACCGTCTTCGTATTGCCTCGACAAATACTCTTCGTACATCCAGTCTGCGTATTTCTCCCACCAGGGCCCACCCAGCTGAAACATGGCTTGAGCGTTGTAGTAGTTGCCGTAAAATTCGTGTGATCTCCGAACGAGGCTTTTTCTGTTTTGCAGAATGTAGTCACCGGCACGGAAGCTGGATTCCATGCCATGCAGTCCGCAAAGTTCCAGGCAGAGCAGACCGCAACCCGTCAGGGTTTCGGAATGCCCGAACGGATCATGATAGCCAAAACGGCCGCTCTTCCGGTCATGGTTTCGCAATACATATTCCACCGCGCTTTCGATCGCATCATCGGGTATCTGAGCCCCGTTCAGCTTCGCGGAGCGCAGCGCCATTAGAGCCCATCCGCTGCAGGACAAATCTGAATCTTTGGAATCGGGCCGATATCGCCAACCGCCCTTATGTTTATCCTGTTTCGAAATTGCCTGGGACCGAAGAATTAACTCTGTGGCCTGGCTCAAAACTTTCTCCAGAGTATGCTGCTGGTCCGGATCAATCATCCCGCTGCACTCGGATAGAAACAGAGTCGCTATGTTGTGTGCATACATCAATCCATTTCCGGACGATCCCTGATCAAGGAGACCGTTGGACTTTTGACTGCCCAATACATAGTCGAGACAGCGATCTATATTTTTCGCATACTGGCCGTACCCCGGAGTATGCCCCGCTGAAAGAAATGCCATGCCGGCGAGTGATACAATCCCGACCGACTTACCGTGATTGCCGTCGTAGGTACCGTCGGGCTTCTGGTAGGTGGCGAGGAACTTCAATCCCCGCTCCACGGAATCCTCCACTTCGGTACGGTGTTTTTGAAATACGCTGTTGGAAAGAGTCGACTGGCAAAGGGCGGCAGAAGTAATCCCGGCTACTAAAATGATGACTGGGAGAATCTTCATTTATTCTTCGTCTACGGTTTCGTCACGCTGGTAGATCGGGAGTTGTCGATAAGGCACTGTGAAAGAAAGAATCATCATCGCCGAACCGTAGCTGGCGGCGACCCGGCCGTTCGACCAGGACCCGTTCGCCTGCTGTTTGGGCAGGTATTCGAGATACATCCAGTCGGCATACTGTTCCCACCAGGTTCCTCCCAGCTGAAACATAGCCTGGGCATTATAATAGTTGGCGTAGTATTCATGGGCCCGGTCCACGATGTAGTTTCGATGTTGCAGGATGAAGTTCCCGGCTTTGTAGGTGGATTCCGTTCCGTGAAACCCGCTCAATTCCAAACAGAGCAAACCGCAACCGGTTAGCGTCTCGGAATTCCCCCACGGGTCAACATACCCGAACCGCCCGGATTCTTTGTGGTGATTTCGCAGCACATATCGAACCGCTTTCTCTATAGCCAAATCGGGAACCGCCGCGCCGTTCAGCTTTCCGGAGCGCAGCGCCATAAGCGCCCAGCCACTGCAGGACAGATCTGAGTCCTTTGAGTCCGGCTTGTAGCGCCAACCACCGGCGTTGCCTTCATTTTTTCGAATCGCCTGAGCGGCGAGAATCAGCTTTGTGGACCGGGAAAGGACCCTGTCGAGGCGCTCCTGTTTTTCCGGATCGACCATGCCGCTGATTTCGGAAAGAAACAGGGTTGCGATATTGTGAGCATACATCAATCCGTGCCCGGAGTCACCATGGTCGAGTATACCATTACTCCGCTGACTGGATAAAACATAGTCGATACATTTCTCTATATTTTCGGCATACTTGCCGTAGCCCGGAGTGTGTCCGGCGGAGAGAAATGCCATACCGGCCAGAGAGACCACCCCGACAGACCGGCCGTAGGAATCGTCGTAAGTTCCATTCGCGTTCTGGGTTTCGGCGAGAAACTGCAGACCACGGTCAACCGCCGATTCGACATTGGTTCTGTGTTTTTGAAATACCGCGTTGGAAAGAGACTGGGCATGAATCCCCATTGGTAAAAGAGTCCATAACAGGATGGCACAGGCACCCCATGCTCGACTGTACCCTGTTAAGTCCGCGACTGTACCCTGTTGAATGCGGGACTGTACCCTGTTGAATCCTCGTAACAGCATACCTCTACTTTCCGTTGGCTTCTTTGGCAATGACCTGGAAATATCTACCTACCAGCTCCCGGTATTCAGCCGGTAAATTGGTATCAATCGCAGTGGCGCTGCCCCCGGTCAGGGCGCCTTTGAACCGGGCCCAGTCTTTGGCGGAGATTCCCAGTTCGGCTAACTCCGGAGGAATGCCCCGCCCGTCTGCATCGGCCATTTTCTCCCCGTTGTTGGGCTGAGTGCCTTCGTTTTGCTGCTGGGACATCTGCTGATTTTGTTGCTGTTGTTGGGAGGGCTGTTGTCCTTCGCCGGGAGGAGGATTTTGCCCCATCTGACCGAGCTGCTCCATGGCCTGTTGCGCCATTTGCTGGAGTGATTCGGCGGCCTGTTGCGAGCGATCCGCAGCTTCCTGTGAATTTTGCGATTGAGCCGACTGTGTCAGTTCATCAAAACTCTCCGCCATTTGTTCGCTGTCGGCGAGGCGTTCATCACTTTCAGAGGGTTCGAGGCCATCGAGAGTCTGACCGATCGCTTCGGTAGCCTTCTGCAGGCTCTTGGCGGCCGTTTCCATAGAGCGCTGCGCCTGCTGCTGATCCTGTTGGCTGCGGGCCATGGCCTGAGCTGCCTGCGGGGACATTTGCCCGGGAGGCACCTGACCTTTGCTTTCCGCCTGGTCCTGGGCCTGCTGCGCCTGAGCGAGATCTCGCTGGGCCTGCTGCGCCTGGTTTTCGGCATTCCGCAAAAAATTCGAAGCGTGGGCGGCTTCGTAGCGACTTTGGCGCTGCTGGAGATTTTCGAGAGTTTCTTCGAGGGATTCAGCCTGTTCCTGAAGATCACCGGACTCCGCCGCGAGCTGTTCCTCCATCTGAGCGAGAGCCTCCTGAAGATCACCGGCTTCCACGGCGGCGATCTGTTCAGCGACAGCTTCCTGGCGCTCCGCAAGCTCGCCGATGTTATTGGATTGTTCAGGCTTATCGGACTTATCGGACTTATCGGACTTATCGGACTTATCGGACTTATCGGACGGGTCGGACGGGTCGGCCGGCTGCGACTGCTCGGCGGCTTCGGCGAGGGACTCGGCCGCTTCGCGGGCAGCTTCGGATGCGCCCTCCATATTTTCTTTTTCCAGAGATTCGGCGGCTGACTGCGTCTGCTCGGCAGCCTCGGCAAGAGCAGGAGACTTGGGGTTCTGCTCGCTTTCCGGCTTTGTGGATGCCTCCTGAGCTTGTCGCGTTTCTTTGGCAATTTGCTCCTGCATTTGTTTGAGCCGTTCCATCACCTCCTCACGGAGAGCGGCCTGTTTTTCGGGATTTTTGTGATCCTGTGCGGCGTCAGTGGTCATCTTGCGGAGATCCTCCTGAGCTTCGGCGAGTTGATCCGCCCGGTCGGCTAGCTCCTGCGCTTCCTGCTGCTGTTTTTCGAGCACTTCCGTCAGCGCCGCGGCATTATCCTTCAACATTTCGCCAAGATCCTGCTGCACATCTTCCTGACGCTTTTGAAACTCCTTCATGGCCTGCTGCTGCTCGCGGCGGCGCTGCTCTTCGTTTGCGGCCGGCGTCTGCATTTCACGGGCGGCCTGTTCCGATGCGTCTTTGGCCAGTTCACGTTGGTCGTTGGCCATTTCATTGAGTTGAGCTATGGCTTCGAGATCTTTTTCGGTATCGCGCACCGAATTTTCCACTTCTTTGAGATCTGCGAGAGCCTGCTCTACCTGTTCGAGAGCTTCCCGCGCCTCCGCTACGCGCTCTTGCTTTTCATCCGTCACCGGAATCAAATCAGCGGCCTCCTGAGCATTGGCGATTTCCTCTTCAGCGATTTCTTCCAGGGCATCGATCTGCGGTTTAAAAACGGAATTCTCCAGCTTTTCAGCGATATCCTTTAACACATCTTCCGCCTGTTTGGCTTCTTCGCGAAAGCGGCTCAAATCACGCTCGGCATTGGGAGAAATCTCATCACGGCGTGCCAGTTCGCGCTCGGCGTTCCGGATGTCGCTTTTGGCGCGCTCCAGATCACTGCGGGCTTCGCGAATCGCCTGGGTGAGATCGCGCTTTTGGGCATCTATAGTCTGTTCCGCGAGTGACTTGGCGTTTCGATCAATAAAAATCGTGATTGTTTCGCTGATGCCTTCTCCCGGGCCGTTGAATGATTCCGGGCGGTTATCCAAAGCGCGAATTTGCACCTGGAGCTGATTTTGCCCCGGCTTCAAATCGAGGGAAGCCAGGTTTAGGGGAGCCTTGCCTTTCCACGTGCCCGGTCTGGCAGCTGCGGTCGGCTCAGGCTGGACGATGACGCGGGGATTGGTTTCATCATTCGGCATGACCAGGATGGCAACTTCACTGAAACCAAAATCCTCGCCCACTTCATAATCGATCGGCAGCACCTCGACAGGTTTGAGGCGCAGCTCGCGAGCCATCGGATTTACGATGCGGACCACCGGAGCCCGGTCGGGAAGCGCCTGAATGGGAAAAGGTGTCCGCTCGTTGGCGAATTCGTCCATATCTTCGAGGTCGAGCCGCCAGGTTCCGCTGGTTGAGTTCTTCAGCACAAAATCGGTCGTCACCACCCGGTCATCGACATTGGTATCGCCGAGTTCCCCGGCATCGTTGAGAACCATTCGGGCTTTCCAAACCTCTTTGTTAACCAGCGAAGTCACGGTAACCTTTGTGTTGGCGACCGCTTTGATTTCGCCGTTTAAACTCTCCTCTTCGACCGGCTCCAGCCCTGTGTATTCCGGGTATTCGTAACGAATCGTCCGTTTCTCGATGACTGGAGGCGGAACGGTTTCGACCTTGAAATAGCGACTCAACGCCGCTCCGGCCCGGACCCGGTATTCAAAGCTTTCTTCCACGGCCGGAAAGGTGATGGAAAATTTCTGCGCGCCGTCATCGGTTTTCCCCATCAAAGTCATCCTTTCAACGGAATCGGTTCCGCTTTCGAGAAGTCGACGCAACTCAGCGCGGCGCAATTTGTCGTGCTTCACCGTCATCGTGATAGTGAATTCGCTTCCTTTCGCGATCCGGAAATCCCCGGGGTCTACCGTCATCGTATCGGCATAAGCATTGCCGATATTGGAAAAAGGAGCCACCGCGCGGGTCAGCAATTTCCAACCGTGATTGGGGAAAACGAGCAGAACAACCGCGAGCAAAGAGAGACACAGGGCGGCCAGCTTAACGAAACGGGCCGCTTTTCCGCCTTTGAATTCCCGTTTTGGATCAACGTTCTGAACATCGAGCACGGCGGAATCAACCACGGCTTTGATCAATTCCTCGGAGCCTTTGATTTCTTCGGGATCGTTGCTGCTCAGCAATTCGACTGCTGTGGAAATCCGCTCCTGCAGTTCGGGATGGCGGACTTCGAGAATTCTCGCCACGTGAGTCAGGCTCAGCCTTCTCGACAGAGGCCGGATCAAAAACCACCACCCGGCACCCACGGTGACCAGCAGCCCGGTGATCGATAAAGCCCAGCGAATCGCGCTCGAAAAGATCGTCACCGAAGCATCTATCGCCATGATGGCGAGCAGGGAAAGCAATCCAATCGCAACCGTCGCAAAGATCCCGCGAACCAAAAGAAGTCTTCTCACCCGCCAAATGATCGACTGGAGCTTATCTAGAATCGGGCGGGGCAGCTGCGCAAGCGTAGCTTCGAAAGAACTCATTACGCGCAGAATGACAGAAGAATTCAGTCCCGGCAAGAGCCTTGTTAGCGTGTTGCCAGGGGAAAAATAGCCACATTTATCATCGCAATAGAAAATAATTTGTCTGATAATCAGCTGGATCAGATCTCCATTTTGAAGAAAACACCACCACACCTCCCCCGGCTGACTATCCTGGCTGAAATTTCACTCATCATCCTCGCCGTTATCGCTATTCTCGGGGCGGCCATGTTCGCCCGCCCGATACTTTTCCCGATGACCCTGGCTGTGCTGATGGCTCTGGCAACGAAACCGGTTGCCCGGAAGTTGTGTGAGAACCTGAAGTTCCACCCGATCGTAGCCTCAGTTTTGATCGTTCTGTTCATAATGGGAATTGGAATCGGAGGTATGTTCGCTCTGTCCGGTCCCGCCGGAAAGTGGATCAGCGAAGCGCCGCAGAAATTCCAGGAGGTGGAAAGAAAAATCAGACCGGTCAAAGAATCGGTAGAGGAAATCACGGAAGCAACCGGTCACATAGAAAAAATGACCGAAGCCGCCCGCGACCCCTCCAAAGTCAAGGTTGAGGTCGCGCGCCCCACTCTTACCAGTACGGTGCTGAGCATGACAGCGGAGGTGGGACTCGAATTTTTAATCGCCATTAGCTGTTTGTTTTTGCTACTTGCCTTTGGCGATGACTTTATGGACCGCATCGCCGACCTGAAGGGCAACAAGACAAAAAATGCCTTAATAGAAATGGTAAAGTCAGCCGAGGAAATGATCTCGCTTTACCTGTTTCGATTTACTTTGATCAACTGCGTTCTGGGTCTTGTGATCGGGCTGGGCATGTGGGCCCTCGGTATGCCGAATCCCGCCCTGTGGGGTGTAATGGCAGCCTGCTTGAATTTCGTTCCCTATCTCGGTCTCATAGCCGGCTCCTCGATTGTGTTCTTCGTGGCGATCGTGGAATTTGACTCCCTGCTGAAAGCAACGATCGCACCGGCGATATACATTATCGCCAATGCGATCGAAGCCAACGCTGTGACGCCCAGCCTTCTGGGCAAGGCGCTCAGCGTTCATGTGATCGTTCTGTTTTTCGGAATCCTATTGCTCGGCTGGCTTTGGGGTATTGGTGGAGTATTGATCGCCGTGCCTCTTATCGCGACCTTCCGCGTTATGTGCAGCCACTTTGAACCGCTCAAACCCGTAGCCCAATTCCTCGGCGGAGGAAGCAAAGAACCAAGCGTCGGTTTTGATAAAAAATCGTAGGAGGCACTACCGGTTGCCTTCGATTTCTTCGGCGACATTCTCTACTTCTCTGATCACTCCCTCTACGGCCTCACCTATATTATCTGCCGCTCTTTCGGCGGGTGTCTTTTGATTTTGCTGAATCAAGAGAAATACGATTACTCCCAACAGAGCTGCTATAATGACAAGTACACCTGTTTTCATGATGATAAATTTTGAGACTGTATCTTCCGGTTCAGTTTAGTAGCGACGCGCATTACGACTTCCGACGGCGGCTCCCGCAGCCGCTCCGATGGCGCCACCAATAAGCGCGCCCTCCGCTCTGTCACCGTCGCCTGCTGCGATGGCTCCAATTGCCGCACCGCCGAGAGCCCCGCGGGTAGCGCCTCGCTTGGTTTGTGTCTGACAACTGGAGAGAGTCATAAGACAGAGAATCGATAAAACAGTAATGGAGATAGATAGTGTGGTCTTCATAATGTGCCTTTGTGAAGAGCGCATGTTACATGCCGCCGGATTTTCACCAGGAAACAGCTTTGAACCGTTCAGCTGAAGCGAATCTGCATGATTACAGCCATGCAAACTGCAATCTTTTGCCGATGTAACAGGGTACAGTCCCCGACCAAACAGGGTACGATTTGCCTGAAACCGGGAAAGATTGCCCTCGTGCGGGACACAAATTCGAAGTATTTTCGATTTGAATACGCCGATTGCGTCCTGAATAGTGTGAATCGAGCGATTTTTTCAAACAGATTATGCCAACCTATGATTATCAGTGCCAGAAATGTGGCCACGAATTTGAGTATTTTCAGTCGATGAACGACGACAGACTTACAGACTGTCCTCTGGATTCGTGCGATGGCACAGTCAAACGCCTGCTCGGAACAGGAGCCGGAATCATCTTCAAAGGGTCGGGATTTTACGAAACCGATTATAAAAGGGGAGATTCCTACAAAGCGGCCGCGAAAGCGGATTCTGCAGCCGGCGCTGAATCCAGTGGCGGAGGAGGCAGCAGTAAGAGTTCCAAGTCTTCGGATTCCGCGAAATCCGACTCGTCTTCCTCCTCCGGGTCGAAAAAGTCGAAGAAAACCTCCGATTAACCCGTATTTTATTGTATAACAGGATTTGTAATGTCCGACGAAAATCCATACCCGGAAGAACCCGTTCCACCGGCAGGAGCCGAACCGGTACCGCCGGCCCAAAACCCGGTCCCGCCCGCAGATTACGCACCGGTTCCCCCGGCTCAGCAACAGCCTGTTCCGCCAGCCCCAAATCCTGTTCCTCCGGCTCAGCATCCGGTCCCTCCCGCTCAAATGCCGGTTCCACCGGCGGGAGCAACGCCCGTGCCTCCGGCACAGACTCCGGTGCCACCTGCCGATCCCAATCAGGGAGTTCCGCAGCAACCCGGATTCGAAACAATGAAGCTGGATGGGGTACCGCCCATCAATCAAGCCCCGCCTGCCAATCCGCAGCCCGTTCTTCCGCCGGTCAACGTTCCGCCGGGAGCAGCCGCCGGTGCCGGTCGTCGCCCGGCCGCCGGACGCCGACCCGCCACCAAAAAGAGGCGCCCGACAAAGAAAGGTGCCGCCCGCCCCGGATCGTATCGCAAACCTGTCTCGCAGGATTCCGGCATCACTTTTACTTCGGTACTTTTAGCCTTGCTCGGAGCCGGAATGCTCGCGGTTTCCATTTATGCTTTGATGCCCACTTCGCTTACACACATCGAAGGGTATCCCGCAAATGACATGACTAACAAGGAGCCGAAAAACCTTTTAGCGGAAGGACAGAAGCTTCTCGAAACCCGCCAGGGCAACATCACTTTCACCGAGAAAGAGATCAATGATTACCTGAATTTCCGATTGCAGGGCTCCCAGACCGGAGTTCTCGGCGGGTTTATGAAAATGAAAGGTATCTACGTCGACCTCCGGGGCGACGAAGCAGAGATCTTCATCGAACGTTCTTTTCCTTTGCTCGGTAGCACCACCATCAGCACAGTAGTGAAATCGGAGTTCAACAACGTCAAACACCAGCAGTTTTGGAAACTCGGCGGTGGATCGATCGGAAAGATCAAACTGAAAGACCGCAGTCTCCAACCGGTATTGAATACTTTTCTGCGCATGTCACGGGTGGGTTCTGAAGAACTCGAAGTGATGAACTACATGGCTAACGTCACGATCAGCGAAAACAAGATCGCTCTCGAATCGTCCCTGTAAAAAACCCGGGATAAGACTTTTATCCCAGCTCGAAAGAGTACTGGGAACCGGACTGGGGATCATCCCCGTCCTCGCGCTCTTTCCTTTGCGCAGCCTCGCGCTGACGGGCGGCGGGAACACTCAAATGCACGGGCGTGGTATTGGGACGAACCGGCTTAAAACTGGAGGAGTCATCCTCATCTTCGTCATCCATCTCGAAAGGCGAGTTTTCAACGATAGCGTGAGGTTCGACCCGCTTCTGTTCGAGGGAAACCGGCTTCGGTTTTTCTTCGATTGGTTCAGAACGTGGCGGTTCATCAACTTCAAAAACGTCACCGGGGACCGGATCGCGTTTCGGCACATCGGCATCCAAATCAGCTTTAGAACCGGGAATCACCCCGCCAACTGTGCCGATAATTTTTTCCGGACCGGAAATCTTTGCGGCGACGGGACGGGCTCTCGGGCGCTCAGGGCGGCCCGGTGATTCCTCTTCTCTGGCGGGCAACGAATCAGACTGCCGGAGAGAACGCGGACGTTCCGGACTGGCCTCCGGCTGAGGCAGTGGTGATTCCGCCTTTTTTTTTGTAAGAGACATCGGCACTGCTTTAACCCGGGCAAGCTGTTTCAAAAGAGCCGGTTCGATCAGGCTGGCCTGGTCCCGGAGAATACCGGCCGGAATATTGGAATCACTTACGCCGACCAGCATAAACCGCTCGCCGACTTCCTTGAGATAGAGCAGGCGATCTTCTCCGAGGTGGAGACTCTCGACCCGGCCTTCCTCACCCAAAGCGCCGGTAAGCCCCTCAGTGGCTTCGCCCGCGCCTGCAACAAGTGACCCTATCATGTCGACATCAACATCGGGAAGGGAGGAAATTCCGGCAATGAGATAACCGCTGTGATCCACTACCAGAGCGGTATCCAGCTCAGCCTCTTCGGCATAGCCACACAAAACCGCCTCGATATCGTCAGCTACACCCGTTGGAACTTCAAGGGTTACAGCTGCGGTTCGATCAGTTTTTCGGTGGGATGGTCGGGCGGGACTTTTACTCATTCCTTTCACTACCTACTGAGAGCTATTTTCGAAGAGGATGCAACGTTTTCCTCTTCGATTCGCTCACGACCATTAACGGCTGAGGAGTGAAAGTTCTTTAAAACTATTTGAGTAATGTGATCCAGGGTGGCGATGACTTGATAGCCCGAAGTGGCGCAAGTGAGAATGGCAGGACGTTGTTCCGCCAGCATTTCGTCCATCAACTCCGGTGCCATCGCATCGCGAAGGTCTCTTTTGTTGAACTGAAGAACCAAAGGAATGCCGTCCGGATCGAGCCCGCTCATTTCCAGAGCCTGCCGGGTATGCTGATACGCTTCGACGTTTTCCGTCAGGCGTACTGGATCGGAATCCGCCACAAAAACAATTCCGTCAGCGCCTTCGAGAATCGAAGATCCACTGTTCTCACAAATCGACAAAGTCGGAGCCGTATATAAATTGAGCCGACTCCTGTAGCCATTGATATCCGAAGATTTCACCGGCAGGAAATCAAAGCACACAGCCCGGTTGCCTGCATCGATCAGGGTATTCAACTCCCCGCGAAAATGTGGATCCAGTTTCCGGTGGATATATTCCAGATTCGTCGTCTTCCCTCCCCCCGGAGTTCCACAATAAACGATTTTGAAACTAACTTCTTTGGCGGAGTGGTTGCAGAGGGCCATGATCAGTTCCTCTTAGTTTTCCAGGCTGTCGAGTGATCTGGCGATGAGAATAAGCTTCTCCCGGGTCCCCGGTTTAAAGGCATCCGCTTTATGTTTGACCCCCAGTAGATTCTCATCCCCGAAGAAGAAACTCATTATCGACTGACCCATTTGGATCGTAAAGCAGGAAGTCCCTTCGACGCCGTCCAATCCGGCCAGACCACGAACGTGTTGAGCCATGGTTTGAATTTTATCCCCGATCGCATCCGACTGGTCGGCGTAGGCCTCGATCACCCGGTCGGATGTCATCACGGCGCAGGCGAGGATTCCGTCCATCGCAGCTACCTTTTGGCTCACTTTTCGCAGAGTGAAGTTTTCATCGGTGCTGAAAATCGCCCGCAGAGCTATGTCCCGAATCGATGAATCATGCGTGAGATCGGGAGCGGAAGCGGCTGACTGTCGCTTGATCGGAACCTCTTTGGTTTCCGGCTCGGCTCGTTCCTCGGGCGTGACCGGCGGATGAACAACGATACCCTGCTTCTGTCCGGTGCGGGATGGCTTGATCACCGCCTGGGCAGGACTGTTTCCTGCTGAGTGGGCAGAGTCCTGTTCGGGCTCCGGCTGAGATGCCGCAGAGGCTTCCTCTTTTACGGGTTCCATTGCTTCAGGTTTGGTTTTTCCTTCCGCTTGCGCTTGCATGGTTGAGAATGGGTCAGTTGGTTGATTTTCAGACGAGGCTTGAGACGGCCTCTGTTGAGTTGGATTAGTTGACGGGGGTTCGTGAGAAGGAGTAAATTCTGCCGCAGTTGGCTGCTCGACTGCAGGTGGCTTTTCTTCTGCGGCGGGAGGTTCCTCGATTGCAGGCGGCTCTTCTTCCGTTACGGGAGGCTGCTCAAACGCAGGTGGTTTTTCTTCCACTGCGGGCGCTTGCTCGCTCACAGGTGGTTTTTCTTCCGCTGCAGGTGGCTGCTCGATCACAGGCGGCTTTTCTTCCGCGGCGGGTGGCTGCTCGATCGCAGGCGGCTCTTCCTCCTCGGCGGGTGGCTGCTCAAGCGCAGGCGGTTTTTCTTCCGCTTCTGGTGCTTGCTCAAACGCTGGTGGTTTTTCTTCCGCGGCGGGTGGCTGCTCAAACGCAGGTGGCTTTTCTTCTACTGCGGGAGGTTCCTCGATTGCAGGCGGCTTTTCCTCCGCTGCGGGTGGCTGCTCAAACGCAGGTGGCTTTTCTTCCGCTGCGGGAGGTTCCTCGATTGCGGGCGGCTCTTCCTCCGCTGCGGGTGGCTGCTCAAGCGCAGGCGGCTTTTCCTCCGCGGCGGGTGGCTGCTCAAGCGCAGGCGGTTTTTCTTCCGCTTCAGGTGCTTGCTCAAACGCAGGCGGCTTTTCTTCCGCTGCAGGTGCTTGCTCAAACGCAGGCGGCTTTTCTTCCGCTGCAGGTGCTTGCTCAAACGCTGGTGGCTTTTCTTCCGCTGCGGGTGGTGGCTCAAGCGCAGGCGGTTGTTCTTCTGCGGCAGGTGCTTCCTCGATTGGTTCTGGCGGCCACACATTCACCGGTGGTTTTTCATCAGCGTCTGGTGTGGCTTCTGTGGCAGGAAAATAGTTGGGCGTGAAACCGACTGGTTCAGTCGGGGCTGAGGACTCGTCCGGCGTTCCTCCGAACAGACTGACTTCTTCTTTTTCCTTCGGCTCTACGAAGGCCGGAGGTGTTTCACCGGATTCTTTCGCTTTCGGTTCAGCGGGGTGACCGAATAGATTCACAGGCGCAAAGGATTCCTCTTTATCGGTTTGAGAAAACAAATTCACCGAACTCTCCGGTGCCGGAGGCATAGGCTCAGGATCCTCGTCCGAAAATACCATCGGCGGAACAAACTCGGTTGTCGGAGTACCGCCGGTCTCTTCCTCGTCGTCGATTTCCATTCCCGGGGGGATGAAAGCTTCAAAACTTGCTCCCTTGTTTAATTCTGCAAATGCCGAACCATCGCCTTCCAGTTTCTGGGGTCCGATGTATTCACCGGTGGCTTCCTTGAAAAGGTTCCCAATCGGAGAGCTTTCGTCCGCTTCTGCCTTTTCATTCTCTTCATCGGCTTTGCGGGAAAAAAGTGACGTAAAACTGTTGCCGCTTTCCGGCATTTCCGGCGGGCTGGTCTTTTCCACCGGCTTTTCCTGTTCCGCTTCAGGCGGAAATGATGGCGGACCGGAATCGGCCGGAGCTGCGTCGGTCGGCGGTTCGGTAGATTTGATGATATCTTCGAAGGAGCCGGCATCGGCAAAAGGATTTCCCTGCGGGGCCGCAGGTTTACCCCCGAAAGCATTATCCTGCAACGAAGAGGAAAACGGGGCCGACTTTTCCTCCTTCGGGGTGCCCTGTTCGGGAACTCCTCCATCTCCAAAAGGATTATTGGCCCCCGAAGTTGCCTGGGGAAACCCAAACCCGGATTCTCTCTCTCCGCTCTTTTCTCCTACTGCAACCGGGGCGGCAAATCCAATTGAACCTTCGCGCTCACCCGCTTCGATAGCCTCGTCGGAAGCATCGGCGAAGGGATTGCCACCCGGAGGCAGCGAAGATTCAGACCCCGCTTCTCTGGGAGGCAAGCTGATCACCGAATCATTCAACGGTGTGATTTCCGCCGCAAACAGCGCCGGACAGGTTTGGTAGATCGTCGAAAGGCGAACATCGAAACCACCGTCGGCCGGAAGAACAATCTGCAACTTCTGTTCGAGTGGAATCCCGCTTTGAGCGACAATGGCCGGTGGTATGAACGGTAGCAACTCACTGACTACATATTCCTGCGCTCGGACATTCCCGGAAGCTCCGGACCCGGCTCGGGAACCTAAAGAGTCTCCACTTTCGTCTTGAGAAAAGAGATTACGGAATGAAAAGGACATGGCTAAGATTGATTGATTTCGCTCATCAAAGGACTTGAACCTAACAACGATGAAAAATTTTAATTATTATGGTATTTAAGAGAAAATCAACGCTATGTCGTGATTACCATAATAGCAAGGGTTTTTTGATATTTTATTTGACATTACTATCTTCATTTCAGAAGCGTGATTTCGCTCCCGCTTTGATGCCTCATAATCAACTGGCAGAAAGCGCCCTTTCCCCGCAGAGTGGTCTTCCTGTTTCAGCCTATGAAAATCTTTCCAGTTTTACTCACCATTTTCGCTCTCGCGCCGGCGGTGCAGGCCGGTCCAAATGTCCTCTTCATCGTCGCCGATGACTTAAATTGCGCCATAGGTCCCTACGGCGACGAAGCGGCAATGACCCCGAATCTCGACCGCCTCGCCGGACGTGGCATGACCTATTTGCGGGCCTACTGCCAGCAGGCGGTCTGCAATCCGTCCCGCTCCTCCTTTCTCACCGGCCTGCGTCCGAATACCGTGGGAGTCGATGACCTGAGGAAATACTTCCGTGACACCGCTCCGGACGGGGATTCGCTGGTTACCTTTCCCCAACACTTTAAAAACCATGGCTACTTCTGTCAGGACATCGGAAAAATCTTCCACAATATGGGGGACACAAAAGACCGCCGCTCCTGGTCAATCGACGAAGTGTTGTTTGAAGGCTCCCATTCCGACGACACTATCTATACCAACTCACTGAAATTCGGTGAGAAGAAAGAATACAAATCCCCGGTCACAGAATCCCATAACGTCCCGGACACCGCCTACCGCGACGGACAGATCGCCAATCTGGCCGCCGCGATGTTGCGCGATCACTCCGGCAGCGATCAGCCTTTCTTTCTCGCCGTGGGCTTTTGGAGACCTCACCTCCCCTTCGTCGCGCCGAAAAAATACTGGGATCTCTACGATCCGGCCGCCATTCCACTTCCCGCCTGGCCGACACCTCCCGAAGACGCCCCGGAAATCGCCCTTTACGATTCCAAAGAACTTCTCGGGTACGGTCTCGTGCCTAAAGACCGCTCTTTTACCGAAGAGGAAATCCGCCACTACCGACATGGCTACTATGCCTCCATCAGTTTTATGGATGCGCAGATCGGCGAAATCCTCGATGCACTTGAAGACAGTGGCATGGCCGACGACACGGTTGTCGTTTTCACCTCCGACCACGGATTTCACATTGGCGAACACGCCCAGTGGGGTAAGACATCCAATTTCGAACTCGACGCGCGGGTACCTCTCATTATTGCCGACCCCGGAAAAAAAGACGGCCACGGCAAAGAATCCAAAGCCCTCTTTGAGTTAATCGATCTCTACCCCACCCTCGCCGATCTCGCCGGAATCAACGAAGACCTGCCTCCGACACTGGAGGGCAAAAGCCTGGCCCAAACCGTAAACGACGCCAGAGCGCCGGGCAAAGACATTGCCCTGACCCAACACCAACACCCCTTCTACACCCGGCCATCCGGATGGAAAGCCATAGGCTACTCCATGCGAACCGATCGCTGGCGCTACACAGAATGGCACCCCGTCAGCGGCGAAGGCAAACTGCTCGGCAGGGAACTCTACGACCACGAACATGACCCTGACGAAACCAGAAATTTAGCCAATGTCGAAGAGTTCAGCGAAGTGGTCGCGAAATTAAAAACACAACTTTCCGAAAGCGCAGTCCTGAACCGGGACTAAAAAAAATCTGTCGCCCCCGAAAAGGAGGCGACAGACCGTAACCAGTAAGATTCAACAAGCAATGGTGCAAGCACCAGCGCAGGCCGATCCCACATCCCCTGAGAAAGCAGGAACCACGCCATTGTACCCTGTTAAGTCCGACACTGTACCCTGTTGAATCACCTACTCCAGCTTCAGTCTGAAGAAGCCGGGGTGGCGGCGTAGCGTCGCCATTTCGTCTGCGGTATAGTTTTCCTCCGAGATCCGGAACTCGGTCAAGCCTGGAAGCGCGTCCAGTATACTTATGATACCCGCACCCGATATCTCCGAACTACACAAATCCAGTTCCTCTATATACCGGAAAGTTGAAATCAAAGGAACCAGATGATCACCCGTTTGATTGGTATTCAGGGAAAGTATTCTGATCGATTTTCTCTTCTGCAACTCCTTCAGCGCTTCCGGGACCGGATGACTCCCCGAACTGATCTCCACGGCAACAGGGTGGTAATCCCCCAGAGTGAAGCTGGTCATCCCGCCCGGAGTTGACCAGGTAAAAAATTCAATACCTTCGTAATGAACCGCCCCGCCCGCCTCATTTATCGCCTTTTCAAATCGAAGATCCATTTGTGTCGAGTATCCGCGCCACAGAAAAGAACCGGCACACAACAAAGCGATTCCGGTGATCACATATACCGTCCAGTGCCTCTTTCGCTCCATCATATTGAGACTACCACACACAGGGAATGGTGAAAACTGGTCATCCTGCCGGAATGTCGAATGGTCCTCCGTCCCCCCCCCCTGCGTTGCGAGATTGGACAGTGCATTCAACACTGTCGCCCCACTTTTCACCGCCGGGCGACAGGATCGCCCCTGCTACGGCTCGATCCAAAGCAGGTACGCTTTGGAGGGATCTTTGCCAAGACGCAGATAAAACGCTTCCGCAGGCAGGTTTTTCAGCCTGGAAAGGGCTGCGCCGATTTTCGGTTCAGATAGATCAAAGTCATCAATGATCAAATGCCAGTCACCATCCCCGGTTTGATACATGGGAGGCGAGACGGTTTCCCCGCCCTTGATGGCGATCACTCCCTTGCGAAGGTGGCGGTCGACCAGAAAACCGTTCACACTGGAGACCCACAATTCGTTGCTCGAACTCAGAGCCAATAGAAACGGAGTGTCCGAAATCCCGATCGCCGTTATATCACGGTCAAACTCCACAGGCAGCTCCAGCTCACCGCTTTCCCCCCAGGCCAGCACTGATCCATCGATTTTCAGGACTGCTGATAACCGACTGCCGGTAGCGATGGCCCGAACGTTGGCTAAATCTTCGGGATCAGGTTTAGGCCAGGGTAAATCCGAACGGTCGTAACCATGCCCCCACGGCACCGCTTCTCCGGTATTAAGTAGTAGCAACCCATTGGTTTTCGAAACCGCCACATCAATCACCGGATGGTTTACCTGAGGTATGTCTCCTATCGTGAGATACCCGGGCCAGGAGTGAGCAGGAATGGCGATACCATCCTGGTTGATGTAGATCAAATTATACTCTGGACCGCAGCGTTGTCCGATACGATGAATGCGCGACTGCTTTTTGACCGCGGGAAAGGTCGTTACCGTTTCGCCATTGGCTCTAAGCGCGGCACATTGCCCGCCTGAGTTGTACTTACCAATCACCTGAACGAAGTCATTCATCCCTTCAAAGGCACTCAGATCCACGGGGGGGTCTTTCAGTTCTTCACTCATGTTGAAGATTCGCAT
This sequence comes from Verrucomicrobiales bacterium, assembly GCA_029213025.1. Taxonomy (GTDB): domain Bacteria; phylum Verrucomicrobiota; class Verrucomicrobiia; order Verrucomicrobiales; family DEV007; genus Arctic95D-9. The sequence goes on from JARGOZ010000063.1 coordinate 24,298, forward strand.
GCGGCCCGGCCTGGTTGTCAGGGGAATCGGGCTGAGCTTTCCTGATCGGGCCGGCGCCGCTACTTTGGTACCGATTTTACCTGAATCGCCCCCTTCCTTTTCAGGATTCGAAAGCAGCCAGGTGAAGATCGCCGCCACAGCAATAAGTAGCATCGCAATTACCAAAGACATAGGCAGCATCGATTTAGAACCCTTTTTCTGTTTATTGGTCTGATCAATCGCACTGAACAATTCGGTGACATCGCCAAACCGCTGTGCCGGATCCCTGGCCAGCGCCTTCATGACAGCAGTGTTGAGATTCGGGTTCAACCTGGGAAGGGTTTCCGATGGCGTTGGAAAGTCGCCCTGAGGCAGTTGGCCGGTCAACAATTGGTAAAGTACTACTCCGAGCGAATAGACATCGCAGCGTTTATCGTCCGTCTCGCCATCCATTAACCGCTCTGGAGCCATATACTGAAAGGTGCCTATCGTTGTTCCAGTAGCTGTCAGTGATGAATCGGCTGGGGAGGTGAGGAATTTTGCGATGCCAAAATCTGTAATCTTTACTCGACCGTCAATACTGAGAAGTATGTTTGCCGGCTTGATATCGCGATGACAAATCCCTTCGTTATGGGCGAATTGAATGGCTTCACAGATCTGGGGTATAAGCTCCAGCGCGTCAATTTTCTCAAGCCCGCCCTCAGCCATCAGTTGCCTGAGATCACTGCCATCAACATATTCCATCACAAAATAATAGAATCCATTGCGTTCCCCGAAATCATATATCTTGACGATATTGGGATGGTCGAGCCGTGCCATAGCCCTGGCCTCGCGCTCGAAACGGGAAATAAACGCAGGGACCTCATACAGCGCCGGGCTCATAATCTTGATTGCCACAACTCGGTCAAGTTTAGGTTGGCGAACCTGATAAACAGCTCCCATCGCGCCCGCACCGAGCAGGGATATGACCTCAAACTCCGGGAAAAGTTTCTTCACATCTGCCAGATCCACCACTGAAGTTGTCGAGTCCGGCTCTTTTTTTGACCTGATAATACCACCCAGCAGGCACTTCCCGCACACCGGCGAATCCATCATCGTCAGCAACGGGGCCCCACATTTTTCGCATAAGGGAGGGTGACCCTGATCTGTCATCAACCACAGGCTAACAAATAAAAAAACCGAAGTCACCAATTGAGTCGAAATATATCAGAGGGTCGAAACGGAAGTTGTATTTATCAATCCGCCCAATTTTGTCAGGCAATCATTCCATTCTCCGTCCGGGATGATCATTAACTGAGTAGATCTGATTCAATTTTCATCCGGGCTTGATCAATACCCGGCACAGCCTCGCATCTACATTCCGCGAGGTCGACACGCTCTATGTGGATGCGAACGTGAGGGAGTATCGTTTCATCGGTCCGGCGCACTGGGCTTGATCAATACTCGGCACAGCCTCGCATCTACATTCCGCCGGGCCGACAGGCTCCATGTGGATGCGAACGTGAGGGAGTATCGTTTCATCGGTCCGACGTACCGGGCCTGATCAATACTCGGCACAGCCTCGCATCTACATTCCGCGGGGTCGACACGCTCCATGTGGATGCGACCGTGAGGGAGTATCGTTTCATCGGTCCTACGCACCGGGCCTGATCAATACCCGGCACAGCCTCGCATCCACATTTCTCCGGGTCGACAAGCTACCCGGCTCGAACTGACCCAAAAAAGGGTGCACATTCAGATTAGCGGCCGCGAATCCCGGTGCCTACCGATTTGCTGTTGTATTCTCTCAACCCTCAATGACATTTTCTAAACGGATTTTATTTTAGGTATTCAGACTGTTGAAAATTGATCATCTCATCGTAGGCCAGGGCCTCGCCGGTTCGCTGCTCGCCTGGCATCTGCTGGCAAAAGGTCGCCGCATTCTCGTAGTCGATCGCGACGAAGCGGTAACTTCCTCAAAAGTCGCAGCCGGTCTCGCCACCCCCCTCCCCGGAATGCAGTTTTCCCTACCGGATGGATTCGAAGAAACTCTCGATTTTGCCAAAAAAACCTACTGGGATATCGAGGAAACCATCGGACGCCAGTTCTTTCACCATTGCCGGATTGTCCGGCTGTTTGCGGGAGACAAAGAATTCGCAAAATGGAATCAGCGCCTTTCCAACCCGGAACGCACGGAGCGATACCGGGAGTTTCACGATTCACTCCAAATCAATGAAAACTGGTTCCACGCGGAAAACGGAGGCATCGAATTGAAAAAAGGCGGCTGGCTGAATGTCGCCGATTTTGTCGAAGCACTCCGGATTCACCTGCTCGAACGCCTCGCCTATGCGATCGGAAAAGTGGATTCGAGAGAAATTCAGAATCTCCCCGATGGCGGAGTGAAATGGAAAAACATCACGGCCGGAAATATCATCTTTTGCGAAGGCTGGCGGGCTACCGAAAACCATTATTTCGAAGCGATCCCGATGAACAGTGCCCGCGGGGATATTCTGCGTTGCCGGTGTGAAACCATCAAAGACGAACAACGGATCATCAACCGCCACGGCTGGCTGCTACCCCTCGGCCACGGGGAATTTCGGGCCGGAGCCAGCTACGATCACGATTTTCAGGACACGGCCCCCACCGAAGCGGGTCGGAAAATTGTTGAGGAGAAGATCAAAGGCATTTTGCTACCTGAATACGAAGTGATGAGTCACGCCTCAGCCGTGCAACCGATCATTCAGCGAAGCAGGGTCTTCATGGGCCGCCACCCGGAATTTCCGGACATTGTCTACTTCAACGGGCTGGGCTCCAAAGGAGTCATCAACGCCCCTTTTCAGACTCACGCCCTCGTCGAGCATCTGACCGAATCAAAACCACTGCAGGAATCGGTAGACATCCAGAGACATTTCACATTCTAACTTATTCTGATGGAAGCTTTTTCAAAGCACCTGCCCAGGGCGGTCCAGCTCGCGCATCTATTGATCCGGTCTCGCCTCAACGAAGGCGACTCTGCCGTCGACGCCACTGTGGGCAACGGCCACGATACTCTTTTTCTCGCCAAACTGGTAGGCCCAACCGGAACTGTGACCGGTTTCGATGTCCAGGAATTTGCAATTCGTACTACAGCGGAAAAAACGGCGAACCTGCCGCGGATCAACCTTCACCAGACCGGGCACGAAAACGCGGAACAATATATAGAAACGCCGGTTAAAGCAGTGATGTTCAACCTCGGTTATCTGCCCGGTGCCGAAAAGCAAATCATCACCCGCCCGGGAACAACCCTGCAGGCGCTCGATGTATTTACCCGCAACCTCGCCGAAAATGGTATCATCACTATCGTGCTATACACCGGTCACGAAGGTGGTCCGGAAGAGGCCGCTGAAATTCGGCAATGGTGCAGTCAGCTTGACCAGACAATCTATACCGTGATCGAATACGGCTTTGTAAACCAAAAAAACGCTCCACCGTCCCTGATCGCGATAGAAAGAAAAAACCAACCAGTATCCAAATCAACAGATTGAAAACGCTGTTAACTTTGATGTCGGCCATACTGGTAGTATGGCAGTTGCTACGCGGCAACCCAGAAGGCCGGTTTCCACCGTACTGGAAGATTCAGGAGATGGTGACTCGACGATTCCTATTGCTTACCTTCGGTAGCAGTGGAAGACCGGTGTTCCTCCACGGGTTTTACCGGAGTGGAAAGCTTCAGCCCGGCAATGCCGGCGAGGATCAACGAAACACTGACAAGGCGCGCCATACCGGCCGACTCCCCAAAAAGTATAATTCCGAGGACCACCGTTCCTACAGCGCCCACGCCCACCCATACGGCGTAGGCGGTTCCTACAGGCAGCGACTTCAAAGCGAGGCCAAGCAACCATAGACTGACTACCATCGACAGGATTGTCCCCACAGAAGGCCAAAACCGGGTGAAACCATTTGTATACTTCAATCCAATAGCCCATCCCACTTCAAATAGACCGGCAATTGCCAGAATAAACCACGCTTTTTGCATATTCAATTCGTCCGCGGACAGGCATGTATGTCGTCAACTGAAACCTTGAGATAAAACTTCGGATAAAAGTTCATCAACTCTGCATAATTGCAGCCAAAGTCGTTGCTTTGCAATGGCTTTGGCTCCTGCCAAAGCTGATCCTTACCACCGCCGCCGGAGGGTGCGGAGTCAAGCGATCCCGCAGGAGCAACGCGACGAGGACAGCGCTTGACTCCAGGCACCCGGAGGTGGCACGCGCGAGCCAAAACGCCTGGTCGTAACCTTTGGCTGCCTCGAAGCGCAGCGGTATTCCTGATCTGCTGATTCATCATGAGCCTGCTCGATTTCTCTTCACTTTTCGTCGATTTTACTTTGCCGACTCCGGTTCAGGTTCCGGCCAGCCAACCCGCTCAAACAACAGGGCGATGAAATCGGCTCGTTTTTCGGGTAACCCGAGGGCTTTGCGACCCTCTTTGCCTATCTCGCCGGAGAGTTGACAAAACTTGCGCTGCATTGGCTTGCGCTGCTCGATCAGGTCGCTGGATCGCCCCGATAAGACGTAGTAAAGGGAGTGGGCAAGTTTGCGGGCCACTGCTACTACAGCAACGTTGCGGTTGCCCTTGCGGGCGAACAGACGGAAACCCCATTTGCCGAGTTGATTGCCTTTTTTAGCCTGGTTGAGTACGCACTGTGCGGCCTGGATAAGCAGACTTCTCATGTCGCTGCGTCCACGGTTGCCGGTCCCGGTTGTGTAGTCTTTGCCTTTGCCGCTCTTTTTATTGCCCGGATTGAGTCCAAGGTAGGAAACCAGTTTCTCCGGCGTGGCGAAACGCTGAATGTCTCCAACGATAGCGACGATGGCAAAGGCATTGATCATACCTATACCGACGACGCGCAGGCAACTGAGCATTTGTTTATGGCTGAGCATTTCTTCACAGATCATTCGGTAGTATTGGTCGCGCACTTTTTTTGTGTAGTTCATTGATGAGTATAGTTGCTCAAAGATGGCGATCTGAGCGCCGCTCAGATCGAGCTGCTTTTCGACCCACTTGCGGTTTTTCTCCAGGTGCAGATTGCGATTGCCGGGCCGAATGTTGCGCGCGGTGAGAAAACTCTTCAACTCGTTGTTGGCACGGACGTTGTCGGTCACGCCTCGGTGATAGGCGTGGAGTAGTTCGCGACGTTCACAGGTCTTTTCGTCAGGCACCCAAACGACTTTAGCCATTCCGGTCAGGTAGCAGCGGGCGATGCGCTCAGCGGCAGTCTGGTCATTATCGAAGAAGGCATTGGCCACTTTACTGGTCTGGTTACTTTCCACTACAATGCAGGAGAACCCCGCATCGAAGAGTTTACCTACGGCGTCAAAGGCGTTGCTGGTTGCCTCGATGATGAGCAGGTGTTGATTCGGATCGAGGTGTCTTTTTGCCCACGCTGCGATGCGCCCGGTCGGTTGTTCACAGTATCGGGTTTCAACGGTGGCGTCTTTGGCGCGTTTTTTCTGGCGTAATACGGCAGCATCGAAAATATCGGGATGAAGATCGATACCGACCGGGCAGGGCAGATCGGGTGCATGATTGGGCGCTCCTGTGGAGTTGGCAATCCCCGGATCGCCGACGGTTGATTTGGACTGATTTACTGTGTAGATTTTCATTTGCGGTATAATATAACTGCAACCCGCACGGGACTGATGGGATGGTTGGCAACAAACGGAAAGGTGCATACAGGCATGCGAAGCTCCAGGGCTTCAAGGTAGTGCCTTCCGCTGGTTAAGGGCTCATTCACTCTTCTGGAGGATTTAACCTCATTGTCCGCAGCGAGCCTCGGTTAATCCCACCTGCTCGTGCTGTTGCAAGCACTAACGGATAAATGCAATATAACCCCTTCACCGTTCCCCGCCCGTGCGAGTTGCAGTTGACGGCATACATACCACCACCCCACGTTGTTGTTATTCACGAATCGTACGAGCTAAGCAGTCATTCCGCAAGAAATTCAGAGGGCAAACCAATCCCCCCTCCCTCGATGAACCGCCTTCATCGGACCCGTTATGCGATAGGTCCTTAGCTGGGCCCGGAAGACAGTTAACCTGATCACGGATCGTGCGCTTCATTCAGTTCACGTGAGGTTGGGCGGTGAAATTCCCTGTCTCTGTTCTTGCGATTTTTCTCGCCGGCAACTGCGCCGCAGCAGATTTCGAAACCGAAATCCTGCCGTTTCTCGAAGCCCGCTGCCTGAAATGCCACGGAGGAGAGAAAACCAGAGGCGAAGTCGACTTTTCGAAAATCAATACCCTCGCCGATGCCGAAACCCATCACGAGTTGTGGGAAACTGTCGCGGATGTAATCGAGTTCGGAGAAATGCCACCGGACGATGAAGAGGCCTTGAGTGAGGAGGAGAGAACCCTCTTCCCAGACTGGTACCACAAGCATTTTCTCACAGAAATCGAAGCGAAGCCGGCTGAATTTCGACCGCGCCGGTTGTCCGGTCCCGAATATCGAAACACCCTGCGGACTCTGTTCGGTTTTGATCTGCAGGTCAACATCATCGAAGCAGAGCAAACCGTCACTGAAAAATCTCTGGTATTGAAACTACTCCCCACGGATCCTCCCGGAGCCAGCGGATATATCAATGACACGCGGGGAGCCCGACTATCGACTGCGATCTGGGATCAATACGCCTACCTGATCGATACCGCTCTGGATCAGTTCCTTTCCAGTCGCGAAAACCTCACCGAAGCCGAAGCAAAATCCATTGCACAGGATTTTCTTCCCCGCGCCTGGCGGAGAACGGTTCCGGATGATCAATTGAAACCGGTATTGAACCAGATCGTCGATACCCCGACTCTGAAAAATGAACTGAAAGTCGTCCTGATGTCACCGGCATTTCTTTATAGAGGTTTTATGATGCCGGGTGAACCCGGAAAACTTCAACAACCAGTTGACCAGTTTGAACTAGCCGAACGCCTCGCCTATTTTCTCTGGGAAGACATGCCGGATTCCGAACTGATGAGCCTGGCCGAAAAAGGCGAACTAAACAATCCGGATATCTACAGGAAACAAATCGACCGGATGCTGGTTTCACCAAAGTCGGGGTCGCTTGCCGAGAGCTTTGGTAAACAGTGGCTTCTGTTGGATCAAATCAAAGACCAGCGGAATGACCCGGCGAACACCTCTGCACTGAAGAATCAGCCACTCGATTTTCTTAACTACATTTTTACCGAAGACCGCCCCGTGATGGAACTGATCGATTCCCGCACAACCTTTATCAATAATGTGACGGCAGTCTTTTACCCCGGAGATCGCAGGCAATTGAAAAATGTCGCTAAACCCCGCGGGATCGAACGAATGGCAGTTCCCAATCAGCGAATCACGCTTAACCAAACGACAGAACGCGGCGGCATTCTCACTATGCCCGGAATTCTCTCGATGAACAAAGGACCAATTCTGCGAGGCACCTGGATGCTGCGGCAGATCCTCGGAGAACGCCTTGGCGAACCGCCCGCCGATGTACCCGCGATCCAGTCCGCGCCGAAAGGGCAAAACCTGACTTTCCGGGAGCGGTTCGAGCAACATCGCGCCAACGAATCCTGCGCGATTTGCCACGACAAAATGGACCCGCTCGGTTTTGCTCTCGAAGCATATGATGAAAAAGGTCATTACCACCCACAAGGTAAAGATACCTCAGGCCAATTGCCCGGCGGAAAATCGTTTACGGACTTCGCCGAACTGAAATCTCTACTTCTCACAACCCGGCGGGAAGACATCACCCGGAATGCTGTCGAACAACTCCTGGCCTACGCGCTGTGCCGAAAACTGGAACGGTTTGACCGCCCGACAGTTGATGCCCTGACCAAACAGATCGTAGAGACCGACGGCACGTGGCGCGACCTCATTCACGGCATTGCGAACAGCCTGCCCTTCACCGAAACTGTTATTTCAACGACCTTATGACCCGCAACTGGAATCTCGATCGTCGCACTTTTCTTCGCGGTGCCGCCGGAGCGCTTGTCCCGCTCCCGTTTCTAAACCTGATGGAAAACAGCGTCGCCAAAAACCTCGCCGGCGAAACGATTCCCCCGATCCGTTTTATGTCGCTTTTCAAACCGAACGGGGTCCATCCTCCATCGTGGAATATCAATGGAGGTTCCGAGTTCGATTTCCGGACCTCGCCCCTGATGGCCCCGTTTGCGAAGCATCGCGATGACATTCTCTTCCTCGACAATATGGGAGACTTTGGTTTTTCCTCTCATACCAATTCAGCCCGCCGGTTTCTCTGCGGTGCCCACAACAATACCAACGGCGCGTCGATGGACCAAATGATCGCCGACCAGGTTGGGAAGGAAACGCCGCACCGCTCGCTGGAACTGACCACCGAAGGCCTCTTCACCAACCAGATCGGTTGCAGCTATATTTCTTTCGACCCGAAAGGCGATCCGATCCCGCGGGAAAGCGACCCTCAGCTTGTCTTTGACCGGCTGTTTCGTAACCCGATGAGCGATCCCGAACAGAGAAAGGCGATGGGTTGCCTGCTCGACCGGGTCAGCGAAGATGCCAAATCAATCCAGCGAAAAACCGGCCGGGAGGATACCGAAACACTCGACGAATACCTTACCGTTTTACGTGAAACCGAAAAGCGGCTCGAAAACCGCACCGCTACCGCAGGCGCATCCCAAATCGATTTCTCCCAACTGGAACGACCCGAGTCATCCGCCAATCTCAACGAACAGGTCGAATCCATGCTCGATCTGATCGCCCTCGCAATGTGGACCGATTCAACCCGCTGCATTTCCTACATGCTCGGCAACAGCAACAGCCGAATGGTATTTGATTTCCTCGGCGTCACGGAGCAGCACCATTACCTCTCGCATTTTTTCCGGAACTTCAGTCGGCATAACATCGACGGCCTTCTCAAAATCAGCCTCTGGCACATGGAGAAGTTTGACCATTTGATAAGCAAACTAAAATCCTACAAAGATCACCACGGATCTCTATTGGATCACAGTGTGGTACTGTTTGGTTCCGGAATGGGACATTCCGACAATCACACCGCCCAGCGCATCCCTGTCGTCCTCGCCGGAAAAGGCGGCGGAATGATCAAAACAGGACGCTACCTGCGCTATTCGGAAAACCAGCAACTCGGTCGCCTCCACCTCACTTTATTGCAAAAGTTCGGTGTCGCCGTCGATTCCTTCGCCAACTCCGACTCTCCCCTGCCCGGTCTCGATGGTGGTCCGTTTGAGGAATATCGCGAGCGACCGTTTCAGAGCTGGAGCCAGGTTGAAAACGGCACCATTAACGCGCAGGGCCGCCTCCGAATGTCGGACAATCTCGACGAAGCCAAAGTTTTCTATATCGACGTCGCAGACAAAGAGCCCGTGAGGATCGAAATCAGCTTTAAAGATTTCCACCACTTCAACGTGGCTTATCATGTCGGCACGCCGATCCAAATGACAGGAACAATCAGCGAAGTAAACGGTCGAACTGTGCTTTCGAAAATCACCACTCTGAAATCTCTGTTCGGAAAGAGCAAACCTGGCGGCAGCGGTGGATAATCCGATTGCAAAAAGCCGGTTTGATTCGTGCATTTTGCGAGGACCGAATTCGGATCGAATCGCTGGAAACCTCAATACTACAGGAAATTACCCTTCCAATGGGCTGTGGTGTTAATCCTGCGAAGGTGGGAAATACTATGTTCGACAAATCCGGGATATTTTCAAAAGACGCGTTCCATCCTGCTGATTTCGGCCTGGAGACGTGGAAGCGGATCCTGCTTCGATCGAAGGACCGTCTCGCTGATGACCGCATCACGTTCATTGGTGCTGCAGTCGCCCTTTTCTGCCTGCTCGGCCTGATCCCCCTTCTGTCAGCCCTGGTCGGAATCTTCGGAGTATTTACCAGTCAGGATCAGGCCATGACGATAGTGGACAATTTCGAGGGCATGGTCCCGCCTGAGGCCCTGTCTCTGATTCGTGAACAAATGAGGGAGCTGACCACTTCCAACACCTCAATCGGGATCAGTTCTTTTGTTTCGATCCTCGTCGCTTTATGGGGTGGTTCGAAAGCGATGGATGCATTCATGACGGCGATCAATATGGCCTACCACGAGGACGAAGACCGGAACTTTATCAAACGGAAAGCCGTCGGACTTATACTGACCTTAGGCACTGTGCTGGTCGTGGCCGGAGGGACGACTCTACTCATTTGGGCAAACCTTCTCGAAGGAGCAGCCCGGGGAACCTTCCTTATTTTGAAGTGGCCGCTAATCATCCTCGGGCTCATGCTTTGGCTTTCTGTGATGTATCGCTATGCACCGAACCGGCGCGATGCGAAATGGCGCTGGATCTCTCACGGCTCGATTGTCTCAACCCTTCTCTGGGTGGCTGCCTCGTATTTGTTCAGTCTGTATGTTTCGAATTTCGGCAACTACAATGAAACTCATGGCTCTCTGGGCGCTGTAATTGTACTGATTCTATGGATCTACCTGTCCGCTGTATCACTCATCATCGGGGCTGTAGTCAACGCAGAGATGGAGTTGGAAACCGGAGTCGATACCACAAAGGGCGAATGTCTGCCCAAAGGCGAACGGGGTGCCTACGTAGCGGACAACAAAGCGGCTGCGAAGTCATAGATCCCAGGCAAACCATTTTGACACATATGTCGCAAGCCGTGGAACAGGTTGCCTAACCTGTTTTTCAACCTTTCTCTGCCCCCTCCTGCCCGGAATCGGAACGGGTAGAAGACTGCTCAGCGCCGCTTTATTTGAACTTTTAGGTCTGTGCGTGCGGCTTTGACCAATGGCTCAAATCGACGACGCATTTCGTCCGTATTGCCTATCAGGAAATAGGCATCGTATTCAAACGTCATACCCGGGCGAAATCCGAATGTCGTGATCGGAGCCAGATAGGAACAATCCGAGTTTGCACCACCGCGAAAGCGGTAGCAGGTGATCTGACTTGCAGACGGGACACAAACGCCGACACCCTCACCCTGGTCGTCCACAAATGCAGCCCAATTTTCAGGGATGTCGAAATACTCGTTCTTCTGCCCGGGTTTTTTCGTTGCCAGTAGCTCTTCAGTCCACGGCGACTCGCCCTGATACAACACGAGATCGGTGAGCGACGGATCGAGAAACACCGCAGGCATCTCCTGATGGCGCGGAGCATGTGACTCTTTCCCTCTATACGACATGCGGAATTTCACATGAACAAGATCCACCGTGAGCGCAATCCACTGCTCCAGGATGAAGTTGTCGAGTTTTTCGCCCGTAGCCCAGTGGAGAGGAATGGATTGGGAGTAGAGCTTGTCCTTGTCGACGTCGACCTGCAACAACTGTGGAACTGCGTTCTTGTAATCTCCGCCCTGCACCGGATTCAGACACCAGGGCTTATCGACCCACTTCGATCCATCCGCGTTCCCATAGTAGGACTGCTGGATCAGCCTCCCTCGATCGTAGTGGTTGAGCAGGTTTTGTTTCGATCCGGATCGCGAAAGAAAACCGATGCCGGCTCCGGCGCTCTTAATAACACCAAGTCGAAGCTTCCCGTTGTCCAGAAAGATCCAATCCGAATCATCAACTCCTGGAGCCTTATCGTCTCCAAACATGCCCTGAACGGCGCCGGCAAACAGAAATACAGCTGCGATAATAGATGTATTCACACGTAGCATAGACCGGCTTCCTATAGAGTCTGTTTCTGAGTCGATAAATTTAGAAACGCAGGTTACCCGGCGTCCCCCTCGCAGATCCCAGCGTGCGGTTCTCCCCCACCAGGCACCGCAGCGATTCGCGCACATTACCGGTTTTCGTTCACTGCGTTTACTTTTCCTTCCATTGCTTAGTAGATCAATCAATTAATAGCGGCTGCAGGTTGCCCTGAGCATCACGCCCATAGAGCGGTCGATACGCTTCAATTATCCGTGCCTGCGGCCTGTTCCAATGCTCATGCGACAGGATCGCGAAGCGGGTCCAGTCGAAGCTGTTCCGCAGAATTCGCCGGTTTGACCATTTGTAGATCAGACGAATTTCCGCAGATCACGCCAGGTCATTCTCCCCGTACCGGTCAACGGCCATAAAACTATCTGGTTCTTGATGTGTCCGTCCCCGGTTTTGATGTCGGGCCGGGTTGCGTCGTGCGAGGAGTGCCGGGGTTGATCAGATACCCGGTGGAACCTCG
>JARGOZ010000064.1:0-11763 GCA_029213025.1 Verrucomicrobiales bacterium
GAATATCAATCCTGTTTCAGGTGGGTGCAAGATGGCCTGGATTTTGTGTTTACGTATTTCCGTTGCGTTGGCAAAAAGTCATTGTAGACCCTGGCAAGCGTGCTGATCCCGTATATGCTCGCTGATGCTTTCTCCATAGCTCGTTTCGTGAAGCTGCCGGGCTTGTTCGATCCATCGTTCCCTGACTAGCCGTTCACCGAAAGGCAGCACCTCTACAAATTTATTCGCGACGGGATCCGTCCATAACGCTATTTGCTTAAATCGGTACACGCCAATTTGATTCAATCTCGCTTCGACGGCTTCGCCCACTCCTTTAATCTTCTTGAGATCGTCGCGATCGCCGGGTGCCATGGAGTAAATCACTCCAAACCTGCCCTCCTGCATCACGTTTTCATCCTCGGACGCCGGTGACTCTGGTTTTTTATCAACGCCGGAAGGTTGCGGTGACACCGGGACGAGCTTATCCCGTGGTTCACAACCATTCACCCCGGAAACGCTGTTCCGGCCCTCAGCCGCCACAGCCACCTCATTCTCTGAGCCTCGTTCTTTTCGGCTCTGATGCAGATTCACGATAGCCTGGAGGGATTGCTTCCTCTCCGTTCCAGACTCATAGTCCTGTTCATTCTTTGTGGGCACTAGATGGTGAAAAGCGCTTCCAGACGCAACCTCTTCCCGGGCATCAGATTGAAGAAGGTTCTTTTCGTAAATGAGTTGCTTGATCGTTTCCTCGCGTTCTCCCAGTAGCCTTTGCAGAGAATCCTCTCTTCGATTGCATTTCTCTATTTTTTCCTCGAGCTCTGCCACTCTTTCCGCGTGAGCACTTGCGTCCGCCGCCCGTTGGGAAGCAAGGGCCAGTGGCAGTCGACGGTGGAGTTCGATGATGTGTTTCTCTCTTCGTCTCAGAGTGTCCCCGACTCTACTCAGCTTTTCAGTCGCCATCGCCAGCAGTTGATGGCAGTCCTCGGAATCAGATAGAACGTTTTCATGCAGCTTCGCGTCTGCCTCTCCCGCTTGTTTCTCTTCCGCGAATAAAGCGCAATACTTGAGGCGTGAATACCACAGACCCAACCCAAAGAAAACCAGCATCAGCAGGCTGACGGGCAGCATGATGCTCACCAGAAAGCCAACTTTGTCGACATGTTCCAACAGGGAAAAGGTAGTTTCCGCGACGGTGGTATATTCAGTTCTCATTGGTCATTTAGTTGGCTGTTCCATCAGTTCGCGTGATCGTCTTCGAACCGTATTCATCTCCAATTCGCGAGCCTGATAATCGTTCACACGATCCCGGCTCTTACCAATCGAGGTGGGATGACGATCCAGACGCCAAATCCATTTTCCGACCAGGTATCCAACCATGAAAAATATCGCCCCGGCGAATAGAGTCGCAAACGAACCGATCAGGATTTGATTGAATCCTTCACCGCTGGCGGAGGCTAAGAGATAAGTGTAGTTCATTGTAGTTATTCCGGTTTGTTTGCGAGAGATAATTCAGCACGACGGCTCCTCCATACTTCGGCAGAAGCTTGCTCACTAAAGTGCCTGGGGGTCAGGCGACCTGGATCAACTCCGAGCTCGACCAACTTCTCCATTAAAGCATTGGCCCGCTCTAATCCAATTTCCTCGTTCCTCCAGTCCTTTCCTTTTGTGTCAGTATATCCGCCCACTACCAATCGAATTTCCTCAGGCATTCTTTCAATCAACTCAACCATCTTCTCGACATTAGGAATTCCATGGGGATTGATTTGATTACTACCATGAACAAAGTAGACCACCGTATCTTTGAGATCCGCCTCTATGTTCCACACCTCCTCTTCGGGTTTTGGAATCTGAAGCTCGATGGCATCCTCGACTCTATATCCCGAACCGATTGAATTTGCCGCGATATTCAGCAGCGATTGGTAAGACTCCTCACTATCTGAAACCCCCTTCAGGACAATTCCGTTGACTCCGATCGTCAATTCTCCGTGAAGCAGGGATTTTCCAAAATTATTTACCAGAGCACTCACGTCGCCCCATGGAACGGGTTTCACCATTTCACTGGTCTCTATCTCCATCATGCAGGGGATCTCCAGCTTCTCAAAGATGGCATTCCCGACTCCCTGATCAGGCAGCATCCCGGTGAGTTTCATTTTTCGATCCGTATCGAGACGAAGGTTCAATTCCGGCTCGATGGACGGAACCAGGACGAGGTGATTCGAGGTAGATATACCTTCCGGCCTGTCCCTAGTCATTCTGGCAATAAGAAGATCGACCGATTGCCGGTTAGACATACTCCCGGTAAAGTCTACCGATTTCCCGGTGAACTTCACCCCTCCCTGAAAATTGGTTTCCCTGAGATATTCGGACAAGGTATCCTCAAGGTCCCGACGCCACCAGGCAGATCTGTAGTCCGGGGAAACCCCAATGGATTCCTCAAGGGTTTGTCCTTTGGGAATCGATTCACGGAGGCATTGAATCAAAGCGGCCTTAGCGGATTCCGAACCGAGTGATCCTTTGATCCTGTACCCCTTATCAATGGGTTGTATATCGATACCGGGCTCGAACTGTTCAACCAAAGTCAGCTGTATATCTGTCGGGGCAATCCTTCCCAGAAGCCTGGATAATTCCCGTTCTGTAGTGACGCGCTGGATCGCCGTTTGAATTTTTCCCTCAACACGAAAACCATCCTCGTCAGCCACGAAACTGGTTAGATTGCCGATCCGCGAGATCTCCTCGACGATGGTTTGAGAATGCTCAAGCCATCTGGTGGGCATCGCGTAGGCTCCGTATACAAACCCGTCAGCCTCCAGATCAGAATCCGGCCGACTCTCTTTGACCAGGTCAATGAGACGTTTTCGAAGGTCATTGCCGGGAACCTGGCCGGAAATTCTCGTGGACCCATCTTCGAACCAGCGGATTTCGATTTCCGAGGAAACTCCGGGAACCTTTACATAAGCCCCCTGAACATCACTATCTATAGTCTGAGCAATCCAGGCAAGATCACGATCACGATATACTTCAGGCGCACTTTCAATCGTGACATAATGGTGATTAAACTTCACCTCCACATCATCGTATCCGGACGCGGTCAATACCCGCTTGGTTCTACCGACCAGCTCATTCTCTATAAACTCTCCGTAGAGACTTCGAGAGAGCACACCACCCAGCAGAACCAGAAAAATAAACCCTGCTGTAACTGTGATAGGCTTCATAAAAATACACTAGGCATGAATATCTGTAGTTGTAAACTAAAATATATGATTTTTATGCCTATTTCAGCAGTTAGCCAGCTAATTGTCCGTTTCGATTCGAAAATCACAGCAGTATCGAACTGATGATCACCGGCGAAGGCGGAGGCGGAGGCAACCGTCTATATCGAAAAAGGAAAGTGAAGTAGATAATTCATTGCGAATCAACCGGCACAAGCTGCAGCCCATCGACTGACACAATTCCATTCGCATCGCGATTCAACAGGGTTACTTCGTTGACTGTACCCTGTTGAAAAGTGAAAACGCCGAGAGAACGGGGTTCTCCATCTTTCATCGGTGGCAGTTCCTGATTCTGTAGTACCTTTGTTTCTTTACCTTGTGATGAAATCACTACTACAGCATTCGTCGCTCTGTTTTCATGTGACGTGTAGAGCAGGCGGACGTCGTAATTTCCGGTCTTCGGAATGCGGGGTGTAAAGGTCGCGCTTTTGCTGCCTCTTTCTTTACCTGCGTCGTGCCGGTAGTTGCGACCAATGACGGAACCCGTTGCGCTGCTGGTAGTCCATTCGCCGGTGAAAGTGGCGGCGCTGTCATCGAGAACGATACCATTGAGCTTCGGACGCTTCGGAGCGTGTTGCCATTCGAGAATCTGACCGTCGTCGATGAGTGTCTTTTTCAGAACATCGTGATCGATATCCTGTATGGGAACTCCGCTGTCGATGGCGAGGCAGGCGGCGGTGGCGGCGCTCTGGCTGGTGATCATGAAGGGCGGTTCCATGCGGATGCTGGCGAAAGCGGAATGGCTGGCGGACAGGGCAAAGGTAACAAACAGGTTTTCGCACTCGGACTTCTTCGGCACAATCGCTCCGTAGCCGATTTGATAGGGGCCGAAACCGTCGCGACCGCGGGCGATTTTGCCTTCGCGGGTGACGACGCCGTCTTTGACGATGCGGCGGATTTCGTGCGCGTCGGTGCCGTAGCTGCCAAGGCCGACAGAATGATCAACATATTCCCGACCGAAGGTGTGATGCTCGGTCATGACCAAATCGCTGATCATGCGGCGGCCTTCGCGGACATAGACCTGATGCGGCCAGCCGCCGGTATCGAGAAATTCATCTTTCGGTAGACCAAAGCGGGCGAGTTCGGTTTTGACCTTCACCGGCACACGGGGATCGGTGCGCAGAAAATGAAACACCCCCCGGTGATAGTTTTCGAGTTCTTTAGCGAGAGTTTGGCGCTCCCACCAGGTGGCGACCGGCCATTTCCAGCTCAGTCCGGGGAGATTGCCGCCGAAAGTTGCGGTATTAAAATCCCACTTCTGATTCGGCAGGGGATCGTATTTGGAAAACCAGCGCAAATCCATATCATCGCCATTGGCCTCACAGGCTTCGATAAAGCGGGCGATCAGTTCATAGCGGGCTGGATCGTAGTTGGGTGGCGGAGCGATGGGGCTGGAGTTTTCCGGATCTGTAGTCAGGCATAATCTATAGCAATAGGCCTGTACTCCGGGAGCCGGTTCGCCGGGAGTTCCGGGCTCACCTGCGTTGATCAGTGGCAGAATGCCACTCCCGGGGTTGCCTTTCTCTATATAGGGATCGAGCGGAAAATCACGATCCCAGACTCCCTGGCCGCCTTTGACCCGGCCGTTATTTCCTGGCTGAAGGTGGTCATTTCGCGGTTTGTACTGTTCGGCATAGTAAATGCCATTGTAGGTCTCGCCATACTTTTGGTTTCCTTCCCGGGTTACCGTGAAATTCACTCCCGCCGCTGCCATGAGATCGCCTTCGTAGGTGGCGTCGATATACATTTTTGCGCGGACAAGCGGACCGTTCTCAAACACGATGCCGGTGATTTTCGAATCATCCTTCTCCACAGCTGCGATGCGGGCGTCCCGGATGACGGTAACTCCCGCCTCCCGCAGCATTTGGTCGAACACATCTTCCGCCACATGCGGTTCGATGGAGTAGGCACCTCCGGTTTTTGGACCACCTTTGCCGCCGTGATCAAAGGCTTCGCCCCAGTTGAGTTCTTTACCGTAGCGGGCGACAAGACGGGTGAAATACTCCCTCGCCAGTCCGCCTACGCTGCGCGGTTCGCCGATGTCGACTGCACTGAGACCGCCGGAGGTCATGCCGCCAAGATGTTTACCCGGTTCGATGAGAAACACAGATTTCCCCATCCGCGCGGCCTGCACCGCGGCGATGACTCCGCCGGATGTTCCGCCGTAAATCGCGACGTCGGGGGAGGAAATCCACTCCAGGTTGAAGCGCGCCACCGTCAGCATGTCCCCGGCAAAACCTGCTTTGGGACCGCGCCCGTAAAAACAAAGTATAGTTCCTTTCTTCGTTACGGCGATATCGCTGTAGGCGCTCCATCCGGATTCGATGGAGCGTTTCACCGGCCATGACTCTCCCTCGTCTTTACTGATATATACCGTGACATTTTTCCGGGCGCGACTTTTCCCGGGCACGGGTTTGCCGCCGCGACCACCTTCGAGATTGTTGGGATTGGAAAATAGCAGCAGACTTTTATCACCGTGTTCATAGCGGACCAAACCGCCCATGCAGATTGGCTCGACCAGATCTTCCTGAAATCGCGGCTCGCTCCAGTTGGTCGCTCCGTCGGGGCTGGTGACTACGATGCGGCGGTGGGCTTTTGACTCGCTGCGCACATTGAGCATAACGCGTCCGTCCTTCAGCTGCACCGCGACAGTTTCGTTGGGATTGATGAATTCATCCGTACAGGGAACGGCGATGTCTCCCGCCAACCAGGTTTTACCACCGTCGTCGCTGTAGATCGTTGAGGTGACAGACGGGCGATGAGCATTGCCACCCGTTCCCGTGGAAAGCCAGACCGGTACGACGAGTCGACCGTTTTCCAGCTGGATGCTGTGGTTCGGCCCGGTGGCAAGTACTTTCCAGTCGTAGTCTTTTTTGAATGCCTGAAAGGTGTCGGTGATCTCGACCGGTGTGCTCCAGGTGAGACCGTCGTCGTCGCTACGCTGGTAGAAGCAGCGCATGTATTCGAGGCAGAAAAGCATGTGAACCGTGCCGTCGCGGTCGGCGATGAGCACCGGGTTGTTGTAGGTAACGGTATTCGGGTCGGCATGTTTCAGCTGCAGAGCAAAGGGATTTTTGGTTTTCGGGCCGGGCACTTCGGTGATGTTTTTGGGTTCGCTCCAGGTATTCCCGTCGTCAGTCGAGCGGCGCAGGAGGATATCGATTTCATCCCAGTCGCTGCCGTTTTTGCGCGCTTCGCACCAGGCGAGGACCGTGCCCTTCGCTGTGACGACGATGCCCGGAATATGGAAACGCTTGTAGCCCATGTCACCGATGGTGAAGAGATCGGTTTTCTCCATAAAAGGTTCGGCCCGACAAACAGAGGCCAGCAAAAGGATAAGGATCAAAAGATTTTTCATGAGTAGTCTGGTTGGTTAAAATTCACCATCGCGACCAAAACGCTCGCGGACATTTTTACCGAAGGCCGCCCCGGCTTCGTCGATTGCTTGCAAAATATCTTCAGTGGATTTGCCGGAGCAGTTCCGGGCGGCAGGAATCAGAGTGGCGCATTCATTTTCATCCATAAACCGGGCGGCTTCGAGCAGGTTCGCCTGTTCATTTTCGGGTATGGCGATGAATCCGTGTTTGTCAGCATGGATCAATTCGCCGGGAGAAATTTTGCGACCGAAAACCTCAACTTCGCAATTCCATCGGACAGGATGAGAAAAAGCATGTCCGACACACAGCCGGCGCGCCAGGGCTTTAAAACCCGCATTTTTCATTTCGTCCAGATCGCGGATCGCTCCATCGGTGATGGTGCCGACACAGCCCAGCGCACGGTGGATGTTGCTGTTTACCTCGCCCCAGAAAGCGCCAATCACTGCCGGTTTATCGAGATCCTGCACCACAACGATTTTCGGCCCCGGGCAGGCTGTGGCGACATAGCGGCGGTATTCCGACCACGCATCGGTATTCGCTTCGCGATGCGATGGGTTCGAAGGCTCGATCACTACGGTGACCGCATAACCGACCATGGGTCCGGTTTCCGGCATGAAGTCGGTGGTTTCCTCCGGATTGAAAGCATCGGCAGCCGGATTGCGACTGGTGATTTGTTCCCAGCCATTGTAAATCGTCGGCGTGTTCCAGCGCTTCAGATTGAGCAGATCAGCATGACTTAGTAAACTCATTTTTCAGATCGTAACGAGGTTTCATGAATCTGTCGATAAGAGGTTGCCATTGGTAAATATTTACCAAATCTACCCTCCCGGATTCTATAAGTCCGTGAAGTGCTGGCCGCCCTCACTACTCGTTCCACGAACTTAGTTAGCCTGCCATTCTATTTGCCTGACTTTGCCGCCAAGACTTATTTTGACAAGTTCATCCCGGGTGGCCTCGTCCAGATTCAGTTCGGAGCGGAGGTAGGCATCCAACAACGCCGGCACTAAAACTTTCAATGCCCTGGTGACGTCACGGTCGGGCGGAATCATCACTCGGCGACCACTGCCGGTAGGATCCGAAAAGCTGAAATGCCCCGCATCACGAAACCATAGCAAGTGCTTGTCGCCTGCGGGCATGAGAGTGAAAAAATCCCTGCGCTCGTTAGCAGAAGCGATGTCATAGGTCTGGTCCCCGGTTCCGGAGATGCCAACAAACGGGACGCTGACATTTGAGAAACTGTCTTTAGTAAAGAAGACCCCGTTACCACTTTGCGGGCTGAGCGCGATTCCCAGATTGATGCGGTGCTCGCTGAGGTCATCTTCGATGCCGACCGGTTTCACGCCGCAGCAGACCATGGTAGTGTAGGCGCCGTAGGAGTGACCTATCAGAGCGATTTTCGTCAAGTCGATGCGGCCCTTCAGTCTCTTGTCGTCACGGTTTAGCCGGTCGGCGAGATCGATCGCAAATCGCACGTCCAGCGGTCGGTTTTTCCGTGCGTTCAAGTCGTTGCCACAATCGATAAGCGCATGCTTAAACCCAAGCCGCCCGGTCCGCATGCGGTGGCGAACATCATCGAGATTACTGGTCACGTGTTCGATGCAGATCGCGACATAATTCCGCCGGGCAATCTCCGCCGCGAGGGAGTACAACCCGTCGCGAGTCCCCCCTCCTCCATGCGAGATAACCACCAACGGTTGTGCCCCTTCACGTATCGGTAAATGAATAGTAACCGGTACATTTCTGTTCCTCGTCTCGTCGAAGTTATTCGGTAAGTCGATCGGTCCTGCTATGCCGTTGCTCCATCCAGCGATTAATAGAGCGGTAATGATTGAAGCTGTATACTTTGTATTCATCTATTAGGTATAGAAAATTGCTATAGCAGAGGGATATTGTGCCTGCGAGGTGATGCGGACGCTGTCCGCATTTTGCTGCCATGGCTCGCGGCGAGACGCGGACAGGAGTGTCCGCGACACGTATCCAAATTGGAGGGAACACATACATTTACCGGAACCGCCCGGTTCCCGGGCATTCGCCGCAGTCAGGCATAACACGAGACAACATATGAAGGACTTCATATCAACAAAGAACCCCTCGCGCGAAGATTGGTTACAAATTTATCTGCTCTGTTTGCAGGATTCTCTTTGGGCGATTCCCGGCCTCAACTTTCATCAGTCCTTTTTTGCAAAATACGATTGCTTTATTCCGTCGGAATTGTCATTCCCGCCTGGCGGCCGCAAAACGCTGAGGTTAGGAAGATCTGATGGCAAATCCGTTAAAGTTCTCAGAGATTCTGCAGCTTTGACATCGTCCGACATCTCCAATACTTGAACCAGCGAAATCATGCGTTGCCGAAACTCCACGAGGCGCTTTCGATTCAGGCGACACAATTCGATCAAGCGCTTTCCATTTTCAGTTGCGGCCTCAAGTTCGCCATTGGGCTTCATCGTAATATGCCGCCCTAAAGGTTCCGCGCAGGGATCGAATGGCAGTGGAAGATTCTGCTTTCGGGAATAACAAGCCAAACAAGCGTATCCCAAATTCTGATATACACCAGTCAACTCCGGGCTGCCGTCCCGGGATTTGAGATGCACAACGCTGAAACTGTCCTGACCATCGGACCTCCATACTTCACGGATTAAACAATAGATACACCTGAAGGTGAATTCATCCCTCAGCCATGGTTTGTATGATGCCGGATCGCTATATCCTTTCGGACCATGCTTCCGAATCAGAGGCTCTATCGAATAATCAAAAATCCATTCGGCCACCTCTTGCTTATCCATCAGTGATTAGGGAGGAGGCTACTGCTTCATGCGGTTTCAATGATTCCAGCAGTTCGTTATCCCACGGTTCAAGGGCTCGATCGACGGAATCATTCAGTCCGGCTAACTCTCTTTCCTCGTCTGAGGAAAGGCCGTCAGGATGAGAAAGTTTTTCGATCAACGCACAACGTCGGGCGTTCAATTGCTCCCAAACTTGAGCTTCCTCAATAAATTCGGCTTTTGCGATAAGTTGAGTGATCCATGCTTCGACCGGAAGATCCGATTCGCGCGCCCTTTCTTCTGCGCGAGATGCAATCTCGTCACCCAATGTAATCGTTAAGGCCATGCATGAAAATAACGACATTTGAGGATCTTCGCAAGCCGGGATTCGGACACTGGTGGAGCTGCCGACGGAATCAGCGATCAAATTAGCGAAGCTCCTTCCACTCTGCTCTGCTCCCCGCGCCGGTTTTTGTGCACACCCACTGCCAGAGCCCTTCGAGCAACGGAGATTCCAGACGAAAGACATCTCCCAACAACCCGTGGGTCACAGGCGTGGGAGGAACTTGGCCTCGATCCGCATTACCTGGCCAATGTTTAGCTTCTTCATACCGCATCGGCAACCAGCGCCACCTCCGCGCTATCGATTCGGAATTCATTGATGTAAATTCCGTTTCGGAGCGGGCGTAAGCCGATTCTTCCTGGTTCACGGGCGGGATCATCAGGTAGAGAAAAGATCTCTTTTTCGCCGATGAAGAAATACAGAATACGATCACATCTTTTCAGCAGAAAACGGAACGGAAGACCTTCACGAATCACTTCGGCGCTTTTCTCAAAATAGCGGATGGCACCGAAAGTTTCGCCTTCAAGAAACAGCCGACCTTCTCTACCATCGAAACCGAAGCGGTCCTTGCCGAACTCCAGCGATGCCGCCGTGCCGCCAAGCCGGTCGAGTATTACCTCTCCTTCCACCACAAAATCCCCTGCCCCAACCTGCCGGTCAGCATAGGTAACAATGCGCCCGGAGTCACCCTTTATGTAAGCAATCCGTTCCCCCTTTTGCATCTGCGCTGCGAGACGGCGGTAGTGGCTCGGATCGTGCCCCTGGAATTTGCGAAATACACGGGCGAAATACTGACTGGTGCCAAACCCGCATGCCCCGGCGATCTCCGTAATCGAATCCGAGGTTGATCGAAGCAACTCGCGTCCGCGCCGGATTCGCACGCGATTGAGAAAGGTGGAAGGGTTTTCCCCGGTCAACTCGCGGCACAGGGCACCAAAACGGGAACGCCGCAGACCGGCGGCCGACGCCATCGTTTCCAAAGTCCACGGTTCATCGCAGGTGTGTTCGAGACCGGCGAGAAAAAGCGATACTCGACGCAGTGATTCGGTATCTGAAAGTTGCCCCCTACCGGCGGGCTGAGCGGCATGAGCCAGCAGAGCAAAGATGCCGGACTGAAATGCGAGGGTTCCGGTTGGATGACTGCCGGAGTGCAGCGAGCGAAACAAGGCCGCAGCCACCGGATCAAAATCGAAGCAGGGGCCCTGCATCGTCTGCAAGGCATGCTCCAACTCGTGGAGAGCCTGCTTTTTCAAAGGCAGAATCGAAGCCAGCGAAGTTCGAATCTCGATTTTTTCGACCTCAACCGCCAGCGCATCGCTTGTCTCCAACCCGCCGAACAAACAACCCGGAACAAGCAGAAATCCCATTCCCTCGCGCACTTCGAATCGTTCTCCATCCACGGACCAAACTGTCCGTCCCCGGGCGAGACGAAGAACGGTCAAAAACTTCACCCGACGCGGAGCCGATCCGCTCATCGTGGAGGTGAGAGTTTCCGCGAAAAATTGCTGTGAGGATTCGGAACTCAATGCGTGTAGTGTAGTCACAGTCGGTGAACATCGGCCCCGGCGGGTGGATAACCAGAACACCTACGTCAGAATGTCCTTCACCACGTGGCCGTGCACATCGGTGAGGCGGTAGTGGCGGCCCTGAAAGAAGTAGGTGAGTTTTTCGTGATCGATACCGAGCTGGTTGAGCATCGTGGCGTGCAGATCGTGGACGTGAACGGGATTTTCTGTGATGTTGTAGCAGAAATCGTCGGTCGCACCGTAGGTCATTCCGGGTTTGATGCCGCCTCCCGCCATCCAGATGGAGAAACATCGCGGGTGGTGATCGCGCCCGTAACTTTCGCGGCTGAGTTTGCCCTGGCAGTAGGAGGTCCGGCCAAATTCGCCGCCCCAGACGACGAGGGTATCATCGAGCAGACCGCGCTGTTTAAGATCTTTGATCAGCGCGGCGGAAGGCTGGTCAGCATCGCGACACTGACCGGGCAATTGTTTCTCGAGAGTAAAGTGCTGATCCCAACCCATATGATA
>JARGOZ010000064.1:11773-36342 GCA_029213025.1 Verrucomicrobiales bacterium
ATAATCAGCGTGTCTTCCAGCATCCCGCGCTGTTTCAGGTCGCGAATCAGCGCGGCAGCGCCCTGGTCGACGAGTTTCGCCGTGTCTGGAAACTTGTCTTTGATCCCGCCATGATGATCCCATCCCCGATGATAAAGCTGGATAAAGCGCACATCGCGTTCCGCCATGCGGCGGGCAAGCAGGCAGTTGTAGGCATAGCTGCCGCGTTTCTCTACATCGGGGCCATACATTTCCTTTACATGATCCGGTTCGTCAGAGAAATCGGTCAACTCAGGAACCGAGGTCTGCATGCGGTAGGCCATTTCATATTGCTGGATGCGGGTATTGATTTCCGGATCGCCGGATTCCTCGAGGGATTGCTGATTGAGTTTGGCTAAATCATCCAGCATCCGCCGGCGGGCCGAGGTGGGGAAACCGGAAGGATTGTTTAAGTAGAGAACCGGATCACCCACTCCCATAAATTTCACACCGGCATGCTGAGTTGGTAAAAAGCCACTGCCCCAGAGTCGATCATAGAGAGGTTGACAATTGGGACGCCCGGTTCCCCGCGAAACCATGGACACAAAAGTCGGTAAATTGTCATTCGCTGAGCCCAGTCCATAGGAAAGCCAGGAACCCATACTGGGACGACCGGCAAGTTGGTGCCCGGTTTGGAAAAAGGTAACCGCCGGATCGTGGTTGATCGCCTCGGTATGCATTGAGCGGATCAGACACATCTCATCAGCGATACTGGAGATATGAGGCAGTAACTCACTGATCTCCATACCGGATTTGCCATGCTTTTTGAACTCGAATTTTGTACCGGCGAGAGGATAGGTCGACTGGTTCGCCGTCATGCCAGTGATGCGCTGAGTCATCTCGAAATGATCGCGCATATCTTCGCCGAAATGTTTCTGGAGAAGAGGTTTGTGATCAAAGAGATCCTGCTGGGACGGCGCACCGCTTTGGAAAAGGTAGATGATTCGTTTGGCTTTGACCGGTTTATGAAAACTGCTGAGAGAGCCGCTCAGGTTTGCGGAGTCTTCACCGTTGACCAGAGAAGTGAGCGCGGCGGCACCTATGCCTTTACCGACCGCGCCGAAGAAATGGCGGCGGTTTTGCAGTAGTTTGTTTTCGAGAATGGGATTCATGGCTTTGGGAATCGCGGACAGGAGTGTCCGCGTCACGTCGTGATGCGGACACTCTTGTCAGCATTTATCTAGTAAGTGGCAAGTCGATGGTTGAGTCGAAGAGAATAGTGGTTTTCTTTTAAACAGGCTTTTGACGGGTTGCTATCGATGTATTTTCGGAAGGCTGTTAGCTCATCCTTGTCGCGGATGGGGCGGTCGTAAGATTCATCCATCCAGAAGTTACCGGTTCGATTAAGGTGTTTGTTGCACTTCCGAGCGCTGGCTCCTTTTAGAGATTGTAGTTCTCGGTTATTGGAAAATTTACCACGCATCTGCCAAATGAAATGGACGTGGTTCGGCATGAGGGTGTAGCAATCGAGGTCGTAGCGGGTTCGGTCGAATTTCTCGAGGCTTGAAATTACCAGAGCACGGATTTCTCCAGACTTTAAATGACACTCCCCATAACCTGCATCCAGCCATTCCTGCTCGCGTTTGGTGAACAGTTGACCGAACTCTCTGCTGGTCGATTCATCCCAGGGTTTTGGATGATTATCCAGCCATAGGTCTTTCTCATGCTTCAGTTCCACAAGAAGATTTTGAGGGATCGAGTCAATCAACCGAAAGGTGATGAAATAGCAGCCTTGCGGTTGTTCCCAGTGCGGGAGGTTTCGTTTGGAGACAGCAATCTCACCGTGGGGATTGTAGGGGTTGAAACGTATTGTGTTTTCGCTGCTCATTTTCGGATGGGAATCGCGGACAGGAGTGTCCGCGTCACGTGTGTTGCGGACACTCCTGTCCGCAATTTATCTATTGCAATGTTATCGTCGTATCGAGGTTTAATATCAAATGCGCTACTGCTGTCCAGGCGGCATGATCAGCAATCGGTATCGCTTCATCGCGCTGCGACATACCTGCCTTTAGAAATTCCTCAGCTTTATCGGGATTCTCTCCAAAATATTTTGTGAAGTAATCCAGATTCCCCCGCAGAACAGCCAACTGATTTTCATCTACTTTCAACGCGGTGGCTTTTCTATAGATTTCCCCCAATCGTTGATCTTTCCCTTCCACTTCCTTTAAACCCCATTCCACCAAATTACGGGCGGCTTCGAGAAAAGTTTCGTCATTCATCAACACCAGTGCCTGCAGAGGCGTATTGGTGCGGCGCACTGATACATCGCAGGCTTCGCGGCCTCCGGCGTCGAAGATGAGTTGGCGGGGCGGGTTCACGGCCCGCTTCCAAAAGGTATACAGACTTTTCCGATATAGATCGTTACCTTTAGAAACGTTATACCTGGTGTTGGCATTGGAACCGAGGTTGTTCCACAATCCTTCCGGTTGGTAAGGTTTTACCGGCGGACCACCTACGCGGTTGTCGAGCAGACCGGATACCTGCAGGGCGATGTCGCGAATCGAAAATCCATCGAGACGAAATCGCGGACCGCGGGCGAGCAGATGGTTCTCCGGGTCGCGATCGTACAGGGTACGGTCTACCACTGTACCCTGTACAAAGGCAGCACTGGTGACGATTTTTCTGTGTAGCGCCTTCACATCCCAACCCGATTCGATAAAGTCGACCGCCAGCCAATCGAGCAATTCCGGATGACTGGGTAGTTGGCTCTGCGCCCCGAAGTCCTCGGAAGTCTTCACCAGCCCGATTCCAAAATGATCCTGCCAAATCCGGTTGACGATGACTCGCGCGGTCAGCGGGTTTTCCCTGGAAACGATCCAGCGAGCCAGCTCAAGACGATCCTGCGGCTGGTCTTCCTCTTCGCCGTCGAAAAATGCCACCGGAATTCCACGAGTTAGTTCCTCCGACCGGTCGGGCGCATCATATTGACCTCGATCCAGCAGGTAGGCCGGGATGCGATCACCGTCGCGCTCCTGCATTACCATTACCGGGACGATCGCTGCACCAGCTGCGGTGAGTTTTCTTTCCACTACAGTCAGCGCACGATCCGCATCTTTGGTAGGCTGATCTATCGTTTTATAGAAATTGGTAAGCGTATTTCTTTCCCGGGCGCTGCGCTTTTTGGCGGGTGTTTCGAGAGCAGAAAGCACCTTGGGGTTGAATGAGGAGTTTACCGGCTGCGGCTCACTGCTGACTGAAATGCGAAAGCGCCCGATGTTGTGATCTGTGAAATTCGAATTGTGATCCAGCCGGAGTCGCAGACTCTCCTTTTCTCCTATTACGATTTCTTTAGCCGGGAGAAAGGTAGCACTCACTGTTTCAGGCATGACGCCGGGACCAAACACTGCCCACCCGGTTTTCGGATTGGTATCGATTGCATTACTAATGGGATATCGATCCTGCTCGAAGCTGGCTACGGCACTACCGATTTCCGCAGGCCGAGCCCTGCCGGTTTCGCTATTTATGATCTCCAGTTTGACATCGGTGAGAACAAAATTGCCATTCACACTCCGGGACAGTTTTCTCGGTTTACTAAACGTTGGATGTGGCATCGCATCGATGCGGATTGCGGTAACAGTTTTTCCCGCCGGAGCGAAATTGACTTCGTAGGTTGCCTGGCGCACGTTCTGGCCTTCGAACAGCAGTGAGCCGTCATCTTCGCGGATAAGCCCGCCATCGCCTTTGGTAACTTTCGCGGATGCGATGTCGGACTGTCGCTTCCAGCTTCCACCTTTGTTTTGCAGAGAAGCGGTCGCTTCCGCCACCCAGGCATCGCGCCTTTTGTTAAAGGTCTTTTGCGCTTCCGCTTTTTGTTTCTTCGCCTGCTGCAGCTCGGTTACCAGCTCTGCCGGCGGCTTTACCAGAGGCGAGCTGAACTCCATAACCGGATTGGCGGAAACGCCTTTCCCTATACCTTTTTCCCCGATGTTATTGAAGTAGGCAAACATCTGGAAAAATTCTTTCTGGCTCAGTGGATCATACTTGTGATCGTGGCAGCGGGCACAACCCATGGTCAAACCCAGCCAGACAGTGGAAGTGGTCTCCACACGGTCGATCACATTTTCGACAAAGAACTCATCGGCCAGCGCTCCGCCCTCGGCGTTCTGGCGGTGGTTGCGATTGAATGCAGTGGCGAGAATCTGATCTTTTGTCGCGTCGGGCAACAAATCACCGGCGAGCTGTTCAATCGTAAATTCGTCGAAAGGTTTATTTTCGTGATAGGCCTGGATGACCCAGTCCCGCCATGGCCAGTTGGTTCGTGGGGAGTCATTCTGGTATCCGTCGGTATCAGCAAACCGAGCCGCATTCAGCCAGCGGAGAGTTTGTCGTTCGGCGTAGTGAATCGAACCTAACAATTGATCGACAAATTCATGATAGGCAGTCTCCGGATCCGGTTTCGCCAGAGCGGCATCTACATCTTTTATATCCGGCAGCAGCCCGGTTAGTGATAGTGAGGCCCGGCGCAGGCGGATTTCGAGATCGGCTACCGGTTGTGGTTTCAGACCTTCGTCTTCCAGTTTTGCAAAGATAAAGGAATCGATTTCATTTTTGACTTGTTTCTGTAGTTCTTCCGATTTCAGAGATGGCGGATCGTGCTTAACCGGCTTTTTGAACGACCAGTGTATATCATAGTCGGCCCCCTGCTTGATCCACGCATCGAGCAGGTCTTTTTCTCTATTGGACAGCACGCGGTTGGAGTCCAGCGGCGGCATCACATCGATATCATCATTGGGCAGGCGGATGCGCCAGTGCACCTCACTTTCATCCAGGTCGCCGGGAACGATTCCGCGCACACCGTCGAGATCTTCCATGGCATGCTCGCGGGTATCGATGCGGAAATCCGAGCGCTGGTTTTTGGCGTCCGGGCCGTGGCAGTGAAAACATTTATCGGAAAGGATCGGGCGGATATCGCGATTAAAATCGACTTCCCCGATCTCGGTGGAGAAAGCAGATAAACAGGCAAAGTGTACCAGGTATACTGTGGAAAAATACGTAACGCGGACACTCCTGTCCGCGAATCGCCCGGGTATTGCGGACAGGAGTGTCCGCATCACGTTGTTAACAATAGAGGAAAGAAAATTCATCGTTCTATAGTTGAGAAAATATTATCGATACGGATCGCCGTTTATATAGTGATCGTAAATTTCATCGCTGGTAAAGGCACGTTTTGAGAGCAGGAATTCATCAAGTCTTCCATTAAAACTGCGCACCCGGGCCGCAGCCTCGCCTGGTTGCCAGTTGCCTATTTCCGACGCGCCAATGGTAATAGGAGCTTCTCCTGAAACCGCTGCTTTAGACATCAATTTTCCATCGCGATAATGGCGGATTTCGCGCGTAATATCATCAAAAGTCACCGCGAGGTGCAGCCAGCGCCCGAGGTCACCGGAATCCAGTAACGGCTCGGTGTGCAGAGTGCCTACGCGGCTGATACCAAAGGAAAGCTGGCCATTATTTCCGATATGCCAGTGGGGCTCGCCTTTATGCCAGCCGTCGGTGAGAAACAGGGCATTGTACCTCCGGTCGAGCCCTTCGATCCGAATCCAGGCGGCAAGCGTCAGGGAACGGTACTCACCGGGGATATCGAGACGGACCCGGTCGGAGACGCGTTTGAACTCGATCGCACCTTTCCCCGGCCAGCGCCCCGTAACCCAGCGGGCACCGACGATCGCGCCATCCGGTCCATCGGGCCGGGCATTGTGCAGCTGGCGGTCCCACATGGCGTGATCCTCAAAGTCGAAATACACGATGGTATCCGCATCATCCGCGAATTTGTGCCGGTAGCGACGCCATTCCGAAAGGCGGGATTCCCCACGTTGGCCCGACATCCGGACTACCTGCTCGCGCCCGGCAAAGGTCTGCCCTTGGCCCTCGATCTCCAACAGGTTTAAACCGGGCCCGTCGTGTTTCACCGATTTTCCAGCGGTTAACTGACGTAGCAGGCTGCCCTGTTTGTCCCTGAGTTCCACCTCGCCGTCGAGCACATGCACTTCGCTTTTGCCATCGTCATTGATACTCATGGCAAACTCGGTGCCTAGGTCGACGGTATCGAATTCCGGTCCGGCAATGACAAATCCCTTCGCCGGTTCCGGCACGAAGGCACTGAGGCGACCTTTGTGAAGCACGGCTTTCGACACGGAAACCATCTCCAGTTTTGCCGGCCCTTCGACGACCACGGTGGCGCCGCAGAAAAATTCGATCTGGGCAAAACCTGACTCAATTTCGAACAAACCCGGAGCGATCGCATCGCCCCTCTGCCACTTCGGCGCCGACTCCGGCCACTCCAGACCGACGCTTTCACTCAGCACAGCAATGCCGTTTGTGGTATCCGGCACCGTCCCGGAGTCCGACTGATTCAGCAAAAAAATCGAGGTGGTGAAAAGTGTCGCCACCAGCGCGGCGGCAATCGCCAACACTGGCGGGGAAAGGCGCGAAGTGCTCCCTGGCTTGTCCTGCTTCGGAGCTTCCCCCGGCATGCCCTCAGGAGCTAGTCCGCCCGAGTAGTCGAGATGAAGCCGGGCGTGGAGATCCATGTGCCGGCGATAGAGATCTCGCGCTTCCGGAAAATCCCGAACCGCCCCGTTTAACAGTTCGCGATCCGCTTCGCCGAGCTGACCTCCGTCCATCAAAGCGCTCAACAAATGGAGGAATTGCTTTCTGTCAAAGGGATCACCGCTCATGGATTCACCTCCTTCAGTTTTCCTTCGATGCAGACCAACAGACTTTCGCGGATTCGCATCAGCGCCATCTTCGTCGCGCTCTCTTTTTTGCCGATCCGACCGGCCAGCTCACGCACCGAAAGCTGATCTCGGTAGCGATCACGAATCAGGCGTCGTTGCTCATCCGGCAGCGACGCGAGGCATTCGCGCAGCGCGATTTCCTGTTCTTCATCACCGCTAGCGCTATCAACGAGCTGCGCATCCTCCTCGATCAACCTGGCGAGTGTCTCTTCGTCAAAAACGTGGCGATCGCGCTTTTTATCGCGCAGAAAAGCCAGCGCCTGGAACTGCGCGCAGCGTTTAGCCCATGCCCCGAAATTGCTTCCCGGCTCGAATTCATCCATCTTCCGCCACATGACCACATTGGTTTCCTGGAGCACATCGTGAGCGTCATGAACATTGCCGAGGATCGTCACCAGGTAACCGAACAGCCGGTTTTGCCAATCGGTGAGCTGGCGGATAAAAGCTTCGTCAGGCGGGTTCATATCTTCGGTTTTCATGAGGAAATACCGCGGTAGGGAGATCGGTCACAAAATAGATGGAAATTATCACTACTTGCGTTCCCTTTTTTCGCAGAAACAGTCCCCTCGCGGGAAGAACATTCTCAACTCGTCTGCGCCCTCAGCGCAAAAAAACGTGTCGAGGACACTGTTCGCGTTTGGCTTAGCCTTTGAAAAGACTATGCGGACAGGAGTGTCCGCATCACGGTTTTGGTCGCTGAAAACTGTTTTTTATTCCACGATTCTCAGATCCGCCAGCGCTTTCATTTCATCCGCATCCAACGCGCGATCAAACACGGCTACGCCTCCAATCCAACCGGTGAAGCCGACACTTTTGGCGCTGTGGATGACGCGACCGATGGTAAACGGACCGCCGGTCTCTTTATCCGGCTGGTAAATGCCGTGGGGATACCACCAGGGATTCAGTCGCAGGGCAACGAGGTCTCGTTTCGCATCCTGCCAATCTCCATCGAGGTTTTTTACCTGGGTCACTTCGACGCGGGTGTAGGGATATTCGCGCAGCTCGACGCGAACTTTGCCGGTTTGGCTGAGCACTTTTACCGACACCGGTTTTTCCTCCGGTGGATTGTAAAATTGATCGTTTGGGAAATCCGGATCTTCTCCGGGCTGAACACCTGGTGTGCGATGCAGATGCCCTTGCAGCCAAGCATTGTAGGCATAGGAAATGAGACCGTCGCGTTTCGGATTCTCCAACCAGCGGTCGCCGGCTTCGCCATTTAGCCAACCGGCGATTTCCTGTTTTTTGTGATCAAACGTCATGGCAAAACACTGCCACGCGGTATCGATTTCTCCGGTGGGTGAATCTGCGGGCACCGCCGGTGATGTCGCTGCCGAGTTACATTTGTGCAGAGCATAGCGATTGGTAAAAGAACTCGCGCCGTTTTCAGAGACATGACCACAGGCCGAGCCGGTTTTGTTCAGTCCGGCAAAGAGAGCGTACTGCCGCTGACCGCGCTCGACTTTGCGAATCGCTTCGGTGGATTTCTGTTTCAAATCGGTTCCCTCGTGCCAGATCCCGGCAAGGGCGTGGTTACCGCTTTCGCGAATCGCCCAGACCAGCACGGTCACGGATTGGTTGTCGCCCTTGATATCGAGCGGGGTATCATGCAACCGGGAGCGGGCCACATAGAGAAACGGACGGAAATCCTGATCCTGTTCGTTGCCGATCTGTATTGCATCGCCGAAGGGACCTCTGCCAAGCAGCGGGAAGTCCGCGTAGGTCGCCGACCGGCCTTCGCCCCAGAAATCTTTTACATAGTTGCCCGCATCGAGCGGATAGACATTCTGTGCGCCTTCGGGCACGTGGGCGATGAAACGCTTTTCCCCGTCCGCCTCGCGAGTCGCAAAATCCCAGAATGCGATCAGCCCCGGCGTTTTCCGCACAGTTTCGGCCCGTTGCGCAGGATTTTCTGCGCTGTGTAAAATGGCAACAAAACATATAGAGAAAACCGCTACGGAAAATCGTGCTGAAAAATTCATGACAGAAAAATGTATCGCAGCGAAACTGTACCCTGTACAGTGCCGGACTTAACAGGGTACAGTCGGACTAATCGACCCGCCATTCTTCCACAACTTCCTGAAACCACGACTAACGGGGACACGCCGGAGGAAATCATTGCACCGCAGGAGGATCATGCCCTACACATTTGCCATGAATGGCGTCTCCCTGAATTTTTTTCGATCCGGATTGTTTTGGTTTGCATCCGTATTTTCCTGCCTGGCGAGCGACTGGCAGGAATGGCGGGGCCCCACCCGCAACGGACATGCTGCTACCGGGGAAAATCCTCCAACGCAATGGAGTGAAACCAAAAACATCAAATGGAAAACCCCGGTACCGGGCAGAGGCCATTCCAGTCCGACTGTGATAGAGAACCAGATCATTCTCACCACGGCAGATGAACAGGCACAAACGCAAATGGTATTATCTTTTGATCGGAACAACGGTCGCCAACAATGGCAAACCGTAGTTCATCAAGGCAACCTGCCGGAAAGAATTCATAAAAAGAATACCCACGCCTCCCCCACTGCGACCTGTGACGGAGAGAAGATTTTCGTGGTATTCTTCAACAGCACGGATGTCTACCTGACAGCTCTAAACCGGGAGGGCGCTATCCTGTGGCAGGTCAAAACGGGCGAGTTTCATTCCAAATATCCTTTCGGCTTTGCCGCCAGTCCGGTGCTATACAAAGACAGCGTAATCGTCACTTCGGAATATGAAGAAGGCGGTTACATAGCGGCGTTCCGAAAGTCGGACGGCAGCGAAATCTGGCGTACTCCGCGCACGGCCGGCACCAGTTATTCCTCCCCGGTAGTAGCCCGGGTAGCCGGAAAAGAACAACTGCTCATCAGCGGCCAGTCCCGGTTAAGCAGCTACGATCCCGCCAATGGCCGGGAGCTATGGCATGCCTCCGGATCCTCCCCGGCCACCTGCGGCACTATGGTGTGGAGCGGTGACACCGTTTTTGCCTCGGGCGGATTCCCCAATAAAGAAACCATTGCCATACGCGCGGACGGCTCCGGCGAAGTGTTGTGGAAAAACGGTGAAAAATGCTACGAACAATCCATGCTTTATGTGGACGGATTTCTATACGCCCTGAACGACGGCGGCATTGCATTTTGCTGGAATGCGACAACCGGAGAGGAAATGTGGAAGGTTCGCCTGCGGGGACCGGTAAGTGCATCACCGGTCTACGCCGGCGGAAAAATCTATGCCGTAAATGAACAGGGTACCTGCTTTGTATTTCATCCTGACCCGTCCGGCTACCGGGAAACGGCCCGGAACCAACTGGGCGAATCAGGATTTGCCAGCCCGTCAATCGTCGACAATCGGATTTATATACGAACGGCATTTCACGGGCAGGGCGGAGAGGAGTTTCTTTATTGCATTGGCGAGTGAGTTGGCGCGATTTCTGATGTAAGTTTCGTAACGGGTTCTGTCCCGCTACAACTACTATCTGAAAATTCCTCCTGTATTTTGAACTACGAAGAGTATTTACGACCAGCCCTGGCCCTGGCTATAGGCCTGTTAATCGGGATGCAAAGGGAGAGGAAGCGCGCCGTGACCGCCGGTCTGCGCACCTTCGCCCTGATCGCTCTGTCCGGTTACCTTTGCGGTCTGTTGGCCGTGCAATTTACCGGTTGGATTATCGCCGCCGGTATTTTGTTTCTCGCTGTTGCGTTTTTCGCAGCCAATTACATCAGAACTCAAACCGACCCGGATCGCCACGATAGCGGAATGACTACCGAAGTGGCGGGCTTGCTGGTCTTTGGTATCGGCGTATACCTGGCCGGAGAGGAAAACGCAATCCCTCTGGCGGTAATTTTAGGAGGAGTAACGGCTTTGCTTCTCTATCACAAATCAACGATGCACGGCTTTGTGCAGGGACTCGAGAAAAAGGATGTGCGGGCTATCATGCAGTTCGTCCTGATCACCCTGGTGATTCTGCCGATCCTGCCGAATAAAACCTACGGCCCTTTCGACGTATTTAACCCTTTCAACGCCTGGTTAATGGTGGTGCTGATCGTCGGCATCGGACTGATTGGATTCCTGGTCTATCGTGTCATGGGCAGTCGGGCGGGAACGTTTCTCAGCGGTGCGCTCGGCGGACTTGTCTCCAGCACAGCGACCACCGTATCCGCCTCCCGGTTCGCCAAAGGAAAACCCGGTCACGCTGTCGCAGCGACACTGATTATCATGATCGCCTCGGTGGTATCGGTCGTCCGAATCATCGTCGAACTAATCGCCGTCGACAGCAGGCATATAGCCGAGACAGGCCCTCCCCTCGCCCTTTTCCTGCTGGTCTTTATCATTCTTACCGGAATTTTATACTATCGAAAATCCGAAGATGTAGTGGAACTGGACGAGCCTTCGAACCCGGCGGAACTGAAGCCGGCAATCATTTTCGGCGTTCTCTATGTCCTGATTTTATTCCTCGTAGCTTTTGCCAAAGAATATACCGGCCAGGCAGGCCTTTACGTAGTTGGTATTATTTCCGGCCTGACCGATGTCGATGCGATCACCCTGTCGACCGGATCCCTGATGAGCAGCGGCGGAATCGACGTCTCCACGGGCTGGCGGGTTGTGCTGGTTGCAGCCCTTTCCAATCTGGTTTTCAAAGGCGTAATCGCCGGTGTACTCGGAGGCAGGGACCTCGCGAAACAGGTTCTTTTCTGGTATGGCATCGCTCTCGTAGCGGGGTTACTCATCGTCCTGCTCTGGCCCTGATTCGTCAATCCCTTCGGTAATGGAAGCGCCAGACAACAACAGAAAATCTCTCGTCGAAATCGCTCTGGTGGTGAGCGGCAGAGATGCTGTGGAAACGATGCCGGCGAATATCGAAAACCAGATTCGCAACTGGCTGGAGGAGTCGTTTCCCGGGTTTGCCTGGAAGATCAACCGGATTGACCGTCCGCAGCTCAGCGGTGAAGGAGCGATCGATCCACTCGACTTACTGTCGGTCGGTTATCGCGAAAAATTGCGAAACAACTGTGATGCCGCAGTTGTCCTGACCCGGTCGCCCCTCGACCCGATCGCCAATCTTGCCTCCAGAGGTATCGTTTCCAATGCACTGGAAGTGGCGGTGGGCCGATTCTCTACCGAAGCATCGGAAAAATGGTATATTTCGCCCTTTCGTGCCACTCTGCTTTTGCTGGGTGAACTCTGGGGAGAAGAAGCGAGCGGAGGGTTTTTATCGGATCAAAACGAAATTTCTGAAGGCGTTGAAATCTATACTCCCGAACAAGAGGACCGTATCGTGGACCGGCTCGATGAAGTTGCCGATGCCAGAGTGGAAGAGGACCCGGATCACTGCGCCGTACCCGCGTCGCCGCTGCGACTGTTGGGCGGCGCGCTCACGGCTGACCCGAAAAGCCTGTTTCTCGATGTAATCCGGTACCGGCCCTGGGCACAACCTTTCCGGATGGGCAGGCTGACAGCGGCGGCCGGCGTATCGACTATGATCCTGATCCTCGCAGCGGAAAGCTGGGAGGTCGGAGTCAACCTTTCCAGCACAGTCCTCTGGTGCCTCTCGGTCATGAGCCTGCTGATTTCCACCGGGTTCCTCGTTAAGTCGCAGGATTGGGGATGGCGAACCGGCTCGAACCGGATCACCTACGAACAGGAAGCGCGAACCGCCCTGGTCATAACTCTGTCGATTGCCAGTGGCATGACCTTTTTCGGTGTAGTTCTTTTTGTCGTCAGTATCCTGACAGGACTAATGATTTCCGACGAGACACTGCAGGGATGGGTAAGCCAGGAAATCGACCGGGCGGCGCGGATTCGCTATGCGGTATTTACCGCTGCGGTCGGATTACTCGCAGCTACAGCCGGGGGTAATCTGGAGGAGGAACGAAACCTGAAAGCGAGACTTCTGGTCGATAAAGAAATCCCCTGACCGATCTGACAAATTGCACACTACACCGTGCATATTGCATCACTCTACCAAGCCTGATTGGTCTATATCAGGCATCACGGCCTGGCACAGTATTCGCACATCTACAGGTATGGCATTTACATTACCAAATTTACCCTACGACAAGTCTGCACTCGAACCCGTAATCGACGGGAGAACGATGGAGATTCACCACGATAAGCACCACGCGGCTTATACTGATAAATTGAACGAAGCAATCAAAGGGACCCAATGGGAGAATGAAACGATCGAGTCAATTCTCGCTTCACTCGACCAACTTCCCGAAGACCTCCAGGGACCGGTCAGAAACAACGGGGGCGGGTTCTACAATCACAAGCTCTTCTGGACGATCCTGAAACCACAGTCCGAAGGCGGAGGCACCATCCACGCCGGCGATCTCATCGACACGATTGCGAAATATTTCGGATCGCTCGATGATTTCAAAGCCGCGTTCAAAGAGAAAGCAACCGGTCAGTTCGGTTCGGGATGGGCCTGGTTGGCAGCTACATCAAGCGGTTCACTGGAAGTTTGTTCTACAGCCAATCAAGACAATCCTCTGATGCCGGAATCCCACGGTGGCTGTTCCTCCAAGCGAATCCCCATTCTGGGACTCGATGTGTGGGAACATGCCTACTACCTGAACTACCAAAACCGCAGACCGGACTACGTGGACGAATGGTGGAAAGTGGTAGACTGGCGTCGGGTAGAAACCAACTACTACGACGCTGTTGCGACCTTGAGCTGATATCTCTAGCCGAGTTTCCAGCCGTCGCGATAGTCTCTACCGAGGAATTTCTCCGCTTCAGGCGCATTCGGAAACTTCATATCCGCCGCGCTCCACTCCAGCTTTTTACCGGCACGGAAAGCGACATTGCCCAGATGATTCGCTTCCGTCAGCGGACCGGCGTAACCAAAATGGCACAGCGGGTCGGGTCCCTCCCCTTTGCAGGCGAGGATCCATTCCTGCTGCTGCCCCGGTGACGGGTCGATATATGGTTTTGGTGGAGTAAAATCTTTGAATTTATCCTCCGGCAGCAGGAGCAGTTTGCCGTAGTCGGCAAGCAGCATTCCATCGTCACCGATAAACAAGGTTCCGTTGCCCCACTGTGGTATCTTTCCGTCTTTCCAAATCTGCGGCTTTTGAGTGCCTTGGTACCAGGTATGTTCGAGAGCAGGCTGATCGCCTCTCGGTCCAAACGTATACCTGGCCCACATCGATGCCGGAGCGATGTCGTGGTGTGCTTTGGAACCACCCGCCTCTATCGTTAGCGGTGCATCCAGCTTGAGAGCCCACCACGGAAGATCGTTCCGGTGGCTGCCGAGATCAGACATTGTGCCGTTGCCGAAATCCCACCAGCGATACCAGCGGGGTCCGGGAAAGTAGTATTCGTGAAAATCTCTGTACGGAGCCGGGCCGATCCACAGATCCCAGTCTAACTCAGGTGGCACCGGCATCCCCTCTTTCGGCGTGTCCGGAGTGTAAATGATGTCCTTGTTGGCTTTCGCCTCAGCCTCGGTCTGCCAGCCCCACGCTCTCGATACCCAGGTGTGGACTTCACGAACGGGACCGATGGCTCCGGTCTCGATCAGCTCGACCACCCGTCGATAATTTTCCCCGGCATGGATTTGGGTACCCATCTGGGTCTTCACCCCGGCTTTTGCAGCCGCCTCGGTAATGATGCGGCATTCATGGACATCTCTCGTCAATGGTTTCTCACAGTAAACGTGCTTGCCTGCTGCGAGAGCGGGTAAAGTGGCAAATGCGTGAGTGTGCTCGGTTGTGGCAACGACGACGGCATCGATATCATCCAGTTTCTCGTAAAGATTCCGGAAATCCCGGTAACTGCGCGCAGACTGATGCCGCTCGAGGACTTTCCCCAGGGTGGTCTCATTCACATCACAGATGGCAACGATGTCCTCTTTTGCATCCTCCACAGCCTTCACATGAACCCGGCCGCGCCCGCCGACACCGATCAAAGCGACCCCGAGTTTTGAGTTGGGAGACTGGCAACTCGTGATAGCCGGAAAACCCAGAGTTCCCGCCCCGGCAAACGCGGCTGATTTTTTGATAAAATTACGACGATCAAAAGGCCTGGAATCACTCATGTTCATAGCAAAGCCCAGTCCCTGAGTTTCCGGGAGATACGCATTCGGGTTTCCCGACGGTCGAGACAAGCAAAAAAAATCCCGCCCGGAATCACCGGACGGGATGGAAAGATCGTCGTATGGGGGAGATTTCTCCCTACCCGTTAGCGAGATTCGCCATGACCTGGATCGAACCGGCCGACAATGTAGCCAGAATCCCGGTAGGTTGACCGTCCACAATGCGGACCACGGTAATTCCCACGGGTTTTCCATCCAGAGTAAAGATCGGCATGCCCTGTGAGCTGCCGGCCGTATTTACGAAATAAGTGCGATCTCCTTTAAACACACCGGTGATCCGGCCCATGATCAATGTCGGCATGTAGCCGAATACGGAAGATGAGCGGGACAGACCTACCACCTGATCCGCTGCGGAAGCGGTAGCGGCAAACTGGGTGAGATCCACCTTAACAAACTTTTTCTTCAACGCTTTTGCTTCGGCCTGGTCAGGGAGGATGAAAGCCACATCAGCATTTACGTCCTGACGAACGACTTTGCCATGCAGAAGAGTCGCATCTCCATAGCTGATTTCAATGTCGCTAAATACAGTTTTGGCGGTCTTAATCGTAACGACCTTGTCATCCAGCTGAGCTTTCTGGTTAGCCAGTCCGACGGAAGAATCGATAGCGGAATTGGAAACCACGATCAGTCCGTTGTCAGCGATGGTAATACCGAGGGTCCTGCGTTGCTGCTCTTTTTCAGGAAGCGGATCACCGGTTGTCGTCGTTACCACTTTGCCTTTCACGGTAAGCACAACAAGAGTCGGTTTGTACTTTTCCATGAGGTTGCGCGCCTGTTCCTCCGGAGTCTGTGCATCGGTGAAACTCGCGGTGGCGAAAACAACCGCAGTTAGAATGATCGTATGTAAAACGTATTTCATAGTAGTATTGGAATGCAAATTAGAGAATCAATCAGACAGGTATTGTTATGTAAACTTATCGGTAGAAACAAAAACGTGACATCCGGATTCTACCGAATGTCACGTCTCGCATGAAAGTCACATTAGAAGTTTCTTTACCTTGAGTAAAGCTCAACAACCAATTGCACGTTAACCATTGTGTTGATTTCCGAAGCTTCCGGAAGCCGGTCCATCGTGCCGGTTAACTTGTCTTTGTCAAAGGTCAACCAGTCCATTACCGGGGTTGCCTGAGTTGAATCAGCCATCCGCATGGCAAGTTGCTGAGAACTTCCGGAGGAACGAACTGAAACCACATCACCCGGCTTCACCACGTAGGAAGGAATGTCCACCCGGTTTCCGTTCACCAGAACATGACCGTGATTGACAAACTGACGCGCGGCGCGGCGGGTATTGCCCATACCGAAACGATAAACGACGTTGTCGAGACGGGATTCAAGAAGCTGGATCAAAGTATCACCTGTGATGCCCTTACGACGCTGTGCTTCTTCGAAGTACCTTCTGAACTGCTTTTCAAGCAATCCGTACTGGTAGCGAAGCTTTTGCTTTTCGCCGAGTGCAACAGAGTAGTCACTGTGCTTGCGGCGTGCACCACGTGCTCCGTGTTGTCCCGGAGGATAAGGGCGGCGCTCCAATGCTTTGGAAGGGCCAAAAAGTGCTACACCGTAGCGGCGGTTAATTCTATCGGTAGGACCAAGGTATCGTGCCATGAGTCAAATAGGTGAGATTGGTTATATTAGACGCGACGTGCCTTTTTCGGACGACAACCGTTGTGAGGAACCGGAGTCACGTCTTTGATTTTGGTTACTTCAATACCGAGAGCTTGAACGGCACGCACGGCGGATTCACGACCTGCGCCGGGACCTTTTACCCGAACTTCAGCTTGCTTCAATCCATGAGCCATTGCCTGACGGCATGCATCCTGGGATACCAGCTGGGCAGCGTAAGCGTTACTCTTACGTGAACCGCGGAAACCCATTTTACCGGAGCTTGACCAGCCGATCACATTGCCGCTTGCATCGCTAACTGAAACGATTGTGTTATTGAAAGTCGCCGAGACGTGAACAATACCGGCCTGGATGTTTTTACTACCCTTCGCCTTGAGAACTTTGGGCTTTTCAACACCCTCAGCCGCCTCCATTTCGAGGAAGATATCCTCCGCTGTGCGGGGCTTGTCATCCTTCTTCTCTGCAGGCTTTGCCGCTTCCGCGCCTTCTTCAGCAGGAGCATCGGTTGATGCTTCAGGTGAAGCAGGAGCATCGGTTGATGCCTCAGGTGAAGCAGCTTCAACAGTCGCTGCCTCTTTTTCAGGAGCAGGAGCGTCGGCTTTTGCCGCCACTTCCTCTTCGGGTTTATTCTCGTTTTCTTCAGCCATTGCGACAGTTTTCTATATAAATTACTTACGGACGACTCCCACAGTCTTCTTACGCCCCTTACGTGTCCGGGCGTTGGTGGAAGTTCTTTGACCGCGAACCGGGAGACCACGACGGTGGCGGTATCCGCGGTAACAACCGATTGAGGTGATGCGCTTGAGGTGACCCTGAATGTCCCGGCGGAGGTCACCTTCGATCATGACCCCTCCATTGGTAATTGCAGCGGCAATCTTTGCGAGTTGATCCTCCGAAAGCTCACCGGTCCTGATATTCGGATCCACACCGGCTTCTTCGAGAATTTTCGTAGCGGTCTTCCGACCAATTCCGAATATATACGGAAGCGACGCCTCGATGCGCTTCTCATTCGGTATTTCCACTCCTAATAGACGTGCCATAATACGGTAACCTTTATAAATTTTCTATCCCTGAC
The DNA here is from genome assembly GCA_029213025.1 of Verrucomicrobiales bacterium. Taxonomy (GTDB): domain Bacteria; phylum Verrucomicrobiota; class Verrucomicrobiia; order Verrucomicrobiales; family DEV007; genus Arctic95D-9. The sequence goes on from JARGOZ010000064.1 coordinate 29,301, forward strand.
GCTGTTTATGGCGCGGATTTTTGCAAATGACACGTAGAACCCCGTGCCGTTTAATAATCCGGCATTCGGTACACATGCGTTTAACTGATGGTCTGACTTTCATTCGTCTAATCCTTTATTTTTGAAATTCAATCGTGCTTCCAATCCGCTCAGTGATTAGGAAAAACAGAGAAAATCCGTCCGCGACCGGGAAAACCGGCGTGAGGGTGGAATCTGTATCATATAATCTTCAATTCGCAACTGGCGATAAGCGGAAAATGTTTAAAAAATTCAAATTTTTGCAGGAAATTTTGTTATTCGCCCACCGGAAAGGTCCGCGGGCGGGGTGTGAGGATTTCCGGCTCGGCATCGGTGACCAGAACGGTGTGCTCAAAATGGGAGGAAAGCAGGCGGTCTTTGGTCACCACCGTCCATTTATCTTCCAGGATATCCACCTCTTCGACGCCTTCGTTCACCATCGGTTCGATTGCGAGAACCATGCCTTTTTTTAACCTCGGATTATCGTTCCTTCGCATTTCCCGGCTGTTCCAGTAATTGGGAACCTGGGGCTCTTCGTGCAGCTCCCTGCCGACACCGTGACCTACCAGTTGCTTTACCACGGTATACCCGAATTGGGTGACGTGCGATTCAACCGACCCGCAAAGTCGTGACAGCCGGTTGCCTTCTCTCGCGTAGGAAATTGCTTCGTATAGTGAGTCCTCCGTCACTTTCATGAGTCGCTCGGACTCTTTGGTGTAGCCACCGACTGCGACAGTTTTTGCATTATCACCGATCCAGCCGTCGGGAGTCTTAATACCTACATCGATTTTGACGATGTCTTTATCCTGAAGCGCGCGGCTGGAACCGATTCCGTGTACCACTTCTTCATTTACGGAAATACATATATTACCGGGAAATCCGCGGTAGTTGAGAAAAGCGCTGATACATCCTTTCTCCGCGATCATCTCTGCGGCCGCCCGGTCGATCTCTCCGGTAGTAGCACCAACCACAGCCAGCTCGGACACTTTAGCGAGAACTTCGGCAGCGATGTGGCCGGCCTCTCTCAACCCGTCAGCTTCGGCGCCGTGTCGAAGAAAAATTTTGCTCTTCCGTTTTGCCATACTTGCCGACTGTATACCAGTTCTGTTGGCTACAACAAAACCGGTGGGTAAGGTCCGATCAGATCCTCCCTCCTGTCGCAATCATGTAGTACACGATGCCACCGATGATGAGGATGGATCCGATGACGAAAAGCCAGAGAATACTACTCCCGGAAGCTGCCGCCCCTTTCTGACCGCCCCGGTCGAAACGACCTCTGATGCGACCTTTTCTGAGGAATCCATCGTAGTGACGCTGAATAAGGTGAGTTTCCACCTGGCGCATAATATCAAGCAACACACCGACCATAATCAAGAGTCCGGTGCCGCCGAAGAACTGTGCAGCCGTCGGCGGCACATTCATAAGACGGGTCAAAATCATTGGCAAAATAGCCACCACAGTCAGGAACACCGCTCCGGCAAAAGTAAGCCGACTCATAGTCCGGTCGAGAAACTCAGCCGTGGCCTGACCAGGGCGAACGCCCGGGATGTAACCGCCGTTTTTCTTCAAATCATCCGCAATCTGATTCGGCTGAAACATGGTTGCCACCCAGAAGTAACTGAAGAAGAAAATCATCGCACCGGTAATACCGTAGTATACCCAAATCCATACTCCCGAACCACCGCCGCCGAGAATCTGGGCGATATTTTGTGCAGTAGGACTGTTGGGCAGCATCCACCCGATAATCTGCGAAGGAAACATCATGATTGCCTGAGCAAAGATGATCGGCATAACCCCGGCGTAGTTCACTTTTAACGGAAGACTCTGTGACTGTCCGCCCATCATCTTGCCGCCGCGAACCTGCTTGGCATAGTTGACCGGAATTTTCCGGACCGCCTGGGTAATCGATATGACCGCCGCCACAACGATAAACAGAAAGGCTATTAACGCCACCAGCATAAAGGGTTTCAACGGATCACCATCAGCACCGGATACATAGGTCTGGTATACCTGATACAAAGCCCCCGGGAGGGCGAAAATAATATTTACCGTGATGATAATGGATACACCGTTACCAATTCCGCGATCGGTAATCTGGTCTCCCAGCCACATCAAAAGCATAGTTCCGCCGGTAATGATAATCACGGTGGAGATAATGAATCCCATACCCGGATCCGGCACCAGCTGGGCGGTGGAATCCTGAGCGATATCCCGGAGGTAGGGGTTCGCATTCGGGTTAACCAGCGATTTCGCCAGCATAAATCCCTGAAATACACAGAGGGCAATCGTTACATACCTTGTGTATAGAGAAATCTTTTGTCTGCCACCATCTTCCCGGGCCAGCTTACCCAATTGGGGAACCACAGCAGTGAGCAGCTGCATCATGATCGATGCAGAGATATACGGCATAATCCCCAGGGCAAAAAGAGCGGCATTTTGCAGGCCGCCTCCACTGAAAACGTTAAGCAGGGCCAACATCGCCACCTCACCCCGACTCGTCGAACTCTCTGTCATCTGTCGGATCCATTCCTGAAGAACGTTGGCATTCACCCCGGGCAGGGTGATAACAGCTCCCAGTCTGATGATGATCACCATCAGAAAGGTGAATAGTATCCGGGTTCTAAGTTCCGGAATTTTGAACGAGTTGGTAAAAGCAGAAATCATTGTGGTGGCTCCGAAATTTGGACTAAACAGGGTACAGTCAGTGACCCAACAGGGTACACTCGCGAACTAAACAGGGTATAATGGACAAATTCAAGAAACCTTAAGCTTTCGCCGGCTTTTTCTTGTTCTTCTCCACTGTCTGCGCCTCTTTGTCCGCCTGTGTCAACTTCAGAGTTCCACCGGCTTTTTCGATCGCCTCTTTCGCAGAAGCACTCGCTTTGAAAACTTCAACTGAGAGCTTTTTGCTCAGCTCACCGTTTCCGAGGATCTTGATTTCGTCGTAGATCCCCTGGACAAGACCACACGCCCGAAGAGTCTCTTCATTGACCGTGGCACCGTCCTCAAACTTTCTTTCCAGATCAGCCAGATTAACAATCGCGAAGCTGGTTTTGAAAGCATCGTTATTGAAGCCCTTTTTCGGAAGGCGACGGAAGATCGGCATCTGTCCACCTTCGAAGTTGGGGCGAATCGATGCACCGGAACGGGATTTTTGACCTTTGTGACCTTTGCCACAAGTCTTACCCAGACCGGAACTCTCTCCGTTCCCTACTCTCCGCTTGCGATGCTTTGCTCCCGGATTTGGCTTTACGTCATGAAGTCTCATTGTCTTGTCCTGTGAAAATATATATCAATTACAGTGCGCGCTTTGATTCAAGGCGCTTGCCCCGGAGGGCGTAAATTTCCTCTTTATTGCGAAGCTGATTGAGAGCATCCAGCGTCGCTTTAACTACATTGGCATGGTTGTTGGAACCCATCGATTTCGCCAGAACATCTTTGACTCCGGCGGCCTCGACTACGGCACGAACTCCACCACCGGCGATCAAACCGGTTCCGGGAGAAGCCGGCAACAACAGAACTCTACCTCCACCGTGACGACCCTCAACCGGGTGCGGAATGGTATTAGATCCAATGGTTACTTCCTCCATTGATTTTCTGGCCGCCTCACTGGCTTTTTTGATACACTCGGAAACTTCCTGAGCTTTACCAAATCCAAAGCCAACTTTGCCTTCTTTGTCACCGGTCACTACCAGTGCACTGAAACTGAAACGGCGTCCACCTTTGACTACCTTGGCGCATCGGTTGATGAAGACAACTTTCTCGAACAGATCATCTTCATCTTCCCTGTCGCGACGCCCGCCGCCACCACTTCTTTCACCGAGGATGGAACGCGCTTTCTGCAGTTTTTCTGTAGGTGCCTCTTCGGCTGCTGCAGCCTTGGCTGCTTCACCTTCCGCACCGGTAGTAGCCACAGCTTTCTCAGCACCTTCAGGAGTCGCATCCGCCTTGAGTTCCGCGGTGCTTTTGACTTCCTCTTCTGCCTTTTCGGCATCCTTTTGCGTATCTTCGCTCATATATATCTATTCGGTGCTGCAATGTTAGAAATTCAATCCACCTTCGCGGGCTGCGTCGGCCAGGGCCTTCACTTTGCCATGAAACTGGTAACCGCCCCGATCAAAAACTACAGCTTCGATTTTGGCGTCTTTCGCACGCTGCGCGACTATTTCGCCCACCTTTGCGGCGGACTCAACGCTGGCGCCCTTTTTGCCAACAGCTTTATCCAGTGTGGAAGCTGCAGCGAGAGTAACACCTTTGTCGTCGTCGATCAGTTGTGCATATACATTCATATTGGAGAAATGAACCGCTAAACGAGGGCGCTCGGCCGTCCCCGCGATTTTCTTCCGGATGCGATACCTTACTCTGGCCCGTGCCGCTTTGCGATTTTTCTGACTCATTTGACCCGTGAAATTAAAATTTGTTCGATGAAATATACGTTACTTAACACTCTTACCCTGTTTCCGGCGTACGTATTCCCCTTTGTAACGTATTCCTTTGCCTTTATATGGCTCCGGCGGGTAATACGAACGAATGTCGGATGCAAACTGCCCGACCTGCTGCTTGTCGATTCCTTCGACTTTGATTTTGGTATTTTCCTCTACCGTAACGGTCAACTCCGAAGGAATCGGATGAACGACCGGGTGGGAAAATCCGAGGTTTAAATCGAGGCCTGCCTTTTCCACTTTGGCACGAAAACCAACGCCCTGAATCTCCAGTTCTCTAACAAAACCGGCGGAGACTCCTTCGATCATATTCGATACCAACGCTCTGGCGGTGCCGTGCATGGCGCGGAGCTTGCGATCTTCCGAATCGCACTTGATGGCAACCGACCCGTCTTCGCTCTCGAGAGTCAAGCCGGCAGGCATGATCCACTCCAGTTTCCCTTTGGGACCTTCCACGACAACATTGTTGTCGCCCGAAACCTTGACTTCGACTTTCTCAGGGAGGCTGATTTGTTTTTTTCCAATCCGTGACATCGTTCTATCCTTTCAAAATATAGCTGTCGGAACCTGCTTGTTTCTCTACCAAACGAGAGCCAGCAATTCGCCTCCGATATTCTTTTTGCGGGCCGTATGACCTGCCATCACTCCCTGAGGAGTCGACAAAATCGCAATCCCCATTCCTCCCAATACTTTGGGAATTTCCTTACAACCCACATAGTGCCTCAGACCCGGACGACTGACCCGCTTGAGGTCGGTAAGTGCCGGAGTATGGCCCGAATAACGGGGTTTCGCTTTAATCACCTGGAAATCGCCATCTTTTACCGTCTCGTAAGACCAGATGTAACCTTCCTCTTTAAGGATCCGCGCAATTTGTTCCTTGATCTTGGAATACGGAGCGGAAAACTCTTCGAGTTCGGCTCTCGACGCATTCTTGAAGCGTGTAAGGAAGTCTGAAATTGGGTCGCTGACTACTGCCATCTTGCTTTTCTTTCTATTTCAAATGGTTATGTGTTACTCAGCTTACGCAGCCTCTTGTGGTTTCCGGAACGGCATCCCGATCAGGGCGAGAAGCTCCCGGGCTTCATCGTTGGAATCTGTAGTTGTTACAATGGTCAGATCAAATCCAAGCTGACGCTTCACCTTGTCCAACTCAATCTCCGGAAAGATGGTGTGATCGTTAATTCCGCAGGTGTAATTCCCGCGTCCATCAAACGACTTGGGCGAAAGACCCCGAAAGTCACGAATCGTTGGAGCGGCAACATTGATAAATCTATCAAGAAATTCCCACATCTGACGACCGCGCAAAGTAACCTTGGCACCAATGATATCAGTTTCACGAAGTTTGAAGTTTGAGATCGACAGTTTCGCTTTCGTAGCGATCGGTCTCTGCCCGGTAATCTTGCCGATGTCCTCGATGGTTGATTCGAGAGCGGATTTCCGGTCATCTTCACGACCAAAGCTGCTGTTGATCACGATTTTCTCGATCTTCGGCACCTGGTGGACGTTCTTGTAATTAAACTTTTCTTTCAGAGCAGGCACGACCTGTTCTTTGTAGCGGTTGAGCATTGTCAGTTCCATATCGACTCGTCTTTCTCTACTGGCTCAAAAATTATCCGGCTTTCTTCACATTCGAAATGTGAATCGGCCCCTCGCGCTCAATTCTTCCCCCCTCGGGATTCAACTGATTCGGCTTAGTGTGGCGAATAATCATCCGCACACCTTCGACGAGAACGTGTCCTTTCTCAGGAAACACCTGAAGAATTCGACCCGTCTCACCTTTGTGGTTACCGGAGATAACGACAACATCGTCGCCTTTTTTCACGTGAGTTTTCTTTCCCTTTGCCATGGTTTTATCTTTCTTCGTTCCAGTTGCAATTTAGAGAACCTCAGGTGCCAGCGATACAATCTTCATGAAATTCTGTTCACGAAGCTCACGGGCTACCGGCCCGAATATACGGGTCCCCCTCGGGTTTTTATCTTTGTCGATGATGACGATGGCATTGCTGTCGAAACGCAAAACCGAACCGTCGCTTCGGCGAATTGGTGAAGCAGTCCTCACCACAACGGCACGCACTACATCCCCTTTTTTCACGTTCGCGGTCGGGATCGATTCACGAATGTGAGCGGTGATCACATCACCCACGCCTGCTGACTTGGTCCGCTTCCCGATTACACCGATCATTTTCGCGACGCGCGCACCGGTGTTGTCGGCCACGTGGACCTTTGATTCCATCTGGATCATAACAAAAATTTAGTAATAGAATTAAGAGAACGGATTTAGTGCGAGAGCACTTCTTTGAGGACCCAGCACTTGGACTTGCTGATTGGCTTGGTTTCCTCGATGAGAACACGGTCACCGAGAGCGGCTTCCCCTTTTTCATCGTGAGCATAGAGCTTGGTTGTTCTTTTCACGATCTTACGGAATCTCGGGTGAGGCACCCGGCGCATCACTTCTACAGTGATGGTTTTATCCGCCTTATCAGACGTAACAACCCCTACACGGGTTTTCTTCAAACCGGGATTCTTTTCAGAAGTTTCACTCATCGGATTATCTTTTTGTTAAAATTGAATTACGCCTCGGC
>JARGOZ010000065.1 GCA_029213025.1 Verrucomicrobiales bacterium
AGGAAGCGGATACGTTGAAATTCGGTGCGCTGGCGACGCCCTATGCTCATGACTGGGATGGGGACGGTGACGAAGACCTGATCTGCGGTAATACTGCAGGGAATATAGCCATTTTTACTAACCTGGATGGTAAAGGAACAAAGTGGAGTGCCCCGGAGTTGGTCAAAGCTGACGGTAAAGAGTTTCGTGTGCTTGCCGGGCCTAACGGTTCGATTCAGGGCCCCGCAGAAGCTAAGTGGGGATACACAACTCTCTCCGTGGCTGATTGGGATGGCGACGGTCGGGACGATATACTTTACAACTCGATTTGGCCGAAAATCCAACTTCTGAAAAATAGCGAAAAGGGCCTCGTAGAGGAACCGCTATCGTTTTGGACCAGTGAATCGCCACCAAAATGGTACTGGTGGCAAACCCGGGCGGAAAATCTACAGACTCAATGGAGAACCACTCCTCTGGCGACCGATTTTGACGCTGATGGGAAACTGGATCTGGTTATTCTGGATCAGGAAGGGTACCTTACCTGCCAAAGTCGGAAAAGCGATGAAACCCGGATCTTTATCGATGAAGATAATAACCCGGTGCAACTGAATAAACACAGCGCGGGACGCAGTGGTCGTTATAAACTGGACGTCGTCGACTGGGACAGCGACGGCAGGCTCGACATTATCGTAAATTCCGAAAACGCCACCTGGTACCGAAACTGTGAAGACAGAGACGGTAAAGTTGTATTGAAAAAAGTAGGTAATCTCGCAAAGCGGAATGTCGCGGGTCATACCTCAAGTCCGACCGCCTGTGATTTTGATAAAGACGGGAAACCGGATCTCGTAGTCGGAGCTGAGAATGGTAGAATCTATTTTATCAAACACGATGATTGCATACCTTATACCGGCGATCAGATTGCGGCACGGGAGCCGAAAGAAAAACGTTCGCCCCGTTTCCCTGGTTTTGTGACTGAGGGGTTTATCTACAATAAAGCGCCATTTCCGCAGTGTCACGCGTCGACGATTTGTGAAACTCCCCGCGGACTGGTCGCTGCCTGGTTTGGCGGAACCAAAGAGAAACACCCTGACGTCGGTATCTGGTCCAGCTACCACGATGGTTCAGGGTGGAGTTCACCTAAGGAATGGGCCAACGGAATCCAGCATAGCGATCTACGACACCCAACCTGGAATCCGGTGCTTTTCCAACCTCCCGGCGACCTGCCGACTATGTTGTTTTTTAAAAACGGACCTGACCCGCGTAAATGGTGGGGGGAAGTGATGTTCAGTTACGACTTTGGTCGTTCTTTTCGTGATCGCCGCCGTCTTCCTGCCGGTATCGATGGTCCGGTGCGCTGCAAACCTCTACTACTTGGGGACGGAACGCTACTATGTCCTTCTTCTACAGAAATTGATGACGACTGGCGCTTTCACATGGAGCGACTCACCGATCTGGAGCATCCCGAACTGGGAACATCGTGGCAGCGGATCGAGCCGAAGACGCAGCCTTTTCAGGTGATTCAGCCAACGTTTCTGACTCACCCGGACGGAAGCCTCCAGGCGTTGATGCGTTCGAAACACGAGCAGATTGCTGAAAGCACTTCGTCTGACGGAGGTGAAACGTGGAGCGAACTGAAACTGATCAATATGCCGAACAACAACTCCGGGATTGAATCTTTGACGCTCAAGGACGGAAGGCATCTACTTCTCTACAATCACACCGGAGGCCGAAAAGACAGGAAAGACGGATGGGGAAAACGCAATGTTCTCAATCTTGCCATCAGCGCTGACGGGAAAAACTGGAAAGCGGTCACTACCATAGAGAAAGCGGATAGTGGCGAATTCTCCTACCCGGCGATGATTCAAACCAAAGACGGCCTCGTTCACATGACCTTCACCTGGAAACGGCAGAAAGTGAAACATGTCGTTGTCGACCCTGCCAAACTGGTAGTTGGAAAATCGATCGGTTTGGATTCCTGGTAGAGGGTTGTTAATTTTCACTTTCCGGAGGGGAGAGGAATGGCTTTGCCCTCTTTCAGGTGTCTTCTCCAGAACTGGTTGTAGGGATGGACTTTCTCCACCGGATTGCCCGCTGAATCGACAAGCGGGCGATCCTCGTTCGCCCAGGAGAAGATCGAACCAACTACATTTTTCACGTTTTCGTATCCGGTTTCCTGTAATTCCTCCGCCAGTTTGGCGGAGCGATAGCCTACGGCGCAGTATACGATCACGCTCTCCGCATCGTTCAGTTTCAGCCAGGCATCAACTGCTTCCGCTGTTTCGATGTTTTTTGCCCCGGCGAGATGGCTTGCCTCATACTCTTCCGGCGTTCTGCAGTCGATTAGAGCCATCGTGCCAACCCCGGCATCCCGTGCACGCAGAAGAGTCGCGAGGGAGTCGGTCGAGATATGTTCAACTGAAGGAAACTCCTTTTTCAGAAAGTCTCCGTAGTTGTCGAGAGAGGTATAGTTATCCAGCGTTTTGTACCACCGGTGGGACGCGAAGAGTGCCAGCAATCCGAAGATCAGGATCACCGCGAGAATGATCTTGAACTTAGTGGAAATCATTATGCCTCGGCTTTTTTTGCGGCAGCTTCCTCCCGCATTCCCTGCACGGCTCCGAAAATCATAAGCCCCGCCGCAATACAGATGCAGGAGTCGGCTACATTGAACGAAGGGAAGTGACCACCGGAGTTTTTATCGATGAGATGCCAGAACGGCAGTTGGAAATCGAGGAAATCCACGACATAGCCCCGGCCGGGAATGATGCGGTCTGTGAAGTTACCAAGTATACCGGAAACGAGCAGAGCCACTGCCGTTTTTGACAGGCGGTCGGGAAAAGCATTGCGCCGCCACAGAATAGTGATCACCGTCAGCGCTGCGATGCCTATCGCTCCGAATATATAGTTCGCAAACGGGTTGCCGTTCAGCATGCCGAAAGCCATACCGGTGTTGTGAACCCGGGTGAGATTGAAAAAACCGGGGATAATTACGTCGTGCTCGTGGGGCGGGGGAACGTTGGGGAATTTCTTCAGAATCCAGAATTTGGTCAGCTGGTCGAGAATGAAGAGCGGGATAGAGATACCGAAGATGTATTTCATGAGAGGCGTGTTGGGTTGGTTACTCCAGGTGACCTGACAGGGTACGATTCCAGACTGTACAGGGTACAGTTTCGGACTGTTCCCTGTTAGGTCTGTTCTGAAAGGGAAGTAACATGGTTTATAGATTAGGCGACTACGTCGGCGCACCGCTGGCAACACTCGTCGTGATCCGGTGCCAGCTCGATGGACCGGCGGCAGCGAGGGCATTCGGGCAGCGCGGTTTCGCTGACGCTGGCTTTCGCTTCTTCAGATGATCCGTCACTCAATGAAACGGATGAAACCATGAGAAATTCGAGCACGTCTTCGAGGTTGTTTTCGATCAATTCCCGGGCGGGATGTTTTTCCGGCAGCTCAAAAGTGACAGCACTGCGCTCCCGCTTTTTGAACTGATCGTTTTTGATCGCTGCATCGACCTGCACCTGAGCCATATCGCGAAGATTGGTGAGAACGGTGATTTTGTCGGTCGCTTCCGTTCCGGAAAAATCTTTATCCGCTTCCGGGAAGGTTTCGAGGTGGACCGATGTCTTGTGTCCCGAAAATTCCCACGCTTCCTCAGCTGTATAGGCGAGGACGGGGGCGAGAAGCTTGACCATCGATTCAAATACCGCGTGCATAACCGTCTGGGTGGCGCGACGACGAGGTGAATCGGTCGCATCGCAATACATGCGGTCCTTGGTGATGTCGACGTAGAAGGCGCTGAGATCGTTGGCGCAGAACTGGTTCAGGGTGTTGAACACCTTACGGAACTCAAACTCGGCGTAGGCTTCCCGGCAATCGGTAATCACGGTCTGAAGCCGTTCCATGATCCAGTTGTCGATCATCGTGAACTGATCGCTGCCGACCTTGTCTTTTTCGGCATCGAAGTCGTTCAAATTGGCGAGTAGAATCCGCAGGATGTTGCGGAACCGGCGATACGGTTCGGCCGTTTGTTTGAAGATATCTTCGCTGAAAGGAACTTCATTTTGCCAATCCACAGAGGCGGCCCAAAGGCGAACAATGTCCGCTCCAAACTTATCGTAAAAGTAGGCTGCATTCATAGGTTTGCCGCCACTCTCATCAGATTTGGACACTTTCATATTCTGAACTGGTGGCTTACCTTGCTTCCTCCTCTCTTCATTTTCAGCTTTTGTCGCTCGCCTAACCACAAAACCGTGGGTCATCACTGTCTTATAGGGCGCGGTGCCGCGAACGGCGGTGCTCAGCATCAATGAACTCTGGAACCAGCCGCGGTGTTGATCGGTCGCTTCCAGGTACAAATCGGCGGGCGCATGGAGCTCCGGATGACGATCCAACACGGCGACATGACTGGAACCGGAATCGATCCAGACATCGAGTGTGTCCTGGCAGCGTTTTGTCCCTTTTGGTAAACCGACTTTATCCGCCCACCAGTCATCGTCTTTTTCAAACCAGAGATTGGTTCCGCCTTCTTCGATGAGGTCGGCGACTTTTCTGGCGATATCGGCGTCGATCTTTGGAATACCATCATCTTCAAAAAAGACCGGGAGAGGCACTCCCCAGGTCCGTTGGCGCGAGATACACCAGTCGGGCCGGGATTCGACTGTTCCGTAGATGCGGTTGCGGCCCCAGTGTGGTAACCAGGTGACATCGTCGATTTCTTTGAGCGCCTGCTCGCGAAGCTCATCGATACGGATGAAAAACTGGGGAACCGAGCGGAAAATGATCGGTGTTTTTGAACGCCAGCAGTGCGGATAACTGTGCTTGTAGTTCTCTTTCCCAATCAGATGACCGGACTTGGCCAGGATTTTGATGATCGGCACATTGCATTCGAAGACGTGTTCTCCGACAAGTTCAGCAACACCGACTTCATCAGTGAAAAGGCCTTCATCATCAACCGGCGACAGCAGTCCCAGATTGTTGTTTTGACCGGCCACGTAGTCATCCGCACCGTGTCCGGGGGCGACGTGAACCGCACCGGTACCAGTTTCGGTGGTAACAAAATCAGCGAGAATGATCTTCGAAGTGCGGTCGAGGAAAGGGTGTTGAGCTTCTTCGCCTTCGAGGTCTTCGCCTTTGAATTCTTTCAGCTCGCCTTTGGGGACAAAACCGGTTTTTTCCCCGAAAGTTTCGATGAGGTCCTGAACGATAACGAGGTTTTCGGTCCGGTCTTTTTCCTCATTCACAAACTCGCCCTGCACATAAATGAGGCGCGGATGGAGCGCGATTCCGAGGTTGGCTGGCAGCGTCCAGGGAGTTGTCGTCCAGATCACCATGCTGGTTTTGCCGGCGAGATCACCGGTGGTCAGCGGGAATTTTACAAAGATCGCGGGATCTTTGACATCCTCGTATTCAACCTCGGCTTCAGCCAGTGCTGTCTGAGCGCCGTAGCTCCACTGCACCGGTTTTTTGCTTTGGTAAACGAGTCCTTTATCGACCAGCGTCGCAAAAACGCGCACGATATCCGCTTCATACTCAGGCGCGAGAGTGAGGTAGGGATTTTCCCAGTCACCAAACACGCCGAGGCGGCGGAACGATTTGCGCTGAATATCGATATATTTGCGGGCAAACTTCTCCGCCCGGGTCCGGATTTCCGCAGGCGAGAGGCCTTTGGCTTCTTTTACGACTTTAAATTCGATCGGTAGACCGTGGCAGTCCCAGCCCGGTACATAGGGGCAGTGAAATCCTGCCATCGACTTGCTTTTCAGGACGAGATCCTTGAGCACTTTATTCAGGGCGGTGCCCATGTGGACATCCCCGTTGGCGAAGGGGGGGCCGTCGTGCAGCATGTAGGTGTCGCAGCCATCCGCCTTTCTTTTATCGATAATTTGGCGGTAAATGTTCTCCTTTTCCCACTGTTCAAGGCGGGCGGGTTCGCGTTTCACAAGGTCTCCCCGCATCGGAAAATCCGTGTCGGGAAGGTTCAGTGTATCTTTGTAACTGGAAGAACCGTCTTTTTTGCTCATGGCTAAGTGCTCCAAATTCTGTGAAGCGCGCGAAACTACCACCCGTGAGGGAAAGGGTCAAAGAGGGATTCTGCGGGGAGGCGGGGCAGTGAAATTTTTCAATCAGGAGGCGGGATACACCTACGTTTTCTTCAACTTTCCTTCTTCCTGCCGGGCGACCATTTCTTCGAATCTCAGGTTCGGTCGGGCGTAGGAAGGGTAGTTGTCTTTTTCTTCGGCGGAAGGCAGGAAGCGGAAGTGTTTGTACATCCAAAGCCATGGAGCCGGATTTTCACGAATGATGGGCTCAAAGACATCCCAGCAGGCCTGGGCGATGGTATCGGAGCTGTCGTCAGGGCCGAAAATCAATGGTTTGAAACCGTGCATTTCGTAGCGCCCGTCTTCGAGCGGAATACAGATTCCGGGAATCACCGGGAGACCAGTCCGTTTCTGGAGTTCGGCGTGGATCGCGGTGACACTGACTTTTTTTCCGAAACACTCGATAACCGCCGCCGTTTTGCTGGGCTTGACGGCGAGGTCGGTGAGAAAGGCGGCATGTCCGCCTCTTTTTAGCGAACGAAGCAGCGCAAAAAGGGCGTTTTTCTGGGGAATCACATTGTGGCCGCTGACCTCGCGATTGGCTTTGTACATTTCGGTCAAAGATTCGTTTTTGAAGTCCTGAGCGACGATGGTAAACGAACAGCCACGGAATCCCATGATTAAGGCGATCCACTCGAAATTTGAGTAATGGGGCGTAACCCAGATAGCACCTGCTTCCGCTGCGTCCTCCATTGCCTGAGGGTCTTCCATTACCAGATCAACAAATTCGAGGTAATTGTCCGCAGTGATCTTCGGACTGCGCAGCTGATCGATCACGGTTTTCGCAAAGCTGCGGTAGGACATTTGCGCGATGCATTCGATTTCGATCTTAGATTTTTCCTTCCCGAAGATGAGCGTGAGATTTTCCAGAGCTGTGGCACGGCCCCGTTTGTCAAAGCGGTACGCGAGTTTGCCAAGGGTGACACCCAGAGAATGTGCCACACCCTCCGGAAGCGCGGGAATGACTTTTGTCAGGGTATACAGCGCAATAAATTCGAGTTTGTAGCGCAGCTTTTTGGAGAATGGCATTTCGATAAAGGATGGCTGAAAACGGCGTCCCAACCATGCCAGGTGTCGATACATAATCAAGGTCGGGTTTTCCAGTCGCCGGACCCAAATTGAACCCTGTTGACTGTCGCATTGTACCCTGTTGAATCGCCTACGAGTTGTATTGATGCCTATGTTCTTAACCGGAAAGTTCGTAAAGAATTGGAAACATTTTTAAGAGCGGTGTATATTACGAAAAATATAACAAACGTGGAAAATTGACCAAAAGTTCGTGGCTATTCGATTGAAATCGTTCCGATAGTTGTGATGGTCCCGAACACGAAACGCAGATGAAAACTTTATCTCTCGAAAAACTCTCCCCGAAATCTCCTGTTCTGCCCGAAACAAGGTTGGAGGCCGAAGAACTGGAATCCCGGGTCTTGTATTCGGCGGCCCCTATTGCTCTCGTGGCGGACCAATTGCAAGAGGCTGCGCCGGTTGTAGAGACTTTCGGCACCGGTGATTTCGATTCGCTGGATGCGTTTCTGGAGTCGCGACCAAATATCGACGAAGCTGAAAGCGCGGATCTGGGTTTTGTGACTCTCACCAGTTTTGCGAATCTCACGGCAGAGGAAATAGCCGGCCTGCTCGATGGGCAAACCGATCCCGGCTGTGAAGCGCCTTCAATCCCTCCTGCCAGGCAATTTACTACTGAAGAAGTGGATGCCGACACGCCGCATATCCTTTTCAATTTTGATGGAACCGACCGGGACGGTCTCCGGATTTCCTATACGGTAGCGGATGAATCCACTGCCCGGGAGATCGGTGTGCAATATCGATTCGCGAACTCCGGAGCTTTCACCAATATCCCGGCTGACAGGATCGAATTATCGGAGCAAGGCGAGTCCACGGTTGTTACTGCCAGTCTTCCCGGGGCGGCATCCGGTCAGCCGCATATTGAAGTCAGGCTGCTCCCCGGTGAAGGGTTGGAGTTCGGGTTCTCCCATATCAAAATGATATCGGAGTAGGCCGGGTTAAAAACGCTGATCAGCGGCTTCGATTTTTCTTACTTCGTTGTCCTGGCCGCTGGCGGTGAGAACCGGGCTTTCACCACCGGGTGTGGATTCCCAAATCACTTTGTTTCGATTTCCCGATACGGTGCCTTTTGCGACCGATCCGAGGACGACAGAATTGCTGTCGCCGTGGATTTCGATTTGATCCGCCTTTTCGCAGTATACTTCGGTATTTCCGCTGTGGATCAACAGGTTGCGGCATCTTCCGCTGACCATGATGACTCCGCCGCCTTCGCCTTTTATGATGACGTCGTTGTTTTGCGCGACGACAACCTGATCGGTTCCGGCAGAATCCACAACAACGTCGGCTTTCCGGTCGACTTTCGATGATGTCTCGATCTCCTGAGCTTTGCGGGAGGAGGGTTCACTGTTCGAATCTCTCTGCAAAACCGATTTCCCGGAGGAACTCCCCGGCTGTTCGCATGACGCCAGCAGAAAAGTCAGGCAGGCAAGCGGGATTGAGAGGATCGCGGGAAGTGGGAAATTCATAATGGTAATCCGTTGATTAAGGAACCTTAAAAGTAAAGCAGGATTAATATAATAGTTGGCGGGGTGGGTAATTCAAGCCAGGATATCTTTCACCACATGGGCTTCTTCGACGCCGGTGAGTTTTTGGTCGAGTCCCAGATGCCGAACCGAAAACCTGGAGTGATCGATGCCCAGCTGGTGCAGAATCGTGGCATTCAGATCCCGAATGTGGACAGGGTTCTGAGTAATGTTGTAACTGAATTCATCCGTCTCGCCGTAACTGACGCCGGGTTTAATCCCTCCGCCGGCCATCCATGTAGTGAAACAACGCGGGTGATGGTCTCTCCCGTGGTTCTCTTTCGTTAATACGCCCTGACTGTAGATTGTCCGGCCGAACTCACCGCCCCAAACGACAAGGGTGTCTTTGAGCAGGCCTCTTTGTTTGAGATCCTGAATCAGAGCGTGACAGGGTTGATCAATTTCTTTGGCCTGATTGGCTATCGATTTGGGTAGAAAGTTGTGGTTATCCCAACCCCGGTGAAAAATCTGCACAAAGCGGACGTCGCGTTCAGCCATGCGCCGGGCCATCAGACAATTGTGGGCGAAAGTGCCAGGCGTCTCTACATCATCGCCATACATATCGAGAACATGTTTGGGTTCGTTTCCTATATCAACCAGGTCGGGAACACTGCTCTGCATTCGAAATGCCATTTCATATTGGGAAATCCGTGCCTGTGTTTCGGGATCGCCTACCTCCTCGTGAATTCTCCGGTTCATCGAGTTCAGTTTATCCAGCATTGTTCTTCTGACGTCAGAGCTCATGCCTGATGGATTGGAAAGATACAGAACCGGATCGCCTTTAGAACGGAACGCTACGCCGGCATGTTTGGACGGCAGGAAACCGCTTCCCCAAAGGCGGGAAAAAAGAGCCTGGCCGCGTGGCGCGCAATTGAGAACTACAAAGTCGGGCAGATTGCGGTTCAGGCTGCCCAGACCGTAGGAAACCCAGGCGCCAAGGCTGGGCCGTCCTGGAATTTGGTTGCCGGTTTGTATATAGGTAATCGCCGGGTCATGATTGATTGCCTCTGTCCACATGGAATGGATGAAGCTCAAATCATCCACCGATTCTCCGGTTTTCGGTAGCAGGTCACTGACCCATTTGCCAGTCTCGCCATACTGTTTGAAATCAAATGTACTCGGAGCAATTGGAAATCTCGGTTGCGCCGATGTCATCGTGGTCAGCCTTTGATTGCCCCGAACCGATTCGGGTAAATCCTGATCGAAGCGATCTTTCATCAGCGGCTTGTAGTCGAAAGTATCGATTTGCGACGGTGCACCGGCCATAAAAAGGTAGATTACCCTTTTGGCTTTAGCCGGAAAATGCATCCCGTCTGTAACCTGTTGACTTTGGCCGGATTTTTTCTCCTGACCAATCAGCGAGGAAAGCGCGATAGAGCCGAGACCGGCGGAGGAACGCTTGAAAAACTGCCGCCGCGTTTCCAGTTCAATCCACTGGTCCACCGGATCCTGTTTCTGTGTAGTAAAAGCATTCATGTTTGATTGGAAGGTTTAGCTTTGGGAAATAACATCGTCCCGGTTCAAAAGAGCGTTAATAGCAACGGTCCATGCGGCGACAACTACAGGATCGAGAGAATCGGTTACCGGTAGTTCACCTGTAGAAACGAGCTTTTTCGCATTTTCGGGTTCGCTTCGGAAGTCCTTTTCCAGCGTGGTTACGAGGGAAACTATATCGATCATGTCGGCTACAGACGAAGGTCTGCCTACGACCCGGCCAAACGCTTTTTTCGCGAGATCCGCTTTGTTATTATCGGGATATTGCGTCAGCAGATGTTCAGCCAGTTTCCGGGCCGCCTCCACGTGTTGGACATCATTCATCAGCACGAGCGCCTGAAGGGGGGTGTTTGTTCGTGACCTGCGAACAGCGCATTCTTCCCTGCCGGGGGCATCGAAAGCGGAGAAGGCAGGCGGGATGGCAGTTCGCTTCCAAAAAGTATAGATACTGCGCCGATGGAGTTTTTCGACACTGTCCTGAACAAACAGGTTTGTGTTACTTACCTGAAAGGCGACCGCCTGCCAGACCCCGGCAGGTTGATAAGGCCTGACTGGAGGTCCTCCGAACTTTGGATTCAGAATTCCGGACACGGCGAGTGTCTGGTCTCTGATAACCTCGGCATCCAGTCTTCTGCGGGGACCACGGGAAAGGAATCTGTTTTCCGGATCAATCTTATATGCGTCCGGATGAAATTTCGAATCCTGTCGATAGGTGGCAGAGGAGACGATCAATTTTATCAGTGCCTTAAGATCCCACCCCGATTCCCGAAACTCGGCGGCCAGCCAGTCGAGTAATTCCGGATGAGTCGGTTTTTCACCCATGACGCCAAAATCCTCTGTAGTTTTTACCAGACCGGTGCCGAAGAAGCTTTGCCAGACCTGATTGACAATAACTCTCGGCGTAAGCGGGTTTTCCCCATTGACCAGCCACTTCGCGAGGTCGAGGCGGTTTGGTATAGAATTGACATCAAGCGGAGGCAGTACCTGCGGTGTGTTGGGATATACCGTTTCACCGTGGTTGTCGTATTCGCCGCGAACCAATACATGGGCTTTGGCAGGTGTCGATTTTTCCTGCATGACCAGAGTCGTAGGCGACCGGGCGTAAAGGTAGTCGAGCTGCGTCTTTACTTTTCCCAGTTCCGCCGCCAGTGCTACAGATTGTTGATCAAAATTGGCCTGATAATACCGAACCACAAGTTGCTTTTCCACCTCTGTGAGATCATTCCAGTTGGGCTTTCTGTCTACCAAATCTCTCCAGGTAAATTCATCAGCGAGAAGTCTCAATTCGTCATCGACCAACCAGCGTTTGAAAATCCGGAAATCGCTCATCCCGCCACCTTTTGCCGCCGGGCCAAGCTTCATGATTTCCGACATATGTTTTCCAAACCGGTCGGAGATGTGGACATCGGAAAGTCTTCTGCCGATTCGCCATTCGCCATTGATAAAATAGGAGATAGAAGATGCCGCCTGGCCACCGGAATATCGAATAGCGACATGTTGCCACGATTTTGGTGCTACCGGCGTTTCGCTGGGCATCAATGTGTTGCAAAGTGTTCCCTGGTGATCCCTGAGTGGCATTTCAAAAGCTCCATCGGCAATTACTTCAATGTTCCAACCGGTTTTCTTACGGTCTTTTTCTTCATCCTCTTCGCCCCATTGGCTCATCATCAGTAGGCCTGCGACGTCATCCGGCGTCCGCAACCAAAAGGACACGGTGACAGCTTCGTCCAACTGGAAAAGTGAGCCCACCGGAAGTTCGATGCCTCCATCTTCAACAAAGCGGATGCCGCGATTTCCATGGGGATGTTCCGTCGCCTGCTCCGCACCGGAAATATCTACTTGCACCGTTTTGTTTTTAACGGTCACAGTGGCTTTGTTATCTACGACGTGATCGAACGGCGCATATACCGCAAGCCTGTCCGTCGGCACCGGGTGCGGAGAGTGCAGAGTTTCCGGTAGTGATTGATTCCACCACATTTCCGGATCAATTCTCGAGTTTCTTTCGAGTTTTTCCCGCAGAGCCACTTCTTTGCCTTTGATTAGATTCCACTGTTCTTCCAACTCGGGGTAGGGCACCACGAGAACCGGATGGGTGTCACGCATATTTCCATCCATGGGTGGGTCTTCCGAATTGTTAAAGAAAGCGGCCAGCTGATAGAACTCTTTTTGAGAAACAGGATCAAATTTGTGATCATGACAGGCTGCACAGCCGGCTGTCATTCCCAGGAAGGTTGTCGCCATGGTTTCGGTTCTGTCAGTCGTGTAGCGAACTTTCAGTTCCTCCGGAATGGAACCCGCCTCCGAGGAGGTGGCGTTGTTTCGGATAAAACCGGTAGCGATCAATTGTTGCCTCGTGGGATTTTCCAGCAGGTCGCCGGCGAGTTGTTCGATCGTGAATTGATCGAAGCGCTGATTTTTGTTAAAGGCATTGATGACCCAGTCCCGCCACGGCCAGATTTCCCGGAAGTTGTCGAGGTGCAGGCCGTGGGTGTCGCTGTAACGGGCGGCATCCAGCCAAAAGCGGGCTCTGTGTTCGCCGTAGTGTTTTGATGCGAGTAAGCGATCTACGTATCGCTCATAGGCATCCGGTCTTTTATCATCGATGAAATTCCATAGTTCGTCCGGCGATACCGGAAAACCAATGATGTCCAGTGCAGCCCGCCGGGCCAGTGAAAAGCGGTCTGCTTCCGGGTTGCCGGTGAGGCCTTTTGTTTGATGTTTTTCCAGAATAAACAGATCAATCGGATTCTTCGCCCACTGACCCCGGATATCAGGGAGCCCCGGACGGGTGATTGGCTGGTAAGACCAGTGAGACTGCCAGTTGGCTCCTTCATCGATCCAGCGGGTCAGCAGAGCTTTTTCTGCTTCATTGAGTTGCGAGCTGTGTTCGGGAGGTGGCATCACTGAATCAGGATCATCATCCAGGATTCTTGCGACGATCTCGCTGTTATCGCTGTCCCCGGCGACAATCGGGAAATAACCACCCAGATCGGTAAAGGCACCTTCTCTGGTATCAAGCCGTAATCCGGATTTCCGGGCTTGTTCGTCAGGTCCGTGACACTGAAAACAATTTTTTGCGAGGAGCGGCCGGATGTCTCTGTCGAAGCTGACTGAATTCTGTGCCTGCGAAAATGTAGAAAAAACAATGAGATACACTGTTGTCGCAGTGATCTGCAGAACCGGTAGGTAATACCCCTTCTTCAAAAATTTGCGCCTGGTTGTTTCTATAGGTTCTTCCATCATTACATTTTGGAAACCAGGTTATTGGGTAACCTGATTTGCATAGAGGATTCGCGTTTCGAAAAGTTTACCTGTAAAGTAACATGTATTTTAAAAATTAACTACCTGTATTTCCGGAAATTTAATATATCTATATAAATATTGTGCGTGGATACATTTATTGATTGGGTGGGGACTCGAAATTTGGTATATTTCTAAAATTTCCTCTCCCGAATATGAAGGTATCCTTATTTGTGTCCCTGTTGCTATCCATAGTGGTGGTGATTTGTATCTCTATATATGTGCCGGTGAAACTGCCGGCCGATTCGCCGCCCATGGCACTCGCGATGGTGATTGACAGAGGTGTAGTCGAAACCGTGCCTGCGGAAATTCAAAGCGAAGATTTACCTGATGCTGAAACGGATGTTGTAGAGGCCGATGAAGGCACTGAATGTGATCCTGTGGTGAATGAAACTGTACCCAAAACGGAATTGGAAACGCCTGAGATGGCTTTGGAGCAGCCCGTTGAGGCTGAAAAGCCAATCGTTTCAGAACCTGAACCGGTGGCGCTTTTTCATCTGGATCTGCCTACCGATAACCGGGAGCTTTTCGGTGATCCGTCTAAATTTTTTATGCATACCAATCGCTATATTGACGGTGTGAATATGAAACCGTGGCAGGGTGGGAAATATGGCTTTGTCAGGAATCAACTTCATACTCAGAACGGGGTGATTTATACGCGTTTGCATGAAGGTATAGATATTCGCCCGATGGTCCGCGACGATAAGAAGGTTCCTCTGGATGAGGTCCGGGCAATTTCGGACGGGATTGTCGTATATGTAAATAAATCAGCATCAGCCAGTAACTACGGAAGATATGTAGTGATTCGGCACGACTGGCCGGAGGGGGCTTTCTATTCTCTCTATGCCCATCTCGCGTCGGTGTGCGTCGAGGTCGGCGGGATATTACAGGGAAACAGTATACTGGGGGTGCTCGGCAATACCGGAGCAGGCATTGACCGGGAAAGAGCGCATTTGCATCTGGAATTGAATTTTCTGCTCAGCGAACAGTTTGAAACCCAATACGGATACAGCCATAAAAATTACAATGGACTCAATATGACGGGACTGGATATTGCCCGGCTTTTGGGGACTCACCGGGATAATCCCTACATTTCGATCAAAAAGTTTCTTCAGGGAGAGGAGCCTTATTGCAAGGTGAAGAGCGTATCAAAGGCCAGGCCCGGAATTCTGCAACGTCATCCTTGGTTGGGCAGGAACATGGAGAATGAGGAAGAGGCGCAATGTTGGGAGTTCACCTTTGCCAGGACCGGTGTTCCTCTGGCGATTGAGCCTTGTGAGACTGCTCAGAAATATGCCGAGGTGACATGGGTGATACCGGTGAAAACAAATCACTCGAATATGACGATGGGACGCCTCGTCGGCTCCGGTGACAAAGCAAAATTAAGCTCTCGCGGGCATCAGTTTATCAAACTGATCAGCGAAGCTTTCTAATTCAGACCGGAGCGTTCCGGATGAATCTGCTTTTGGAAGGCCTGAATGGTCTGCGGAAGCGATTTCACCGGCCCGTCGTAAATTACATGGCCGTAACGGTCGCATGTGGTTTTGGTTATGCGAAGCCTCGCGAATGGACTTTCTTGCTGATTCTTCGCCCTTTTGTAGTTTCCTGGTCTGGTTGTCATTTCTACTCCTCAACACCCTATCGGGTGCCCCCGATATATCGTTTATAAAATGGTATCTTCTTTCTAAATGGTCATCAGATACCGCATCTCCCTGATACTATGACGATGCCAGCGGGCCAAAACGTAGAACTTTTATCTAAAAAATTACATATACAGGAAATATTGATAGTAAATATATCCTAAATTTCTCAGGATTGATGATACCTGTTTGCTCTCTATGGTATCCAATGGTCAAAAAGTTTTTGCTTTGTGTTGCGGCAATCCTGGTTCCGTTCGGGGCGTTTGGTGATGAATCGAAAGTATTGAAACTCAAAGGCGGAGAGGGGCCCGGGAAGGGGAAAAAAATCGTTCTGATTGCCGGTGACGAGGAATACAGGACCGAAGAATCGATGCCTATGCTCGCCAAGATCCTCAGCGGTCATCACGGGTTCGATTGTGTGGTGGTATTTTCGTGGGATAAGGGAGGTAAATTTATCGATCCGAATAATCAGAAGGGGCTGGTCGGCCTGTCTGAACTCGAAGGAGCTGATTTGATGATAATCGGAACCCGGTTTAGAAACCCGGATGCAGAACAGGCGAAATATATCGTCGAATACCTCAATTACGGCCAGCCGGTGATCGGGATTCGCACCGCGACGCATGCTTTCAAAGGAGATGAAAAATTCGGCAAAATACCTTACGGTAAATGGGGACGGGAAATTCTCGGTGAACAGTGGGTCAGCCACCACGGCAAACACAAAGTGGAGGGCACCAGAGGGGTTCCCGATTTGGAAAACTCGATCCATCCTTTATTGAGCGGGGTATCGGATGTTTTCGGACCCTCCGATGTCTACGGAGTGAAAAATCTCACCGAAGATGACACCGTTTTGCTGAGAGGTGCTGTGACTGCCGATTTAACTCCGGATTCGCCCTCGGTTGCAGGTCCGAAAAACAATCCGATGCAGGCGATGGCGTGGCTGCATGAATATGTCGCCCCCAACGGCGTGGCGACGGGGCAGTCCTTCTGCACCACCATGGGGGCTTCGGTGGATTTAGTGAATCCCGGGTTGAGGAGGTTGCTGGTCAATGCAGCCTGCTATCTCACCGGAATCGATATTCCCGCCGAGGCGGAAGTAGGATTTGTCGATCCGTTTTATCCCAGTTTCTACGGATTTGTCAGGCAGGAAGGCTGGTATGAAAAGCTCGATTATCAGCCGCAGGATTTCGGGTTGGGTAAGACGCCGCACAGCCCCGATCCGCCAGGCTCTCCGGAATGGGATTTCCGGGATAAACCCGCCGAGTAGATTGCTTCTCAAAAACTGCCGAAAATTCGATGACATCCTGTCATTCGTGCGCAAAATAAGCCGAACACAGACATGGCTAATTCAATTTTCGGATACTGGATGCGTCCTTCCGACCCTGATGAGAACATCGCCGATTATCTCTGGATCGGGGAAAACGGCAGGATCGTGCATCGCATCAACTACGGGCACGGACCTTTTGTGATGACGTTGTGGAGTAAGCAAATCGACGACAGTAAATTCGAAGTCAGGCTGAAACCCAAGTCCGACCCGCATCATGTGATTATTACCTGCGAAGGCGACTGCCTGACTTTGGAGCATCTCGATTTGAAAAACCCGAAATCCGATTTTGAAAGAATCGGAGAGGATCAAATCAACGATCTGTTTGAGAAAGACCTCAAATGGGCGCAGAAAACGATGGATAAGCAGGAGCGCTAGAGCACCGCACCCCGGTCTTTTGCACCGAAATCCCAGTGCAAATCGCTTCCTCCTCCGGAAAATTCGATCGATTTGATCGAGCAATCTCCCCACGGGACAATAATCTCAAAATTCGAGGCCACCCCGTTGACCGGGACAGCCAGGCTCACTTCCTGATATTTGTCGCTGGGTTTTAATTTCCGGTAGACCGATTTCCGCTTGCCTTTGACCTTTTCATTGTTCAGATGCCAGGCCACGCCTATCGATCCGGGATTGGTGACTTTTACGCTTACTTTGACAACAAATTCGCCCGTCTTTTTCAGGTCCGCAATCTTCAGAACCGGACGTGGCTGATCCACCTGTGCCAATACTTTCAATCCGGTTTCGCTGACGTGAAGCTTCGCATTTACAACTTTCCAGACATGAATGCCCTCCGCTGCGGGAGAAGTGAATTCGCTCGCAAACAGGGGGGTGAAAAAGGGTAAAAGGAAGAACACAATGGATCGAAATGCTACCGTATTCATGTTCCTATCACGGTTTGTGGTCGTGTTTCTTTGACGAAACGGGTGACCAAACAGGGTACAATGCCGGACCAAACAGGGTACAGTCCGGGACTCAACAGGGTACAATCGACTGGTTCTAAGCGGCCTTCTTCTTTTTTAGCTGGGCAACCCGGTTTTCCATAATGACGGGTTCAAAGGCGGGAATGGCCGCTTTTTTCTGTTCCCAACCATTTTGCTGCGCTCCCTGCTTTGCGTTCCAGATCGAAAAATTGTCGATTTCGATTTTTCCTTTTCGGAATCCGGCGACACCGACGGCGTGCTCTTTGGCTTTGGAAAAAGCGGCATTTCGGGTGTGAAAAGTCGGGCCACCTTCGATTTGGAAGACAAATTCGTCGTCGACCATTTCTGCGAGGATGTGATACCACTCTCCAGATTGAAAAGTGAAATTTTCAGACCAGGCGACCTTTTTTGACTCAGATTCGACCAGCAGAAATGCGCCCTCTTCGGCGGAAAACTGGACCCGGCAGTTGTGATGCCCGAATTCAATAAATGGAGTCGCCGCAGTGGATTCGTCGCCGAAATATCGGATCGATAACTTCGCGACAAAATTCATCGGGGTCAGTCCCGCGCTGCCGCGAGGTTCGAGGCCTTTGTGATGGGGCCGTGCCGCCTGAGTTTCCGGAGTGGAAGGGATTCCGGTGAGGACATCGTTAGCCACTTCCCAGCGGGTTTTCTGGCGGGCGGTCCATTGCTCTTTGCTCAGTTGCCCCGCTTCAAAATCCTGCTCGAAAACGAGATCCCCGGGAACTGCCATGAGTGGTTTCAAGTCGTTGGCAGAGGTGAAACCGGCAAACAGTGAGCCAACCAGCAAAGTACGGAAAATTTTCATCCGCCAAAAAAGCACAGCGGGAAAGATTTTGCACAACTGATTCAGGGGATCAATCGACAACGACTTTTAAACACGCGGATTTCGCCCGCGTGATCATCGGTGTCTGAGCGACGACATCGCCGTCGGCCTGAATGTCCTGAACCGGATCGGTATAGACCTCGATTTTCTCTCCCTGCCAATGATTGATCATTTTCGAAGCATCCAAAAGAGGTTCGCCATCAACTTTTAACTGATCCAGCCCCATCATTTTCACAGCGAGCTGAGCGATGCCTTCGATATTGGCTTTTTTCAGAAAAAATACATCCAGTTTGCCGTCATCGATATCGACTGAGGGAGCCAGGGTCAGTTTACCCAGGCCCACCGTGCCAGCATTCGCCACCACGCAGGCCACGCCGGTGCCGGTGGCGACCGCTTTGCCGTCGACAACGATTTTGTACTCCGCTGCGGCTCTTTCCTGGAGGGCCTTGATGCCGGCGAAAACGTAGGCCCATTTGCCGAACTGGTCTTTCAACTCGCGGGTCGCATCCTGAACGACGCCGGTTTCGAGACCGCAGCCCACCCGGAGAAGGAAAGGCTGATCGTTCATCATTCCCACGTCGATAGTTCTCACGGAAAATTCGTCCTTACAGATCAGATCGCAGGATTTTTCCAGCGTTGTCGGCAGGCGCAGCTCCGAGGCAACCAGGTTTCCGGTTCCGCCGCCGAGGATCAGCAGGGGGGTGTTGGTGCCGATCAGCGCCGAGGCGACTTCCATCACGGTACCGTCGCCGCCATACACTGCGACAGCATCAACTCCCTCTTCGACCGCTTTTTTGGCGAGGATATGGCCGTCCCCGTCGCCATGGGTGATATCGATGTCCCAGTGAATTCCCGCATCGCGGAAGGCCTGATTCAAAATCGCTAAAAGCGGGATTTTCCGGGAGGGAGCCGGATTTACTACGACTCTCACCTCTTTGGGTTTCGAGCGGGTGGCGAGGTGTTCGATCGCGGTAAACATCGGGCCGAATCTACGCCATCGTTACTAATATTCACCTACAATCTCCCTTGCAAAACGGCTCGCCGGGAACGAGAAACTGCCATGATTAAACCGGATCAAATTGGTGTAGTTTTCGACCTCGACGGGGTTCTTGTCGACTCCCACGATCAGCATCACGAAGCTTGGCAGCGTCTCGGAACTGAAATCGGCAAAGAAATTTCCGATGCCCAGTTTGCGGAGTCTTTCGGCATGAGGAACGAGATGTGTATTCCGCATGTCTTTCACTGGGCTGATCCGGAGGACAAAGCGGCGATTCAGGACCTCGGGAACCGCAAAGAGGTCCACTACCGGGAGATACTTTCCGGAGAGAAAATCGATCCGCTGCCCGGGGTAATTGAGTTTACCCAAATGTTACAAAAAGCGGGAATTCCCGGTTCGGTAGGGTCTTCCACCTCGGTGTTAAATATCGAATTATGTCTTCGGGCCACCGGGTTGGATTCCTTTTTCGGGAAAAACATTACCGGTGCGGAAGATGTCGACCGGGGGAAACCGGCTCCGGATGTTTTCCTGAAAGCGGCGGAGAAAATTAATCGCATGCCTTTCAACTGTCTTGTGATCGAGGACGCTCATGTCGGAGTGGAGGCCGGTATAGCGGCAGGGATGAAGGTGCTCGCTGTGACAACGACGCATGCGGCGGAAACTTTCGAAGGCAAGCCGAATCGGATCGTCGACACCCTCGCAGAAATACAGTTGGCAGATATTTTTGCTTTTTTTGCATAAGTCGGCTTGTCGTTCGTCTCACCGCGATGAGCATTCATCGACTCCTGCCACTGTTTTTCTGCCTTTCTGTTTTACCTGTGCTTGCTCACGACGGGCATCATCACGAAGAACAAGGGGACAGCGAAGCCGTTCAGGTGAAAATTCCCGGCGCGCAGGTCGAAATGATCGAAGATCGTGTGATCGAAGGTTCTGAAGTTACAGCGATCCCTCTGAGTTCCATTTTTATCGAGGGCGGCAAAAACTTTGTCTGGGCACAGGATGAAGAAGACCTGCAAAAATTTTCGCGCTGGGAAGTGGTACTGGGCAGGAGCGACGGCAGGTATGTGGAAGCTGTCACCGGTGTGTTTCCGGGAGATCATGTCGCCATCAATGCTCAACCTGTAGTGGCGCAAAGATCGCAACCTGTAGTTCCTCAGCACAGGGAACCGGTCTATACAGAAAACAGAAATCCGCAACCTGTAGTTCCCCGGTCGCAATACCCCTCTTCCCGTGAAGGCGGTCGATTTGTTCCGGAAATTCCCCACTTCGATGCGGCGCCGGTCGTACCGCAATTTTCAGGCACTGTTCCTCTGCCGCCGGTCGTGCAGGTGCCGGATAAGCGAATCATCGAGGAATATCTCAGATTTCTTTCGCAGCGAAACGGCCACGCGGTTCCTGTGCCTGCTCCCGAATCTGTATATGTTTGCCCTCACGGTAGGGTTCACCGCATACCGCAGGTTCCGAATCCTCAACAGTGGCAGCGGTTTATTCCCAACTATTGAGATTTCTTTTTCTTCTTCTGTTTCCCTTTACCCTGATTGGCGCTGCGGTTTAACCACTGCTTGTATTCAGGCCGGTCTTTCCACAGGTCAATATAGGGCAGGTAGGCCGGATCGGTATTCCAGAATCTCCGCTCCGGTTGATTGGGGGCTACGATTCCTTCCGGATAGTCTTTTCCGGCTACACTGGCTTCCACGCCGTCGTTCCATTGCGTATAGATAGTTTTCAGTCGGGAAAAAACCTCCGGTTCAACTTCTGCGAGATTTTTCGACTCCGTCTTGTCGTCCTCTAAATGATAGAGTTCTTCTTTGCCTTTCAGAGACAGGTATTTGTATTCGTTGTCGATAATGACACCCCGGTTGTCGTGGCGAAAACCGAGCGGCTTTTCCCGCCGTGCGATATCTGTATCGAAGAGCTGACGGAGACTGATACCGTCGTAGGGTTGTAAAATGACTTTATCCGGATCGAGGCCGGCCACTTCGGCGATAGTAGGGAAAATATCGACGGTGCCGGCGGGAAATTTCGAGATCCGTCCGCCGGCGATCACTTTGGGCCACTCGATCACACAGGGCACCCGCAGGCCACCTTCATACATCTGGTTTTTGCTGCCGCGCAGGCCACCCATTGTTTCCGGACCATAAGGTGCGAGGCCACCGTTGTCGCTGTTGAACCAGACGATGGTGTTTTCCGCGATTTCGAGATCCTGTAATCCTTTCCGGAGCGCACCAATCGATCTGTCCATTGCCACCAACTCGCCGAGGTGATGCTGGGTGTCGAGTTTCAGATCGGAAAAATCGGTGCGATCATCGTCCACCGCTACCATAGGGCTGTGAGGCGAGCCAAACCAAACCACGGTAAATACCGGTTTCCCTTCGGCCTTTTTCGAGCCGATGAATTTGAGGGCTTCATTGATGACGATCTCCGAAGAGTCTCCTTCAAACTCTTCGAATTCGCCCATGCGGCTCAGGACCGGGTTGCGATCGAAAAAGTTCGTCACTGTCAGCCAGTGATCAAATCCCAGCTCACCGGGTGAGTGAGTGTCGTCTTTCAGCACGGGAACCCCGGGCCCTCGCAGACCGTTGAGATGCCATTTTCCGAAATGCGCGGTGCTGTAGCCCGCATCGCGCAGTGCGGTGGCTATCGTTTTTTCCTGAAGCCGAATGGGAAATCCGTGGTTTTGCACACCGGTGCGGTCATTGGTTCGGCCGGTCATCACGGTGGCCCGGGTGGGCGAGCAATTTGAAGCCCCCGCGTAGAAGCGATCCAGCCGAAGTCCGTGCGCTGCCATCTCGTCCAGGTGGGGCGTTTTGAGATGCGGGTGATTGTAGTAGCCGGTCTGCCCCCAACCCTGATCGTCGCTCATGACGAGGATTACATTGGGACGATCATCGGCATGCAGAACAGCACATAAAAAGCTGAGAATGAGAAGGTGTAGTTTCATAGGTATCCGATCTAAAAATTGTCTTCGCTTTCCTGGGACAGCTCCACGATCTCCGCTCTGATGAAGACCGCGTGGAGTATATCTGCGTTATCATATTTTGGAATACCTCCGGGCTGCCACATGCATGCCATTCGGTACATGCCGGAGCGCAGTGTGGTTTGTGTAGTTATCGAGGCGCGGTGAAAAGTAGTAGTCGGGCCATCCAGTTTGACTGCCTGCGGAGTGATTTTGGACAGATTTGTCACGGTCGGCAGGGCGTAGTCGTGCTTTACGCTGAAGTTCAGATCTATAGTGGTGTTGTCCGCTCCGATCACCGGGTCGACTTCGAATACTGTTCCCACCCTTTGTTCGTCGAATATTCCCGATGTCGCAGTGTCCCTGTTCTGTTTTTCATTTTCCGGTTTGGCGAGGATGTCGGCGCCGGTGGGAAATCTGTAGTTGAGTCCCGCTTCCACTTTGGCGCGGCTTCCGCTTCTTGCTTCGATCCAGTTTGTGGTTCGAATCGAAATTTCCGGAGATTTGATCAATTCCTCCCATACTTTGGCATGATTGGCGATTCGGCGGGTTTTCCGGGAGGTTTCCCTGAGCAGTCTGCCGGGGCCTTCGACGATATGGAGAGTGATATCGACAGCTTTTACACCGCCGCTTTTGATAGACATAATGTAGGCTTCGACCAGCTGGATTTGTTCCGGAGTATTGCGCACAACGAGTGTGGATGTGGCCGTCAAATAGTTGGCGGAAGAGCCTTGGGGGAATTGAATTCCGACAGACTGCAAAATATCTTTGGCCGTGACGCGAACGGTGAATCTGGGTTCATTGGATGGGGCGGCGGCAAACGGGTCCGAAGCAGCAGCCCCGCCGCCGCCTCCTCCGCTTAGAAAGGTGGGAGGGATTGTGTATCGTCGAACAATCATGCCTTCGGGGATTTCGTCAGCGGCTTTGGTAAACTCCAGTTTTCCCTCGGGTATAGGTAACACCTTTGCCCCGTGTTTTTCCAGCATCGGACCGAGATTGCTGTTGAGTAAGGGGAGGACCTTTACGACGTGATTGGTGATGAAACCCGCTTGCAGCACATCCTGCGCCCGGGGATCAGGCGATTGTTCCGGCTTCCATACCGCCAGCATTTTTGCTGCACCGTTTCTAGAGGTATATACAGAAGATATTTTGGAATCGGTGCTATCCGTGACGGTTGACGAAAGTATGGTTTCTCCGCGTAGCGTAAACGGCACTGTCCGCCGAACCGGTGGTGTATAGGGATGGACTATCGTTAGATTAAAATCTATCGTTACGTTGTCTGAGGCCAGAACCGGATCTATGGAAAGGGACGTCCCTGACTCTATTGCCTCGGTTTCAAATTCGATTTGGCTATCGGAGTCGACGGCCAATTCAACCGGAGTAGCTGTTTCTCCGGAAGAATCGATTGCAGTCCGGTTGCCGCTTCGGGATTCGACCTGGCTGGTGCTGACAATCCTGGCTTTATTTTCTGCTACAGCTTTGTCGAGTTCCCTGACGAGCTCTGTGTGATCGTAGTTTTCCGAGGCGCGGGAAATGATACTCCGCATCATTGCGGAAGGTGCCTCATAGATGGAGTGGTACGTGCCTATATACCGTTCGATTGCATCCAGCCGAATTTCGGACGTAAACGCAACAGAACTTTGAGCGATGCGGGGAAGCCGGGCCGCAAGAGTCAATGATTCAGGATCAAAAATTACAAGGCTCCCTTTGGGAAGTGCGAGTCCTTCGATCTCCAGATAATGACTGACGATGCTGCTGCTTTTACGGATGAATTCTTCGATCTCTTTTTCCGGAGCGTTATTCGCCGGAAGCGAAGGTGCGACAAGCGCTCCGCGCTCCGGACTGGCGAATCCGTAGGTAAGCTGATTGTCCGGGAACTGATATGACTCGATTACCCACTCATAAGGATCGGGTTGATCAACTTCCTGACTGTTGGCTGAAAAGATGCTGAGAAAAAGACCAATGAAAAAAATAAAACGTCCCATGAATTTCGTGATGATTACAAAAAGTAGAAGAACAGAAGGGCTGAGTCTCTTCAAGACGATTTCCTCGAAAATCAGGGACCGGATTTGATTAAACAGGGTACAGTGGCAAATCGTACAGGGTACAGTTGGTCATTCAACAGGGTACAATTTCGGTTTCTGTCTTTACACTGTTGAAACCACTGACGAAACTTATCTGATGAGCCGCAAAATGCTTTACACAATCGAGGACAAACCGCCTGTCGGGACCTCGTTGCTATTGGGGTTTCAGCATTATTTGACGATGTTCGGCTCGACTGTGGCGATCCCGTTTGTGCTGAAAGACGCTCTCGGGGCTGATGATGCGCAGCTCGCGGTCATGATCAGCACGATGTTTCTGGTCAGCGGGATATGCACTCTGCTGCAAACCACGTTTGGCAACCGGCTGCCCATTGTTCAGGGCGGAACCTTTTCGTTTCTCGGCCCGGCAATAGCGATTTGCGGGATGGCTACGCTGGCCAACTCCGGTTTCGAAGTGAAAATGCGGGAAGTTCAGGGGGCAATAATTTTGGGGGCGTTTTTCGAGATGGCGATCGGGTTCTCGGGGCTGATGGGGCGCTTGCTCCGGTTTATTACGCCGGTGACGATCGCGCCGACGATTGCATTGATCGGGCTGGCGCTTTTTAAGTTTGGTGCGCCTTTTGCCGGGAAACATTGGGGGATCGGCGGTTTAACGATTATTTTACTGATTGTGTTCAGCCAGATTTTGAGTCGAACCAGTCAGCTTTTCCGGCTTTTCCCGATTCTGCTTGGATTAATCGGTGCGTGGCTGGTTGCGATCATTGGAACAAAAGCCGGGCTTTTTCCTCAGGGACATGCGTCGCATGTAAGTTTTGATGCGGTCAGAGAAGCTCCCTGGGTTCGGGTGCCCTATCCGTTTCAGTGGGGAATTCCAACTTTCAGCCTCGCCGCTGTGGTTGGTATGTTGGCGGGATATATCGCGAGTATGATTGAATCGACCGGCGACTATTTTGCCGCGGCCCGAATGTCGGAAGCTCCGGTTCCCGATTCGAAAACCGTTAACCGCGGGATCGGCTTCGAAGGAATCGGCTGCTTCGTGGCGGGTCTGTTTGGCACGGGGAACGGCACGACTTCCTACAGTGAGAATATCGGTGCAATTGGCCTGACGAGAGTCGGCAGCAGGCGGGTAATCCAGACTGCAGCGGTGTTGATGCTGGGGCTCGCTATCTTTGGGAAATTCGGGGCGATTTTCGCTTCGATACCGCAACCCATTGTAGGAGGTATGTATTGTGTGATGTTTGCGATGGTAGCAGGAGTAGGCCTTTCGAATCTTCAGTTCGTCGATTTAAACTCCACACGGAATCTTTTTATTATCGGTTTTGCTTTGTTTATGGGGTTGTCTCTACCGGAATATATAGGACCGAATTCGGAAGCCATTATAGGCCTTTTTCCTGCATCGATCTCCTGGATTGGTAATATCATTTCTACAATTGGCTCCTCAGGAATGGCGGTTGGAGCCTTCCTCGCGCTGCTACTGGATAATATCGTTCCCGGTACAGATGAGGAGCGAGGTATCACCGCTTTTTCCCGCCAGGTAGGAAGTGCCACCTGAACTTTTATTAATAACACACAAATATCATGTCCAGAATCGTAAAATCAGCGCTAATTCAAGCTACGACCACTCATCAAGGAACCGAGAATCCCGACAAAATCCGTGACGCGATGATTGAAAAGCATATTCCGATGATCGAAGAGGCTGCCGCCGACGGGGTGCAGGTTCTCTGTATGCAGGAACTGTTTTACGGACCGTACTTTTGTGCAGAACAGGACACCCGCTGGTATTCGATTACCGAACAGATACCGGACGGTCCCACTACACAATTGATGTGTGAGCTGGCGAAGAAGCACAATATGGTTTTAATCGTTCCGATCTATGAAGTCACGATCGACGGAGTGTATTACAATACCGCTTCGGTGATTGATGCCGATGGAACCTATCTCGGCAAATACCGGAAGAATCACATCCCGCAATGCAATCCCGGTTTTTGGGAAAAGTTCTATTTCCGTCCGGGGAACCTCGGCTACCCGGTGTTTGATACGGCCGTAGGGAAAATTGGAGTATACATTTGTTATGACCGCCATTTTCCGGAAGGTGCCAGAGCACTGGCGCTAAACGGTGCGGAGATCGTCTTTAATCCGTCGGCTACAGTGGCCGGGCTCAGCGAGTATCTGTGGAAGCTGGAACAACCGGCTCATTGCGTAGCGAATGGCTATTTCATTGGAGCTATTAACCGGGTAGGGACGGAAGATCCCTGGAAGATCGGGGAATTTTACGGGCAATCGTACTTTTGTAATCCGCGCGGTGAACTGATCGCTGAAGCGCCCCGGGATAAAGATGAGTTATTGATCGCTGATCTCGATCTGGATCAAATTCGCGAAGTTCGCGACGTCTGGCAGTTTTTCCGGGATCGTCGTCCGGAGACTTACGGAGCCCTTACCGCGCCTTGATATGAGCAAACCAAAATCACAACTTCCCGCTTTCTCCCACCAGCCGAAGCCCTACACCGGACTCTCGAAAAGTGAGGTGCTGAAGCTGAGAAAAAAACATCTTACTCCGGCACTGATTACCTATCACGATAATCCGGTGATGATAGTCGAGGGGAATATGCAGTATGTGTATGACGAAACCGGCCGCAGGTATCTCGATGGCTTTGGTGGTATCGTCACGGTGAGTTGTGGTCACTCTCACCCCGCTATTCTTGCCGCTGCTCACGATCAACTGGACACTCTGGTTCATACAACGACGATCTATGCCAATCAGGAGGTGGCTCTCTACGGGAAAGAACTCGCCGACCGGTTGCCCGGTGATCTGAGTGTTTGTTACTTTGTCAATTCCGGCTCAGAAGCCAACGATCTCGCGTTACTCATGGCCCGGCTGCATACCGGAAATTATGATCTGATCGCGCTGCGAAATGCCTACCATGGCGGATCGCAGTCTACGATGGGTCTGACCGCTCACGGAACATGGAAATTCTCCACCCCGCAGGGTTTCGGTATTCACCATGCGCTGAATCCGGATCCCTATCGAGGTCCCTTTGCCAACCACGAAGATCCCGCCACTGATTACGCAGAGGATGTCAGACAGTTGATCGAATTCGCTACTCCGGGTCGTATCGCCGGGTATATAGCTGAATCGATTCAGGGAGTTGGTGGGGCCATCGTTTTTCCCGACGGCTATTTGAAAAAAGCTTATGAAATTGCCCGTTCGCACGGAGGAGTCTGTATCGCCGACGAAGTGCAGGCAGGCTTCGGTCGAACCGGGTCGCACTACTGGGGATTTGAAACGCAGGATGTCGTTCCCGATATTGTGGTGATGGCCAAGGGAATTGGTAATGGCTTTCCGCTCGCCGCTGTCGTGACAACGCCGGAGATTGCGGCTTCGATGACTTCGCACATTCATTTCAATACATACGGTGGCAATCCCTTTATTTCGCGGGTCGGTCGAGCAGTGCTGGAGACAATCGACAAAGATGGCCTGCAGAAAAATTCGGCGGAAATTGGCGGTTATTTGCTCGAAAAGCTGGAGAAACTTCAGGAGAAACACGATCTCATCGGCCAGGTAAGAGGTTGTGGGCTGATGCTCGGTGTCGAGCTGGTGACGGATCGCAAAGCAAAGACCCCTGCTACGGCGGAATGTGCCGCCGTATGGAACCGCGCTAAAGATCTCGGTTTGTTGATCGGCAAAGGCGGTCTGGCGGGGAATACTCTGCGAATCAAACCGCCGATGTGTATCACGAAAGATGACGCCGATTTCATGATCGATGTGCTGGATGAAGCTCTCGCGAAGGTATAGTGTAAAACGGAGTGATTAATGTCTAATTTGAAACCCAATTTATCAAAAGAAGAAGCCCGGGCCGCGATGGCTGAGCTAAAGCCCGCTTTCTCGAAACAGGAAGCGCTGACCGAAGCTAATCGCTGCCTGTATTGCTACGATGCGCCCTGCATTATGGCGTGCCCGACCGGTATCGATATTCCTGGCTTCATCAAGAAAATCGCTACGGACAATATCAAAGGTTCCGCCCGCACGATTCTTACCTCGAACATTCTGGGTAACAGTTGCGCCCGGGTATGTCCCACAAAAGTTCTTTGCGAAGGGGCCTGTGTACTGGAAGACCGCGAGAAGGATCCGATAGATATCGGGCGGCTGCAGCGGTATTCCACCGATGCGGTATTGCAGAGCGGTGAGCAGGTGGTTGAAGTTTCCCCGGTAAAATCGGGCAGGCGGGTAGCTTTAATCGGCGCGGGACCGGCCAGTCTCGGCTGTGCGGCTGAACTGGTCCGGCGGGGGCATGAAGCGGTTATTTTTGAGAAAAAGGAACAGCCGGGCGGATTGAATACCTATGGGATTGCCTACTACAAAATGAAGCCGGAAGTGAGTCTCGCCGAAATCGAAATGATCAAAAAGCTGGGAGTCGAAATCCGTTGCGGTGTTGAGGTGGGAAAAGAAATCTCTGTCGCTGAATTGCGCGAGGAGTTTGACGCTGTTTTTCTGGGGATCGGTTTGGGAGACGGTCGCAAGTTGAAAATTCCCGGAGAGGATCTTCCGGAAGTTTCCGATGCCATCGACTTTATTGAAGAGATCCACACACAACCGCTTGAAAAAGTGAAGGTGGGAAAAAATGTGGTTGTAATCGGGTGCGGGAATACCGCAATCGACGCTGTTTCCCAGGCAAAAAGGCTGGGGGCGGAAAATGCCACGATTCTCTATCGGCGAAGCGAAAAGGAAATGTCCGCCTACCGGTTTGAGTACGCGCTAGCCAAGTCGGAGCGATGCGAATTTCTCTTCAATGTGTCTCCGGTAGAGATCAGAGAAACGAATGGTCACGTTTCTTCGGTGACGATGGTGAAAACCGACCACAAGGCAAAACCTGTCGAGGGCAGTGAAATTACAATAGAGTGCGATCAGGTGATCATGGCGCTTGGACAAATGAAGATGCAGAAAATGCTGGCCGGGTGGTTTCCGGAATTGAAATTCGGTCCTGCAGGAAATATAGAAACCAACCCGGAAACTCAGCAAACTTCCGTTCCGTCTGTATATGCGGGAGGAGATGCAGCAAATGGAGGAGCCGAGGTGGTAAACGCCGTTGCGGAAGGAAAGCGGGCCGCTCTTCACCTACACAGTATTTTTGGCGGTGAGGAAGCCCAGCCTCCGGTGCAGACAACGCGATATGGCATGGAATCACCCCGGGGCTCCGGTTTTACCAATCCGGTTCGGGTAGTGGGGTAACTATAGATAAGAGAAATTTTAGTATGGCAGATTTATCTATCAATTTCGCGGGCATTCAATCTCCGAATCCCTTTTGGATTGGCTCAGGTCCTCCGGGGAACTCGGCTCATCAGTGTCATCGCGCCTTCGAAGCGGGGTGGGGAGGTGTTGTTTGGAAAACGATCGGAGAGGCGATTGTAAATCAGTCCTCCCGCTATTCCGCCCTTCAGCTCAATGGACAGAGAATGGTTGGGTTTAACAACATCGAGTTGATTAGTGATCGTTCACCGGAGGCAAACTTCAAAGAAATTCGCGAGGTGAAAGACCGCTGGCCGGACCGGGTAATCATTGCATCGCTCATGGTCGAGTCCCGCGAGCAGTGGCATGAGTTTATCAAAAGATCCGAGGATGCGGGCGCGGACGGGATCGAGTGCAACTTTGGCTGTCCGCACGGTATGTGCGAGCGGGGCATGGGCTCTGCTGTCGGCCAAAATCCCGATGTGATTAAAGTGATTGCCGAGTGGTGCAAGGAGGTGGCGGAAATCCCGGTGATCATTAAATTAACTCCGAATATTACCGACATCGCACAACCCGGGCGTGCCGCTGCTGCGGGAGGGGCTGATGCGATTTCTTTGATCAACACGGTCAATTCCATCACCCAGGTCAACCTGGACACGTTTTGTCCGGAACCATATGTCGACGGGCAGTCAAGTCATGGAGGTTATTGCGGAGCCGCGGTGAAGCCAATTGCCCTGAACATGGTCGAAAGGATTGCAAATGATCCGGATATCAATCTGCCGGTCTCCGGAATCGGAGGCATTAATACCTGGAGAGATGCGGCGGAATTTATCGCTCTCGGTTCCACCTCCGTTCAGGTATGCACGGCAGTTATGCAGAAAGGCTTTCGCATCGTAGCGGATATGGCGGAAGGGCTTTCCGACTATATGGATTCCAAAGGTATGAAGTCTTTGGAGGAATTGCGGGGAAGAGCTTTGCCCAATATACAAAAGTGGGAAAATCTGAATTTAAACTATGCCCGTATCGCTAGTATTGATTACGAAAAATGTATCGGCTGTAATCTATGCCATATCGCCTGCGAAGACGGAGCCCATCAATGTATCGATCTGGTTCACCCCGATACACTGGGCGTTGATGAGGGGCCCGGCCGACTACCCGGGAAATCGATTCCGAAAGTTCGCGATGTAGACTGTGTAGGTTGCAATCTGTGTTCGGTAGTTTGTCCGGTGGATGACTGCATTACGATGGTTGAAATCGATACCGGAAAAGACAGAATGTCCTGGTCGGAGTACCAGGCAGCAATGGCCGCCGGGGACATGGAACCGATCCCGCCGCACCCCTAAATCCATTTCTTCAGGACAGCGAGGAGAGGAGGTGAGCCATCTCTCCGTCGAGGGCCTTTTTGTCGGTGGAATCCAAAGTTTGTCTCACCCGGTGTTCCAGAATCTGCCGGTACGAGGCGCGCATTCGGTGAACCCGCACTTTTATGTTTCCTTCAGAAATACCGAGTTTGGCTGCGGCTTCCGAATAGCCGCCTTCGCCACCATGTTTAACGAGAAAGGGACTTAGAGTTTCGAATTCATCGCCTTTGCCTTTTTCCTGAAACTGATTTTTCAGTTCCGTCATCACCTGGTCGAGAAGCAGTTTCGCCCAGCTTCGATCCAGAATTTGTTCCGGTGTCAGTTGGTCGACCGGCTCTGCCTCAAAACGTCCCTCGGCCCATTCCTGATCGATCGACACATGATGCATGCCGCCGCCCCGCTTCTGAGTTTGCCTGGCCCGGTGTTCGTTGGAGCGATACTTTTTTAACGCATGAATCAGAAAGGTGCGGAGTTTACCTTTTTCCCGGTCGGCTGACTCAAAAATGTCTTTTTCGAGCAGGTTGGCAAAGAAACCCTGCACCTCGTCCGCGGCATCTTCCGGAGGTGCCCCCTGACTTCTTACGAAGGCATAGAGAGGATACCAGTAGTTTTCGCACAGCTCGCTGAGAGCCTCGAAAGAACCTGGATCGCCCGGGCTGATGGCCCGTTGCACCATGGTCCAGCGGGTCTGAGGGAAGTCACCTTTTTCAATCGAGTCTTCGTCACTCATAGAGAGAGACGTAAACACAGATAGTTGGGGATGGCACTTGAATTTTCACAGCAGCTATTCCACTTCGAGGAGTGAGGCGGAACGCTGATTTATCCGGCTTTTAGAATGTTTTAAAA
Source organism: Verrucomicrobiales bacterium (assembly GCA_029213025.1). Lineage (GTDB taxonomy): Bacteria > Verrucomicrobiota > Verrucomicrobiia > Verrucomicrobiales > DEV007 > Arctic95D-9. Next base: position 31,632 of record JARGOZ010000065.1, read on the forward strand.
CTGATGCGCCTGGTTCCGAAAGTTTGCCTGTTGCCGCAATTTTCTCGAGGATCGCTATGGCTTTTTGATCGAGGTGATCTGCTTCATTGCTCTTAGGGTCTTTGAGGAAGAGTAATCCTGCCAGTTGCTCACAGCACCGGGCGAGTTCGGTTTGGCGTTTGATGTCCTGCGGTAAATTGTCCGCCGTCAATTGCCGCCAGACCAGCGCCCTTCGATAGTACGATTCCGCTTGGTCCCAATCCTTCTTCTCGTTTTGATATAGCGATCCGAGGCCAGAGAGTAACCCGGCTGCGAGGTCCTTTGGGGCGTTATAAGTCGGGTTTAGCTGCGCACTGGTCTCCAAATGGGGCACTGCCCGGTGGTAGAGCTCCCAGGCTTCCTCTTTTCGGCCGGTTACCCGGTAAAGACGGGCCAGATTGCGTTGGGTTTCTCCCACAGCTTTGTGAAAGTTCGCTTCGTTCCCGGGAAATTGAGTGACGGCTTTTTCTCCCCGTTTGATAGCGGTTTGATAAGACTGCTCCGCGTCTTCGTGTTTTTCTGCGCGTCTCTGAATATCACCCAGCCGCAGGTAATCATCTACCAGGTCATAGACGGGCCAGGCTTCGTTGGGGAGTTTTTCCACCAAACGGGTCTCATAGACCAGGGCCCGTTTTCGAAGCTCGATGGATGTCTCGAGGTCGTTGCTCATCGCGACCTTCGCGCTCAAGGTTCGCAGGGCAATGGCGGGGAATCTTTGCTCCCGTCCCAGACCGGGATGCGATTGGGCGATCGGTTCGGCCCGATCCAGCAGTTCCTCGAGTAAAGCGGTATCCCAGGCCTGACTTCGATCGCGATACCAGCGAAGTCGGTCCCCGGCGAGCCTCCAATAGGTATCCCGTAATTCCGGGGTATCGGCATGAGGGATGGCTTCGATCGGTAACGCAATCCCCTGTTTGAAGTCGTCCCGGGCCTTCTCTATCTCGTCCCTGCGGTAATGGTGATCCCCGATCTTCATCGCGGCGGTCGAAATCGCACTGACGGCATCATCGATTTCGCGATGGTTCCAATCAAATTTTTTCAGGTGGGTGATGAGCCCCTCGATTTCGCCTCTGATCCATTCCCAGTCCGGATCGCTGAGAGAATCCCGCTGATCGAGAATCCCGTTAATTCGTTGTGCCGCCGCATTGAGCGCGGCTTCCTGATTGGTATAGTTTGGATGATGGAACTTCTCCATCATCGATTGGTACCGACTTCGGCGCAACGCTGCCGCCTCTTTGTCCCTGCCGACCCGGCTATACATTCCAGCGAGGATTCCCCGGGACTCGTCGACATCGGAGAGATAATCGAAGTTGTCCGGTTCTTTTTCCGCCAGCCAGCTTCTCACCTCCAAACTTTGCTCCACCAATTCCATACCTTTGATTTGGTTTCCTGCCTCAAACGAGATTTTCCCACACTCCTTTCCGAGCTCAGCGGCAAACTGCAGGCGGGCAACCGGGTAAGTGGACCGCTTGAAATTCTGTTTGGCATATTCGATTGTATCCAACAAGGAAGGCGGGACCTGACTGCATTTTTTGAGGCAGGTAGCGTACGCCTGTTTTTGAGAATCCCATACCACATCGGCTTGTTCCGATGCGGAAGTCGCTTCCATGGCATTTTTAAACCAGCGAATCCCCTCGTCGATCAACTGCCGCCCCTTTGGTTCCTCTCCCCGATCCAGGTAGACCTCAAACAGCGACGCATCGAGGGTGCCTGCGTTTTTGACCAATTCAAAATACGCTTCTGACCCGGTCTCCAGGGTCGGTAATAACGACCGGTATCTTTCCGCCAAATCGAGCAGGGTCGGTAGAGGAAAGTTCCCGGAGTTGGTGCCGGATTTCAGGAGGCCTTCACAGGCGGAAGCGGCAATACCGGCTTGTTCCGGGGCGGGATCGCAGGACAGCAACAGCTCCAATGTCTCCTCAAACCATTGACCGGCTTCCTCGTTTTTTCCCTGATCGAGTCGTACCTGCCCGAGTTGCTGTCGTGCCGAGGCCCGGCTCGTCAGTGAAGGCTGGGCACCGAGCGACCGCACTTGCATCTCCTTCAGAAAAATCTCCCCTTGATCAATACGGAGGACAAAGGTTCCCGCCCCCAGTTTTCTGTCCAGCCCGTGAAGTCCTTCCCAGCCGGGAGGTTCATCCCACAGCGCTGCGGGCAGCCCATCGATCCGGGTGGTGATACGATTCCCCTGCACTTCAATCTCCAGCTCGTGCCACTGCTCCGGGCGGGCCACAAAATCGTGGATCCAGCGTAGATCACAAATACTTCCGCTTGCTCCCTGCGGTTTCCCGCTAATCCGGATTCGATTCCCCCGGGTCGGATGCCGGGCCCGATTGATTTCCGAGTGAAAATAAATATCACCAACGGAATCGTCGGCTACCCGGAATTGGGTTCGGAAGATAAAATCGCGGAATGCCGGAAACACGTCATCCGTTCCCGTGAAGATGAGAAAGCGGGAGTCGGATTCTCGACTTTCCATCTTGAGGAGCTCCCCCTGTTTGGTAAAACCGGTATCTCCAGGCTCCAGCGACTCCCATCCATCCAAAGACCTGCCATCGAACAAAGCGAGCCATTCCCCGGATGCTTCAGATGATTCTGAAAGCGATGCCCGGGTCAATTCAGGCCACGGAGACTGTCTCCATTGATCGAGCGTGGTCTGAGGAGAGACCGGTTCGACTGCGCCAAGGGAATTGATCCGTCTGCGGGAGATGGATTCGGCGATGTGGGATAAGCCGGTCGGATTCAGCCGGGGAATTTCGGGCAACTCCCACCTTTCCACCAGACCATCCCGGTTCACGGCGATGAGACGCGTTCCATCCGGATTAAAAAACAAGCGGGCAGGCTCGAGCGAATTCCGGAGCTGTAGTCGCGGGCTCACCGATTTTCCGCTTCTCCAATCCCAGAGCTTGATGCCCCCTTCCGCATCTCCTACCGCGATGGTCCGGCCATTGGGATGAGCAGCAAGGGCGAGGATCTGCTTGCCGTGAAAGATCGGTCTCGAAACGGGAGCCCGTGTTTTGGGATTCCAGAGTTGAAAGGTCCCCGCAGTGCCGTCTTCCACCGCTACCCAATCTGCCCCCGGAATGACGGCGACCTTGGAATTCGCATCCTCATGCCCCAGATTCCCGAGAAATTCGATTTCTTTTTCCGGAGAGATTCGCCAGCAATTTCTACCAATCACAAAGTGGCGATCATCGACAAAAGCAAACCGGTCAAAGCCGGTTACTGAACTATTTGGATTCCAGTTAAAGTTATTGGCATGTCGATCCTCACAGACATAGACCGAGGTGTCTCCCGTAGTCAGGTCGAGCAGAGTCGCTTCGTAGGTGCCCGATTCCGTGGAACTCGTTTCGCGGGTCACTGCGATTGCAAATTGATTATCCGGGCTGAAACGGATTGTGTGTTTCCACCCGTACAGAGTCGACGCCTCCAATTGATAGATAAGTTTGTCTTCGGGCAGATTCCAGAAACGAAAGCGTTTCCCGCGAGTTTCCTCTGACCCATTGTTCATCCTGACCTTTCCTTCCTCCTTTGCGGCCAGCCAATTGCCATCAGGAGAAAGTGCCAACTCCCGGACAGGATCGTCGACCCGAAAAGAATGCAATCCTTCACCACTCTCCAAATCAAAAACCTGAACCGTTCCTTCGGTATCGCAAACCGCAAGGGTCTCTCCCCGCGTCGCCATCGCCAATGCCCTGTATTTCGTATCCTGGTTGGGACTTCGAAAACGATGAACTAATTTTCCTGTTTTGGTATCCCAAACATTGGCTCCATCCCCGGCCAACCTCGCAAAACGGTGCTGGGTCACATGGTGACCGGCTGATTGAATTGCCTGATTTTGATCTTTATTGGGGCGGTCTGCCATTTGAATGGATTGATGCCCCTCGAGACCTTTCAGATCCCAAACCGTGAGCAGAGAACGGGGATTCTCCAGTCCGCTTTCGATATCTCTGCCTGTGATGATCAAGTCTCCATTCTTTGCGGGAAAAACGGCATTGTGGACTTTGCCCGGCTCAGGAAAGGTGTGTTCGATTTCGCCATCATCAGTGTTTAAGAGCAGTCCCGCGTTTCCGCGAGAGGCGAGGATGCCATTCTCCCGACCGGGGCGCAGAGCAAATTCCACAAAGCCCGGTTTTTGCACAAAACGGTGAACCCCCTCCGGCCAGGTCCAGCCGTTAATCATTTTCATATTTTTGCTGAACACCCGGGTGCCGGTCGAATCGAACAACACCCTCTCTCCTCCATTTCCCGCCCAAAACTTTAAGTGGGAACTACCCACCTCGTTCTGCTCCAAATCCACCTTGATAAGGGAGATGTAGTTCTCCGCGAGAAGCAGGGTTTTGCCACCGGGCTGAAAAGCGGCCCCGTCACTATAGTCAGGACGATCTATCGTGGGCAAGATCACTTGACCTGATGCGGCATCAACGACAGCAACCCACCAGTGGTTTCCTTTGGTGAAATCCCTCGACCCGCAGAAGGTGGAAACCCGGTAATCAGAGCGGCTCACCTGCATGTTGATCGAGGGGCGGATTTCCCCGTTTCCCAGATCGATCTGATGAAGGATTTCGCCGGTTGT